>DASREC010000112.1:0-21400 GCA_035652295.1 Polyangia bacterium
GGCGCGCTGCCCGATCTGCGCACGCTGGTGAACCTCGGCATCTCGCCGCCGCTGGTCGAGGCGCTGTTCCCGACGGCGCATTTCAACGACGTCTGGGTGCCGCGCGTCGGCGCCGAGTGGCGGCGCCAGCTCGGCGAGCGGGTGAACGTGACCGCGCGCGCCGGCTACGCATTCGAGCGCTCGCCGGTGCCGGAGCAGCGCGGGCTCACCAGCTTCGCCGACAACGATCGCCACGTGGTGTCGCTCGGCGGCGGCGTCGAGCTGCGCCGGCTCACGCGCATCCTGCCGAAGCCGATCCGCTTCGACGTGGCGCTGCAGCTCCACGGGCTGCAGCCGCGCACCACCACCAAGGCGCTGCAGCTCTACCCCGGCTCCGGCTTCTCGTCGGGCGGCTACATCCTGCACCTGGCGGCGACGGCGGAGGTGCGGTTTTGAGAAAAGTGAAACCCATTTCGCTCTCCGCCGCGAAAGTGAAATCCGTTTCACTTTTTGCTACGAAAGTGAAACCCATTTCACTTTTGTGCGGGCTCGCGATCGCTGCCGCCGGGTGCGGGTTCACCGGCGAGCCGCCGTTCGATGGGCGGCGCATCGCCGACGTGGCGCCGTGGGAGGACGTCGGGCCGCTGACGATCTGCGACGGCACCACGCGCCTCGGGCCGCTCGACGCCGACGCGGTCGGGCTGTGCGCCGGCGCCGCGCCGGCCGCCGCGTGCGCCGCCGACCGCGACTGCCGCAGCCGCGAGCGCTGCGTGTGCGGCCGCTGCACCGTGGCCGTGTGCGACAGCGCCGACGAGTGCGGCCCCGATCTGACGTGCAGCTTCGCCGAGCGCCGCTGCGATCGCGCCTGCGACGTCGACGGCGACTGCGCGCGCGGCGAATCGTGCGTGCCCGGCATGCACGTGTGCCGCGGCGGCTGCTCGACGAGCGACGACTGCCAGACCGGCGAGACCTGCCAATCCTCGACGGGGCTCTGCGTCGCGGTGGCGTGCGCCGACGCGTCGACGTGTCTCAGCGGGCGAAGCTGTCTCCTTCAGCGCACGCCGTCGGCGCTGGCCGAGCCGTCGCCGCTCGTCGAGAACGGCCAGGTGATCCTCTACTTCGAGCGCACCGATCCGGGCGGCGCGCCGAACATCTGGCGCGCGACTTCGAAAGACGGCTTCTCCTTCGCGGTCGATCCGCCGAACGCGCTCCTCGCCGGCCGCGCGCCGAGCGTCGCACACGACGGCGCGTACTCGCTGTTCTACGCCGAGAGCGACGGCCTGGCGCTCGCGCTATCGAACGACGGCGTCGCGTTCGTTCCGTCGATGCACTTTCACGACGGCGGCGATCAGCCGTCGGTGATCGGGCTCCAGCAAGGCGACCAGGCGCTGTACTACGTCGACGCCGGCGGCCACGTCGAGCGGCGGCTGATCTCGGGCGGCAGCTTCGGCGCGCCGCAAGTCGTGCTCGCGCCGGCCGCGCTCTCGGATCCGATCTTGTGGCGCGGCGTCGATCGCATCGCCTCGCCGTTCGCGCAGGCGCTCGCCGGACCCGACGGCAAGCCGTTCGTGCGGCTGTGGTTCTCCGCGCACGGAACCGAGAGCGCCGACTCGCTCGAGTTCGGCAAGCTGGTGCCGACGCCGCCCGACTGGTCCGTCGGCGAAGCGGCGGGCGACGGCGCGTCGTTCACGCCCTACCCGTTCAACCCGGTGTTCACGCGCGTGCTCGACTTCCTCACGCACCCGTCGGAGCTCGACCCGGCGGTGATCGCGCTCGGCGACCAGTGGCTGCTCTACTACCGGCGCGCCGCCGCCGACGGGAGCAAGTCGGAGAACCTGGCGGCCGCGCGCAGCCCGCAGCAGCCGCAGTGAAGCCGGGCGCTGCAATAACTGGATCCCGAAGTCGTTCGATAAGCTTCGCCACGCGAAAATTTGCTGTGCGAACTAATTTGTATGATGGTGTAGGGAAACGTACGCGGAGGCCGATCGCATGTTGCCCGTCGTCGGAAACTTCACGCTGCTCGCCGTCACCGTCGGTCTCTTCGTCGCCACGCTTTCGCTCAAGAAACGCCCGCACTGATCGAAATGAATTGAACCGTCCGCGACCCGCGGGATAAAAAAGGGCGAGGCCCCGATGGCCACCGATCGCTCGACGCCCGCCCCGCGCTCCGATCTCGTCCGACTGACGGAAGCCACCCACGCCGATCTCGAGGCGATGCGGCTCCTGCTCTCGGGCACGTCGGTGATCGACTGGCACCGCCTCGCGTTCGCCGACGCCGGCGAGGTCGACCGCTTCCTGCGCGTCAACGAGTTCGATCCGGTGCGCCCCGACGACATGGAGCGGCTCGAGGAGCTGCGCGCGGACGCGGTCGAGTACCTGACGCGCAACTTCAGCTACCGCATCCCCGACGCGGTGGCGCACGCGATGCCGGCGCGCGAGCTGTTCCTGCTCGCGTCGTCGAAGGGGCGGCGCCAGATGTACGCGTGCATCGTGCTCAAGGCGATGCACGTCATGCATCACCTGGCGGGCCGCGAGCTGCTCTTCAAGCTGCCGGTCTCCGACGACGAGGTGTTCGGCTTCGTCGAGGCGAAGGTGGTGAAGGTGGTCGAGGAGATCCGCGCCGCGGGCTATCCGATCGCCGAGTTCGCGTGGAGCCGCAAGGAGCGCGACAGCGTGGTCACCAAGCTGCTCGCCAAGAAGGCGTCGATCGCGGCCAACGTCTTCGACAAGCTGCGCTTCCGATTGATCACGCGCTCCGCCGACGATCTCGCGGCGGTGCTCAACGAGCTCCTGCACCGGCTGGTGCCGTTCAATTACGTGATCCCGGGCGAGTCGGTGAACGGCATCTTGCCGTTCCGCCGCCTGGTCGAGGAGACGCCGGCGTTCGCGCGCTTCGCCGATCAGCTCCAGCAGGATCTCGATCACGAGCAGGCGCGCGCCGCGCTGCAGAACGAGTTCTCGGGGCCGTCGTACCGCATCATCAACTTCGTCGCCGACATGCCGGTGCGCATCGACGAGTTCCTGGTGCGCATCCCCGACGGCTCGTCGGTGGATCTCGGCTCGGTGATCTTCGTGCTCACCGAGTTCCAGGTGATGGACGCGGAGACCGCGCGCAAGAACGAGCTGGGGGAGAACAGCCACCAGGCGTACAAGGAGCGGCAGCACCAGCGGGTCAAGACGCGTCTGTCGGGCGCCGAGCCGGACGAGGGCGGGCCGCCGATTCTCGTCGACGAAGACGACGAGGACGACGACGACTGAGCCGGCGCGCGGCGTGCGGCAATTTGCCGCGATCCGCGGCTTGCGGCAATTTGCCGCTATCTGCCGCTTGCGGCAATTTGCCGCAGGCGCTACATGCCCGAGTCGGTGAGCTGCTTGATCAGGCGCGTGTCCTCGCCCGCCTTGATGACCACGTCGAAGTTGAACTTCTTGCCGTTGGCCACGAAGGTGATGACGTGCTTGCCGGGCTTGAGCGCGATCTTCGAGCGCGGCGCGATGGGCGTGGTCTTGCCGGTGTCCTTGCCGTCGATGACCACCTTGGCCCACGGCATGGTGTTGGCGATCAGGTAGCCCGACTCGCCCGACGGCGCGGCCGCGGGCTTGGGCACGTCGGCGTGCTTGGGCTCGGTCTTGGCTTCGCCCTCGCCGTCTTTCTTCGGCTTCGGCGTCGACGTGTCGGCGGCGGCTTTCGGCGCGTGCTCGTGGCTCGAGTCCTTGGCGGCCTTCTCCTCGCCGGAGTCGCCGCCGCTCATGCCGTCGTCCTTCGACGCCACCAGCGTGACCGAGAGATCCTGCTCGAGACCTTTGTCGAAGCTGACGTACTTGGTGATCGCGGCGAAGCCTTTGTGCTTGAGCGTGAGGCGCGCCGGCTTGCCGGGATCCAATTCGCCGACGACGGTGGGGGTGAGGCCCATCTTGTGGCCGTTGAAGTAGACCTCGGCGCCGTCGGGCTGGCTCGAGACTTTTACTTTTCCGTAAGCCGGCATCAGGTCGACGTCGCGCGACACCTCTTCGCCGGGCTTGAGCGTGATCGAGAGCTTGACCTCTTCGCGCTGCGGCTTGGTGACGCGGATTTCGTGCGGCACGTCGGCGCGCAGCGGGATGGCGATCTTCCACGCCTCGTCGGGGAGCTGCGCGCCGTCGACGTACACCGACGCGCCTTCGCTGGTGATGTTGAGGCGCAGCTTGCCGGTGCCGGCGGCGGGCGTCGGCGCTTGCGGCGGCGCAATTTGCGGAGCGGGCGCGCTCGGCGCCGGCGCCTGCGCTTCGCTCTTGAGCGCCGCGGTCACCACGCTCACGTCGTTCGCCGCCAACGCTACCGTCTGGGAAAACCAACCGCTCGGGCTCTTGACCACCACCGCGTGCGAGCCCGCGGGCAGGTCCTTGAGCGTGAGCGGCACGTTCGCCTCGATGTGCCCGCGCATCGTCCCGTCGACGAGCACGTCGGCCGCCGCCGCCGGCGACACCATCACGACCAGCGTGCCCTTGGCGCTCGACTTGCCGAGGAACGCGCGCGCGCCGAGCACGCCGCCGACCAGCGCCGCCGCCACGCCGACGCCGATCAAGATGTCCTTCCACAGCGTCGAGCGCGCCGGCGCGTACGGCAGCGGCGCGACCACGCGGCCGGTGCCGGGCGTGAGGTGGCCGGCCATCACGCCGTGCGGCGGCGTCTGCGGATGCGCGAGCTGCGACGAGACGATCACCGGCGAGGAGTGCGACTGCTGCTGCGTCATGCGCGGCGGAACGATCACCGGCGCCTGCGCCTCGAGCATGGTCTTGGCTTCCGACGTCGTACGCAGCGGGCCCGACGGCGGAACGATCGGCACCACGCCGCTGTCGAGGATCACCGTCGACTGCGACGGCAGATCACCGGCCGGCGCGGGCGACGGGCGCCCGCCCGCCGCCGCGGTCATGCCCGGCAGCGGATGATTCGCGCCGAGGATCTGCGTCGACTGGTTGGGCAGCGGCACCACGCCGTTGCCGCCGCCCGATCCGCCCGGCGTGATCATGGTGCGCTCGCCGGCGAGGTCCTTGACCTCCATCGCCTCGAGATCGAGATCGTCGAGGATCTTGGTGCTGTTCGACGGCAGATCGGTCGCCGCCGACGACGTCGAGCCGGAGACCGACATGAGCGGCGGCGCGGGAGGCGGCGCGACGCCCGGCAGCGGCATCGCCGGCAGCGGCTGCTGCGCCGGACGCCCGAGGTCCATCGACGGCGGCGGCTGGTTGAGCACGTCCTTGGAGACTTTGCGCTGCTCGTCGAGGATGTCCTGCTCGCGCTTCATCTCGGCGGCGAACTGCTCGCGCATCCACATCGAGAGATGCTTGGCGGTGAACACCGGATCCTGCTGCATCAAGAACGCCTGCAGGTCCTCCTGCATCTCGGCCGCCCACTGGTAGCGATCCTCGACCTCCTTCTTGAGCGCCTTGAGGATGATGTTCTCGAGCGCCGGGGGACATTTCGGATTCACCTTCGACGGCGGCGGCACGTCGACGTTGCGCACCTTCTCGAGCGTCTCGAAATCCGAGTCGCCGATGAACACGCGATCCGCCGTCAGCATCTCGTAGAGGATCGTGCCGATGGCGAAGATGTCGGAGCGGCGATCGAGCGGCAGCCCGCGCACCTGCTCGGGCGACATGTACCCGAACTTGCCCTTGAGCACGCCCGCCTGCGTCTTCGACGATCGCGACGCGGCTTTCGCTATTCCGAAGTCGATGATCTTCAGCTCGCCCTCGTAGCTGACGAGCAGGTTCTGCGGCGAGATGTCGCGGTGGATGATGCCCAGCGGTTTGCCGGTCGCGTCTTTTTTCTTGTGCGCGTAGTCGAGCCCTTCGCACAGCTTGGCGGCGATGAACGCGGCCATCTCCGGCTTCATCGTCTGGCGCATCTTGCGAAAGCGGTTCTGCATCTGGAGCAGGTCCTTGCCCCAGACGAACTCCATGGCGATGAAGTGCGAGTCGTTGACGCGGCCGAGCTCGAACACCTGGCAGATGTTGGCGTGGTTGAGCTGTCCGCAGATCTTGGCTTCGTCGATGAACATCTCGATGAAGTCGGCGTCCTCGGCCATCGACGGCAGGATGCGTTTGATGGCGAGGATCTTTTCGAAGCCTTCGACGCCGAACGCCTTGGCCTTGAAGACCTCGGCCATGCCGCCGACGGAGATGCGCTCGAGCAGCACGTACTTCCCGAACGGAACCGGTTGACGCACGCTCGCTCCAGCCTTCGATCCGCGGGGTCCGCGACGCAGCGCAAAGCGTCGTGGGCAGCGGTATCCTCAGGCATCGTAAACTAGCGCGGATCGCCAATTCAAGCGAAATCGTGGTTACGCACCCACGGCGGCGAGGCCGCAGGTCGGATGATCTCGCCGGGAAAGTTCTGCGCTCGGGATGATTGGGGGCCGAGCGCCATGGGCTGCGCGCCGCGATCGCGAAAGCGCGATCAGCGCGGGTCGGCGACCGCGGCGGCGAGATCGCCGGCGATCGCCTCGAGCGCTTGCGACACGGCCATGAACATCGGATCCAGCTCGCGGCCGCGGCGGCCCGACGGTGACGCCGGCGCGGGCGGCGACTCGACGACGCGGCGGAGCACCACGCGCCCGTCGCGCACCACCACCACCTCGAGGCGGCAGCGCAGCCCCGGGCCCGTCGGCGTCTGCTGATAGTCGACGGCCTCGATGTGCGCCATCACCACCGCGCGAGCTTGCGCGCGCCACGCTTCGTTGGCGGCCATCTGCGGCGTGGTGAGCCCGACGAAGCCGCTCGAGATCAGCACCACGCCGAGGCGGCGCTGCAGAAAATAGAAGAAGGCCTGCGTCGCCGAGATGCCGTTGCCGGCGAACGCCGACGGAGAATCGGGAACCGCGTGCGCGACCACGCGCGGCCGCGCGACGGCGCCGCCCGGCGGCTGCGGCGCGCGATAGGCGCCCAGATAAGGATCCGGCGGCCGCGGCGCCGGCGCGCTCGCCACCACCGGCGGGCTCGCCACTTCTCCCGACGGCGTCGTCGGATCCGCGCTCGCCGCGGGCGCGCTGCTCGTCGTCGTCGCCGTCGTCGTTGCCGGCGTCGACGTCGACGTGATCGTCGCCGCGCTCGTCGACGTGGACGGCGACGGCGACGTGGCCGCGGACGTCGACGCTCTCTCCGCCGCCGGCTTGTCCGCCGCCGCCTTCTCCACCACCGCGACTCGCTCCCCCGCCGCCGTCTTCTCCGCCGCCGCCCTCTCCGCCCCCGCCTCGGTCGACTTGCGCGGCGCGCCCGGCACCGCCGCCTTGTGCCCCGCGTCGCTCGCCTTGTGTGCCCCCGACTCCGCGACGAGCGGCACCAGCCGCGACGCCAGCTGCTCCGCGACGCCGTCGAGGTTCTCGATCGATCCCTCGACGCTCACCGTGTGACCGTGCACGGTCGCCGTCAGCCGCACGCGCTCGCCCGACAGCTCCTCGATGTGCCCCACGATCGCCACGTCGGCCGCCGCGTCGAGCCCCGCCGCGTCGAGCCGCGCGGTCACCGTGCGCGCGACCTCGGGCGCGAAGTACGCCACCGCCTCGGCGCCCTTGCCGGCGGCGAACGTGACCTGCGCGCGCGGGCGCGCACCGGCGAGCGCCGGCAGCGCCACGCCGACCACCACCAACGCCAGGCTCAGCCGCACGCGCCCATCTCGGGTCGAAGCGGCGCGCCTGTCAAGCGGTGGCATGTGCATCGCACGGCATGGACTTTATGGATCCACCCTCTATTCAAAGCAAACCGCTCGCGCGCCGACTGCGCGGCCGGCTGCTCGGAACGTGGCTGCTCGGCATTCCCATCGGGCACCCCGCTCCGCCGCCGTCACCGCCGCAACCTCCGCCGCCGAGCGTCCCGGCCCAGCAAAATCCGACGGTGGCGCCTCCGCCGAATGCTGCGCCGCAACAAAATTTACCGCCCGGTCAAACACCGCCGCCCGAACAAACTCCACCCGCACAAAATCCTCCACCGCAAAATCCGCCCGCCCAAAATCAGACGCCGCAAAATCAGCCACAGCAAAATCCGCCCGCGCAAAACCCGCCGGCGCAAAATCAGACGCCGCAAAATCAGCCTGCGCAAAACGCGCCGGCGCAGAATCAGCAGCCGGCGAGAGCGCCGCAGCCGCTCGACGCGGGCGCGCGTTAGCCGGGTGTAGTGGCGCGGCGGCGCGCTTGCGCCACCGCGACCGCCAGATCGTCGACGGTGCGCGCGCCGCCCGAGTCGACCGCGGTCACCTCGACCCAGAGCTGATCCGGCGCCGAGCGCGCGCCCGCCGCCCGCAGCACGTCGGTGAGCCGCGCCGCGTCCTGGCTCGCCGCCACCAGCACGAAGTCGTCGCCCCCGAGATGCGTCAGCAGCGCCTCGGCCTCGCCCTCGACGGCGGCGCGCAACCCGTCGGCCACCTGGCGCAGCACCGCCTCGCCGCGCTTCCAGCCGTGCTCGGCGATCAGCCCATCGAAACCTACCAGCTCGACAAACAGCAGCGCGAAGCGCGACTCGCGCGCGAGCCGCTTCTCGACGGCGTCGTCGAGCGCGCCCGGCCCGGGCAGATCGGTCACCGGCGAGCGATCCCGCTCGCGCCGCGACAGCCGCAGCAGCGACTGCACGCGCGCGACCAGCTCGCGCAGATCGAACGGCTTTGGCAGGTAGTCGTCCGCGCCCGCGTCGAGGCCGCGCACGCGATCGTCGACGCTCGCCAGCGACGTCAGCATCAGCACCGGCGCGCGCGACAGGATCGGATCGCTCTTGAGGCGCCGCACCACCTCGATCCCGTCGAGCTTCGGCATCAGCACGTCGAGGATCACCAGGTCGGGCGCCTCCGAGCGCACCATGCGGAGCGCCTGCTCGCCGTCGCGCGCGCGCAGGCACAAGTAACCGGCGTCGCCGAGCACGCGCTCGACGAGGTGCGCGATCGCGTCCTCGTCCTCGACGACGACCAGCTTCTTGTTGAAGGGCACAGCGTATCGTAACGCCGCCGCCTCGGCGTTGACAAGGCGCGCCCGTCCTCTTACGTTGCGTCGCTTCATGAAGTCGCGCGCCCAGCCTCGACGCCCGCCGTTCCGCCGTCACAAAGACGTGCTCGCGAACGGGCTCAAGGTGGTCACCGTCGAGCTGCCGCACCTGCACTCGGCCTCCGTCGTGATGTACGCGCGCGTCGGCTCGCGCTACGAGAGCGCGCGCGACAACGGGCTGTCGCACTTTCTCGAGCACATGCTGTTTCGCGGCACCGAGCGGCTGCCCGACGCGTATCGGCTCAACCACGCCATCGAGGCGCTCGGCGGCACGCTCTACGCCGAGACCGGGCGCGACTATTCGCTGTATCAAATTTCGCTGCACCCCGAGACGCTCGACGGCGGCATCGCGCTGTTCGGTGAGATCTTCCGCGCGCCGGCGTTCTCCGATCTCGAGGTCGAGCGGCGCATCATCCTCGAGGAGATGCTGGAAGATCTCGACGAGGACGGGCGGCTGATCAACGTCGACGACATCGCGCGCCGGGCGGTGTGGCCGGAGCACCCGCTCGGCTATCGCATCACCGGGCCGCACGAGAACGTGTCGCGCTTTCGCGGCGCCGACGTGCGGCGCCACTTCGAGCGCTGCTACGGCGCGCGCAACATGGTGCTGTGCGTGTCGGGCGCCGTCGAGCACGCGCAGGTCATCGGCGGCGTCGAGCGTGCGATGGGCGGGATCGCTGAGGGCCGCGCGCTCGAGGTGACGGCGCCGAACGGCGCGCAGGACGCGCCGCGCTTCGCGTTCGTCACGCACCCCGGCTCGCAGACGTCGATCCAGATCCTGTTTCGCGGCCTGTGCGAGAAGGACGCCGACTACCCGTCGCTGCTGGCGCTCGGGCGCGTGATCGACGACGGCATGTCGACGCGCCTGCACCGCCGCCTATGCGACGAGCTCGGCCTGGCGTACTACGTCGCCGGCAGCCTGGAGCCGTTCGTCGACACCGGCCTCTACGAGATCGACGGCGCCGCCGGCCCGGACAACGTCGCGTCGCTGGTGCGCGAGGCGCTGGCGCTGGTGGCGCGCCTGCGCGAAGAGCCGCCGCTCGACGAGGAATTGGCCAAGGCGCGCCGCCGCTACCGCTGGGATCTCGAGCACAGCTTCGACGATCCCGACGCCATGGCCGGCTGGTGGGGCGGCACCGAGCTGTTCTTCGGCCCGTCGACGCTCGAGGAGAAGCTGGCGCGCCTCGAGCGCGTCACCCCCGACTCCGTGCGCGAGGTCGCGCGAAAGATCTTCCGCCCCGAGCGCCTCACCGTCGCCTGCGTCGGCCAGCTCAGCTCGCGCCGCGCGACCGAGGTGCGCCGCATCGTCGAGGGCTTCCGCTGAGCGCAGGGCCGGTTTATCGTTTAAAGTATCGGCAATGTCCGATGACATTCTCGATCCGGTCGCGCCGTACCTGAGCTCGCGCGAGCACCTGCTCGACGAGATCGCGATCCTGCGCGCGCGCACCGCGGCGCTGATCGGCGGACCGCAGGCCAGCCCCGAGGACACCTTCGCCGCGCCCGATCCGGTCACCGTCGAGCGGCGCGTGATGCTCTCGGTCGCCGCCGGGATCGATCTGCGCCTGCCGCGCCTCGAGTACACCTTCGCGCTCTCCGCCGTCGAGCGCGGCGTCTTGCTCTGCACGCTGGCGAGCGAGGTCGACCCGCTGTTCCGCTCGGTGTGCCGCGGCCTGCAGGGCGAGCTGGCCGGCCCGACGCTGCAGGTCGGCACCATCATCGAGCTGATCACGCGCCAGCTCGAGCAGGCGGTGGACGCGGCGCTGCTCTTTTTACCGGACGGTAAGTTGCGCGCGAGCGCGCTGGTCACCGTCGAGGATCCGCTGTCGCCGCGCGACGTGCCGCTGCAGGCGCTGCGGGTAAAGATCGATCGCAACGTCGGCCTCTACCTGCTCGGCGCGCGCGACTCGAGCGCGCCCGAGTGGCTCAAGCTGGTGCGCCCGCAGCCGGTGCTCGGCAAGGCGCGGCTTCCCGCCGAGCGAAAAGCCGATTTGACCGCGTATATGCACACCGCGATGGAGCGGCGCGCGCAGCTCACGCTCGAGCTGTCGGGACCGCCGGGCGTCGGCCGCAAGTTCCTCGCCGAGGGGCTGTGCCACGAGCTCGGCCGGCCGATGCTGGTGGCCAACTGCCAGGCGGTGTCGGGGCCGCTCGAGCGCGACAACCTCGGCGCGCGGCTGGCCGAGGTGCGCCGCGAGACCGCGCTCTCGGGCGCGCTGCCCTACCTCGACAACTACGATCAGCTCCTGACCAGGCAAGATCCGCTGCGCGCGCGCGACGACGAGCAGTCGCAGCAGGTGGCGCCGACGCCGATGCTGATCTTCACGCCCGAGCTCAAGCGATTTCTCGAGACGGCGGGCGTGGCGTTCGTCGGCGCGATCGAGCGCTACGAGCCGCTCGAGCAGGCGGGCGAGGTGGTGCGCATCGCGCTCACGTTTCCGTCGCCGCGGCAGCGCGCGGCGATCTGGGAGCAGGTGTACGAAGATCTCTCGGCCAAGCTCGGCGAAGACGTCGACCTCGTCGAGATCGGGCGCAAGCTGGCGCTCGACGCGCAGCGCATCCAGGCGGCGGCGCGCGCGTCGGTCTCGGCGGCGGCGCTGCGCACGCGCATGGAGGGCCCGCTCGTGGTCACGCGCGCCGACGTGATGGAGGCCTCGAAGAACCAACTGCAGCACGATCTGAAATCGCTGGCGGTGCGCGTCGACAAAGCCTACCGCTGGGAAGATCTGGTCATCTCCGTCGACGGCTACCACTCGCTCCTGGAGATGATCTCGTACGCGGCGAACGCCGAGCAGGTCTACGACAAGTGGGGCTTCGGCAACAAGCACACGGTGGCGCAGGGCATCAGCGCGCTGTTCTCCGGGCCGCCCGGCACCGGCAAGACCATGTGCGCGTCGGTGATCGCGCGCGAGCTCGACATGGAGCTGTTCCGCGTCGACCTGTCGCGCGTGGTGTCGAAGTGGATCGGCGAGACGGAGAAAAATCTCGCGCGCGTGTTCGACGAGGCGCAGCGCTCGAACGCGGTGGTGCTGTTCGACGAGGCCGACTCGCTGTTCGCCAAGCGCACCGAGGTCAAGTCGTCGGTCGATCGCTACGCCAACCTCGAGGTCAACTTCCTCCTGCAGCGGATGGAGACGTTCAACGGCATCACCATCCTCACGACCAACTTCGAGGACACGATCGACACGGCGTTCAAGCGGCGCTTGACGTTCCGCATCCGCTTCGAGAAGCCGGACGCGGACGCGCGCGCGGCGCTGTGGGCCAAGATGTTTCCCGAGGGCGCGGAGCTGGCGGCCGACGTCAGCTTCGAGGAGCTGGGGCGGCGCTACGAAGTCTCGGGCGGCAACATCCGCAACGCGGCCATCCGCTCGGCGTTCCTCGCCGCGTCGGAGGGGCACGCCATCGACATGAACACGCTGGTGCGCGCCACCCTGCGCGAGGCGCGCGAGATGGGCGTCCTGATCGCCGAGGAGCGCGGCGGCGCGCCGGTCGAGCCGGTCGACGAGCTGAAGCCGGACGCGGCGAACGGCGACGGCGACGGTGACGAAGCGCCGCTCCCGCCCGGCGGCCCGTCGTCGCGCCCGCCCAAGCTCGTCCCCATCACCCACCGCCGCTGAACCTACCGATCGGTAAAACCGGATTTTACCGCCCGGTAAAATCGATCGAGACGATGGCCTTGGCGATCACCCGCTCGGGGCCGGCCAGGCCGTAGCCGGCGCCCACCTGCAGCGCCCAGCGCTTGAAGACCAGGTCGGCGACGCCGAAGATGCGGTGCGACTGCTCGGCGCCGAAGTGGTCGAGCGGGCCGAACGCGCCGTAGTACTCGGCGCCGGCGGAGAGCGGGCCGACGAGCGCCACCTCGAGCGCCAGCGCCGGCTCGAGCTGCGGCCGGCCCTGCGCCGCGCCCGCGAAGTCGACGCTCAGGATGGGATTGAACGCGGCATAAATTCGTTTAAAACGAAAGTCAATGATCGGGCGCAGCTCCATGGCCGCGCCGGTGGCCTCGAAGCGGCGCGGCACCGACGAGAACTCCAGGTTGAGCGCCAGCCCGATGCGGTTGTGCCAGCGCCGTTTGAGGCGGGCTTTATAACGCAGCTTTACGCCCGCGTAATCGAACGTGCCGTCGGCGCGGAACGCGGTCTGAAAATAGGCGCCCGCCTCGCACCACCACGCCAGGCCGACGTGCGGCTCGAAGGTCACGTGCGTGACGTGCTGGTTCGGCGCCTCGCCCGCCGCCGACGCGCCGGTCGTTCCGAGCGCGAAGAAGTTGAGGTGCGTCTCCATCCCCGACTCGCCCGGCCCCGCCGTCTCCGCGTCGTAGACCTGGATCTCGAACTGATCCTGCGCCGCCGCCGCGCGCGCCACGAGCAGGAGACCGATGGCTAGCGCCGCGCGCATCCGGCACCGATCAAACCACGAGCGGCTCCCCCGACGAATTTCTTTCTCCGAGGCTCACAGGAGGACGCCGCGTTCGAGGCGAATCGCGGCGCACCCCCGCAGCGCGGGAGGGAGCGGGCTCTGCGCCCGTGACCGACCAAGCGAGGAGGTACGCCGCGAGGCGCCCGAACGCGGCGTCCGTGATTAACGAGAGCCCACGCCTGCGTGCTCGCCGCCGTAGCGCTTCTCGAGATCTTCCAGCAGCGCGAGGTTGTGTTTGGCGTCGGCGTGATCGGGCTTGCGCTTGATCGCCTCCTCGAACATCGCCCTCGCCTCGTCGAGGCGGCCCTGGCGCAGCAGGATCACGCCCGAGAGGTAGCGGATCTCGGCGTCCTCGGGATCGAGGTCGCCGGCGATCTTCAGCTCGTCGAGCGCGCGGTCTCGCTCCTTCTTGGCGTCGAGCACCAGCGCGTAGTTGTAGTGGCCCTTGGGCCGCGACGGCGAGCGCGTCACCGCGCGCGACAGGTACCAGTTGGCCTTGGACAGATCGCCGCGGCGGAACGCGATCGAGCCGAGGTTGATCCACGCCTCGCCGAGGTAGCGCTTGAACTGCTGCGCGTCCTGGAAGATCGCCTCTGCGCGCGTGTCGTCGCCCGCCTCCTGGTACGCCGCGCCGAGGAGGAAATAGGGCCGCGGATCTTCCGGCGACAATTTCTTCACCTTTAGATAGGACGCGATCGCCTTCTCGGGATCGTGCTCGCGGCGGTAGCAGTCGCCGACCAGCTTGAGCGCCTGCACGTTGCGCGGCTGGCGCTTCAAGACCTCCTCGTAGGCGCTGATGGCTTTTTCGTTGGCGCCCATGCGCTGGTACGCCGAGCCGAGGTCGAGCTTGACGTCGAGATCTTCGGGCGAGAGATCCTGCACGCGCTCGAGCTCGGCGGCGAGATCGGCGGTCGCGCCCTTGGCGGCGTAGATCAGCGCCAGCGTGCGGCGCGCGGCCAGGTGGCGCGGCGACATCGCGGTGACCTTCTCCAACTCGGCCAGCGCCTCGTCGAGCAGCGCGTTCTCCCAGAGCAGCTCGCCCAGCATCTCGCGGCTGTCGACGTCGTAGGGGCGCTGCTCGAGCGCCTTCTCCACCAGCTCCTGCGCGCGGGCGCGATTGCCATCCAAGCGGTACAAACGCGCCAACCCGGTCAGCGCCGCGAAGTAGCCCGGCTTGAGATCGAGCGCGTACGAATACTGCCCCGACGCGCGCGCGCGATCGCCCAGCTCCTGGTAGATCATCCCGAGCACGCGGTGCGCCTCGGCGAACTTGGGATCGATCAGGCTCACCTTCTTGAGCGCCTTGATCCCCTTGTCGAGATCGCGCGTCTCGCCGAAGCCGAGCAGGTATTGCAAGCCGCGGCCGAACAGCGTGAACGCGTAGAGGTCGCGCGTCGGGCGGCGCTTGAGCTGCGCCAGCGTGTCGGCGTCGGGCGGCCAGCCCTGCTTGGCCAGCACCGACAGCAGATTGGCGTCGAGCTGCTCGAGCAGCGCGCTGCGCTCGCCGACGGTGCCCGACTCCGCCACCAGCCGCAGCGTGGCCACCGCGATCGAATCGGACGGCTCGACCACCGCATACAGCCGCACCTTGAGGTCGCTCTTCCAATTCGGCCGGCTGAACGCGCCCGAGAACACCCAGCGCGCGCCGAGGTCCTTCGCGCGCCGGGCGATCTTCTCCGGGTCGAATGTTTTGTCGAAACCGTCGAGCACCTGCGGCCCGTACATCGGACGCAGTGACGGGTGCGCCTCCAGCTTCTCCGCGACCGTCACCGCCAGCGCGGGCGACATCCAGTCGAGCTGCTTGACCGGCGACGCGTTCTCGAACGGCGCGACGATGTACGGCTCCGGCAGGTCGGCGGGCAGCGGCGTGGCGCGCGCGTCACCGACGACGGCGAACGTCGCGCCCCACAGCGCGAGAGCGCCCGCCGTTAAGTTGACACAGCGTAAAGCCGGAGACATATCCTCGATTGTGTCCAGCGGCGACGGATTGGCAAGTAAAGGACCCGCGAAGCGGAAGGCAAAAAAGCCCCGCAAGCGATTTTCGGTCCTGCGCTTCCTGGTGCTGCTGACGCTGATGGGCTCGGCGTTCGGCGCCGGCCTCGCGTACTGGGGCTACAAGCAGTTCGAAAAAGATCTGCCCGACCGCTGGAGCGCGCTCACCGACTACCGGCCGTCGCGCGCCAGCCGCGTGTTCTCGTCGGAGGGCGAGCTGATCGGCGAGTTCTATCTGCAGAAGCGGATCGTGCTGCCCTACGATCGCATCCCGGCGCACGTGCGCAACGCGTTCGTCGCCGCCGAGGACAACCGCTTCTTCGATCACCACGGCATCGACCCGCTCGGGATCTTGCGCGCGTCGTTCGCCAACATGAAGGCGGGGCGCGTGGTGCAGGGCGGCTCGACCATCACGCAGCAGGTGGCGAAGCTGATGCTCGTCGGTAACGAGCGCAACCTCGTGCGAAAAATTCGCGAGGCGATCTTAGCGCACAAGATCGAAAACAAACTCTCCAAGGATCAGATCCTCGGCATCTACCTCAATCACGTTTATCTCGGGCACGGCGCGTACGGCGTGCAGGCGGCGGCCGAGGTGTACTTCGGCAAGGACGCGAAGGATCTGACCATCGCCGAGGCGGCGATGCTCGGCGGGTTGCCCAAGGCGCCGACGGAGGACTCGCCGTTCTCGGCGTTCAAGCGCGCGCGCGACCGGCAGCACTACGTGCTCGGGCAGATGTTCGAGAACAACTTCATCAGCGCCACGCAGCTGCGCGAGGCGGAGCAGGAGTCGATCGCGATCATCTCGAAGGACACGCCGCTCAATCACATCGCCGCGCCGTATTTCGTCGAGCACGTGCGCAAGCTGGTGCAGGCGAAGTACGGCGGGCGCGACCTGTTCGATCGCGGGCTGCGCATCCAGACGACGCTGGTGATGTCGCAGCAGCGCGCGGCCGAGGCGGCGATCAAGCTCGGTCTCGAGAACGTCGATCGGCGGTTCGGATTTCGCGGGGCAGTCGGGCACCTCGACGGAGACGATCGCCAGACGTTCCTCGAGGGGCTGCCGCAGCCGTACGCCGGCGCGCACGTGGAGGCGCGCGCGGCGGCGGGCGCGCTGGTCGTCGGCAAGCCGTACCTGGCGATGTACGAACGGAGCGGCAAGCGTTCGTACGCGCGCATGGGCGCGATCCGCATGAACCTCGACGACGCCGACGCGCAGAAGATCGAGCGCTGGAAGGAGCATCGCGGCAACCAATTGCGCGACGGCGATCTGATCCCGGTGCGCGTGGTGAAGCTCGACGTGAAGAAGGGCAAGAGCGTCGAGACGCAGGAGCTGGCGCAGCTCGCGCAGCGGCCTGAGATTCAGGGCGCGCTGGTGGCGCTCGATCCGGCGACGGGAAAATTGACCGCGATGGTCGGCGGCTACGACTACGACCTGTCGCAGTTCAACCGCGCGACGCAGGCGCGGCGGCAGGCGGGCTCGTCGATCAAGCCGTACATCTACTCGGCGGCGCTCGAGCACGGCTTCACCGAGGTGAGCATCGTCCCCGACGCGCCGGTGTCGATCAAGACGGCGGCGGGCGTGTGGTCGCCGCACAACTACAAGGCGGAGTACCTCGGGCCGATCACGCTGCGCACGGCGCTGCAGAAATCGATCAACACCGTGAGCGTGCGGCTGGTGGCGGCGATCGGCGTCGATAAAGTCATCGAGCAGATCCGCAAGTTCGGCATCACCGCGCAGATCGTGCGCCACCCGTCGATCGCGCTCGGCACGCCCGAGGTGACGCTGCTCGAGCACGCCTACGGCTACGCCACGTTTCCCGCCGGCGGCATGGAGGTGAAGCCGGTGCTCATCGAAAAGATCCTCGACGCCGACGGAAACGTCGTCGAGGAGTTCAAGCCCGAGCCGGCGCGGCGGCGAATTGCCGCAGACACCGCCTACGTCATGGTCGACATGATGAAGAACGTGATCGAGAAGGGCACCGGCACGAAGGCGAAGGAGCTGGGGCGGCCGGCGGGCGGCAAGACCGGCACGTCGAACGACTTCGAGGACAACTGGTTCATGGCGTTCACGCGCGATCTCGTGTGCGGCGTGTGGGTCGGGCGCGACGACTTCAAGTCGATCGGCTTCGACGCCACCGGCGGCACGACGGCGGCGCCGATCTGGACCGACTTCATGAAGGCGGCGCACCCGGCGACGCCGATCCGCGACTTCGAGGCGCCGCCGGGCGTCTACTTCGTGCGCGCGACGCCCGATCGCGGAATGCCGGCCAAGCCGGGAACGCCGGGCGCGCTGCTGCTGCCGTTCAAGCGCGGCACTTTGCCGCCGCAGTTCGCACGCTCCGAAGGCAAGGCCGGCCTCACCGACGACGTCTTCTAGCGACGCGAGCGACGCGCCTCACACCGCATCGCGGCGACGAGCGCGCGCGTGATCCCCGTCGCGCAATATTGCCGGCGACCGCGCGTCTCAGCGCGCAGGAGGGGCCTATGACCAAACGTACACTCTTGGTTCCGTGCCTCGCGCTCTCGCTCGGCGGCTGCATCCCGAGCATCAAGACCGGCGGCGACGTCGACCGCAAGCCGATGGAGGTCGCCATCGGCGCCGCGGCGTCGCTCGGCCACTCGACGGTGATCGCGATGAACGCGATGAGCAAGACCGAAAGCTGCGCGCAGGTGGTCAAGGCCTGCTCCACGTTTCCCTGCTCGGGCGAGGTGACCATCACGCTCGGCGCCGACTGCCCGCTGCCGCTCGGCGGCGCGGCCACCGGCACCATCGACGTGACCGGCATGTGGACGTCGGCCACCGCCGCCTCGCTCTCGTCGACGTACACCAACGTGCTGGTCGGCTCGCGCTCGACGGTGTTCGTCAGCTCCACCAACGTCACCGCCACGCCGACGAGCGTCATGTACACCGGGCAGGCGGCGCACGTGCAGGGCTCGGCCGCGCTCGCCGCGCAGTCGACGTGGAACGTCAGCGTCGACGCGAGCGGCAAGTACACGGTGAGCGGCGTGCAGCAGGCGGGCGGCGGCGGCGGCTCGGCGCAGCAGCTCGACGTCTCGGACGTGACGCTCGATCCCGCGTGCACGCTCAACCCGACCGGCGGCCGGGCGACCATCCAGGTGGTGAACGGGCTCGACATCCAGTCGGCGAACATCACGTTTCATTCGGCGTGCGACGGCAAGGCGGACGCGGACGGCAAGTCGGTGCCGGTCGATTTCCTGATGTGATCTTTCCGAGACGGTTTCGCGCGCGCCCGACCAAACGTCGGGGTGCGCGCGATCGCTCTCGTCTTCTGCTTCGGCATCTGCGGCTGCCAATGCGGTAATGCGCTGCCGATCACCCCTTTCGAGCAGTTTTACGATTCCGGCGATTCGGCCGACCTCGCGCGCGGCGGCGATCTCGCGGGCGGCGATCTGGCGGGCGGCGATCTCGCGCCGGTCGTCAACGGCGACTGTCCGGCGGACGCGGTGTTCTGCGAAGACTTCGAGCGCGGCGACACCAGCCGCTGGGACGCGGAGAACGTGTCGGGCGCGAGCGCGATCGTCGACGGGCTCGGGCCGCGCGGCGGGCGTTTCGCGCTGCACGTCACGGTCACCGGGCAGAGTTGGGCCTACCTGGTCAAGCGGCTCTCGGCGCCGGGCACGCTGTACGCGCGCTTCTGGGTCAAGCCGATCTCCGTCGGCGACGACGAGCTGTCGCTGCTCGCGCTGTCGCTCGGCGGCAGCGAGGGCCCGTCGGTGCGCACCTCGGGCCCGCGCATCGGCCGGTCGGAGTTTCCCGGCGGCACGTGGGCGCTCGGCGACGTGTCGCGCGTCGACACCATCGCCAGCGAGACCGGCGTCGCGCTCGGCGCATGGTCGTGCGTCGAGCTGATCCCCGACGATCCCTCGCCGGTGTGGGTCGGCGGCGCGCCGGCGTTCACCGTGCCGCCGCCGACGACGCCGTCGGGCAGCGAGCTCGACGTCGGCATCGTGCAGTCGTTCCTCTCCGCCAGCGCCGAATATTTTCTCGACGACGTGGTGGTGGCCACGAGCCGCGTCGGCTGCCATTGACCTGACCGGCGAGTCATTTACACTAAGGGCGGAGGCACCCGATGGCCTGGCCGCCCTACCACCTCATGGCGCGCGACTACCTCGCCGAGGCGAAGCGCAAGTACGAGCGCCTCGAGCGCCTCTACCACGTCGGCCACAAGCAGGCGTGGGACGGCAAGCAGCTGCTCGGCGACCTCCTGAAAAAGCACGGCGGCATCCGCCTCGCGCCGGAGAAGAAAAAAGCGCTCGCGGAGATCTTCTCGACGATTTTGTGGGGCGAGCTGGCGGCGTGGTCGATCAGCGCCGACCTGGCGCTGCAGATCGAAGACACCGAGGCGAAGATGGCGGCGACCAGCCAGGTGTTCGACGAGGCGCGCCACTTCTACACGCTGCGCGACTACCTGCTCGCGCTCGACGTCGAGATCCCGCCGCTCGACGGCTACACGCACACGGTGCTGGTGGAGCTGCTCGACACCCACCGCCTCGTCGACAAATTGCTCGGCATGCAGCTGATCGTCGAGTCGGTGGCGGTGACGCTGTTCAAGACCGTGGCGATGGCGCGCGTCGAGCCGGTGCTGTCGGACCTGATGCCGTACTTCGAGCGCGACGAGGCGCGCCACGTCGGCCTCGGCGTCTTGTACCTGCCGAAGCTGCTGGCGACGCTCGGGCCGATCGAGGCCGCGCGCCTGAAGGTCATGCAGCTCAAGATCGTCACGCTGATCGGCTGGGGCACGCACCTGAAGAAGCCGTACTTCGAGGAGCTCGGCATCGACAACAACGACAGCTTCCGTCGAGGAATGCGGCTCAACCGCGAGGTGATGGACGGCATGCGCTCGGCCGACCGCGAGGAGCCGCCGGGCGTGCTGCTCGGCTCGGCGCAGGCGATGCGCCTCAACGACTGGGCGATCGATCTGTTCTTCCCGCGCATCGGCGCCGAGCTGCCGGCGTGGCAGCGCGCGATCGTGGGCGTGGTCGACGGGCTGAGCAAAGTCGGCGATCGCGCGCTACGGTTGGCCGCATGAGATCCATCTATAGAAACGTGGTCGCGGCCGGGATGTTTTTGGTGCGCATGTTGATGCTCGGGCTCATGGCGCTGCTCCAGCTCACCGTCGGTGGCGCGGAGATCCGGCCGCCCGCCGGCACCACGGCGTAACGGCTGTTTGTCAAGCATCCCGCGCGCTTGACACCCAAGCGAGTTCGGCTATAGTGACGGGCCGAGTCCCAAGCTGATCTACGCATCATGATCGCATGTGCGACGCCTCGCCGTCGCGGAGGAGACATGCAGCACCTCGCGGAGTTCTTCGAGCAGGGCGGCTTTTTCATGTACGTCAACCTCGTCTGCTCGACGGTCACCATCGCCATCATCGTCGAGCGGACGATCTTTTTCCTCGGCAAGGGCTCGGTCAACGCCAAGGCCTTCCTCGAGCAGATCCGCAAGCTGGTGGCGGCGAACAACGTGGATCGCGCCATCAAGCTGTGTTCGGCGACGGAGGCACCGGTCGCGCGCGTGGCAAAAGCCGGCTTGACACGGCTGCCGAAAGGCGAGGCCGCGGTCACCACCGCCATCGAAGAGACGCTGGTCGACGTGACGCCGGATCTCAAGAAGCGCATCGGCTCGCTGTGGTCGCTGGCCAACATCGCCACGCTGATCGGCCTCCTCGGCACCATCACCGGCCTCATCGGCGCCTTCGCCGCCGTCGCGAAAGCGGCCGCGGCCGATCGCTCGACGATCCTGTCGGCGAAGATCTCCGAGGCGATGAACAACACGTGGCTGGGTCTCGCCATCGCGGTGACCTGCATGATCGGCCACGTGTTCCTCTCGGCGGCGGCCAAGAAGCAGTCGAGTGAGCTCGAGACGTTCTCGATGAAGCTCGAGAACCTCCTCGTCGAGAACGTGCCGCACGGCGGCGGGGCTCAGGCGGGCGCGCGATGAGGATCGGGCGCGTACACGCGAAGATCCGCAAGCTGCACGAGGATCA
>DASREC010000113.1:0-27963 GCA_035652295.1 Polyangia bacterium
CGCTGCATCGTCTGCGGCCTGTGCGTCGAAGCCTGCCCCTGCGACGCGATCCGGATGGACACCGGCGAGCACGCCCACGTCGTCGACAAGCGCTACAACGCCATCCTCGGCAAAGTCGACCTCCTGAAGCGCGGCACCACCTCGATCGCCACCCAAGGCGGCGTCCCCGGCTGGCAAGAAAAAGATCTCCCCAAGCCCGAGCCGCTCAAGCGATAGGGACGGTTTTTAGTTTCTTAGTTTTCGATCGCCAAGTGCTTGATTCCTCGTCGGCCCGACGAGACTTCGCGGACTTACGCGCCAACAACTAAGAAACTAAAAACCGTCCCTAAAAACAGAAACGGCGCCCTTTGGGGGACGCCGTTTCATAACTGCAACCAACCGCTCGGCCGATGGGAGAGAAGTTTGAACCCCTACATTTACGTAGGTGGGCTCGGCAAGATAACCGATATGGGCTTCCCGACAAGCGGGTATGCACGCCTCGGTCAGCGGCCGATCCCGGGTCCAAGATCGTAGGGAAAAAACAATCTCTCCCTGTCGCACCTCGCAGTCAGTCCTGCCCTCAATATAGCACGCCAGGGAGGCGTTTCTAGCGGGTCTGGTGCAGGGAGAGCACGCCGACGTAGCCGAAGCCCATCAGAAAAAGCAAGAGGAACGGAATCGACATGTAGTGTCCGGCGGCGCACGCGATCACCACCGCGACCGCGAAGTAGAGCGCCATCGAGACCTCGACGAACGGAATCAGGCTCTTCATCGCGCGGTACTTCTTCGCCGTCCAGCCCTCGAACCGGCGCACCACGCCGTGCTTCGGCGTGCGCACGAACTCGCCCGAGTTCGGCACGAACAGCGCCTCGATCACCGCGCGCGTCTGGTTGATGCACAGCCCGATGCCGAGCGACATCATCAGCGGCAGCCGCTTGAGCGTCTTGCGCCAGTCGCGCTGAATCTCGCGCTGCGACGTGATGTAGAACGACGCGATCGACAGCGTGGTGCCGAAGAACAGCGGCAGGTCGATCATCAGCACCTCGCGCCAGCCGTGCCGCGTGCGCAAGAGCAGGTTGGGCAGGAGCAGCATCGACAGCAGCAGCAAGAGCGGGTAGGCGAAGTTGTTGGTCAGGTGGAAGAACGCCTCGAGCTTGACGTTGAACGGCACCTTCGAGCGCCAGATCGCCGGCAGAAGTTTTTTCGCCACCTGGATGGATCCCTTGGCCCAACGGAACTGCTGCGACTTGAACGCGTTCATCTCGACGGGCAGCTCGGCGGGCGACACCACGTCCTTGAGATAGATGAACTGCCAGCCCCGCAGCTGCGCGCGGTACGAGAGATCCATGTCCTCGGTGAGCGTGTCGTGCGACCAGCCGCCCGCGTCCTCGATGGCGCTGCGGCGCCACATGCCGGCGGTGCCGTTGAAGTTGAAGAAGCGGCCCGAGCGGTAGCGCGCGGTGTGCTCGATGACGAAGTGGCCGTCGAGCATCATCGCCTGCAGCTCGGTGAGGCGCGAGTAGTCGCGGTTCACGTGATCCCAGCGCACCTGCACCATGCCGACCTTGTCGTCGGCGAAATAGTGGATCGTGCGCTCGAGGATGTCGGCGGGCGGGACGAAGTCGGCGTCGAAGACGAGGACGAATTCGCCGCGCGAGACTTTCAGGCCGTTGGCGAGCGCGCCGGCTTTGAAGCCGGTGCGATCGGTGCGGTGGATGTACTTGATGTCGATGCCGGTGGCGGCGATCTCGGCGATCTTGGCGCGGCAGATGGCTTGCGTCTCGTCGGTGGAGTCGTCGAGCACCTGCACCTCGAAGCGATCGCGCGGGTAGTCGATCAGCGCCACCGCGTCGAGCAGGCGCGCCGCCACGTACATCTCGTTGAACAGCGGCAGCTGCACCGTCACGATCGGCAGCTCGGTGAAGAGCAGGCGCGGCTCGGGATCGCGGCGGCGGTTGCGATAGTAGAGATACACGAGCGTGGAGCGGTGGAACCCATAGAGCGCCAGGGTGAGGAGGATGACGAGATAGGCGGTGATGAGCAGATGATCGAGCGTGAACCAGGCGGCCATATAGAGGAGCTCCTTGGACTTGCGATGAAATGACGGCGGGCCTGGCCAATTGTCATCGAGTTGTAATTCGGTGTAATTCGTTGTCCTACAGCGAATTGATTTCATTCAGCTTTCGTGCAATTTCGGCAAATCCCTTGACACCCGTGACGCGATGCATAAACTGCATTGGTAACGCAACGCGTTACCGATCAGGAGGACACAAAAATGGCGACCGTCAGCGAACGAATCAAAGAGACCTTCTCGACCGCGCAGAAGCAGATCGAGGGCTTCGAGAAGCAGTTCGTCAAGCTCGAGAAGAAGGCGAAGGCGCAGCTCGACGAGGTCCCGTCGCAGCTCAAGGGCGCGTGGGACAGCGTCGTCACCCGGCTGCGCGGCGCGTTGGCGTTCGCCACCCGCGAGGAGCTCAACAGCCTGGCCGAGAAGATCGAAGACCTGAGCAAGAAGGTCGACAAGCTGATCCGCGGCGAGAAGATCCGCGCCTCGGCCAAAGACGGCAAGAACTCGAAGCACGTCTAACGCGGAGGAAAAAAAATGAACCTCGAAAGCGTCAAAACTCAAGTCAAAGATCGCGTCAAAGTCTATCGCCAGAAGCTCGACGGGTGGAAGGCCACCGGCGCCGATCGTTGGGAGAGCCTCAAAGCCGCCGTAGAGGCGGCCGCGCAGGAGGTGCGCACGCGCATCGATCGCGCGCGCAAGAAAGCGCCGGCGCCCAAGATCGATTAGTAGGGCGACACGAAGCGATCGGATCCCGGCAATCCCCACTGGTGCGCCAGCGACAGCGCGTCCATGGTCCACGCCACCGAGACGTGAATCAGCACGCCGCACCAGATCGACCGCGTCACCATCGCCAGCGTCCCCAAGATGATCCCGGCGAAGATCGCGCCGCACACCTCCGGCACCGGCTTGTGGAAATGGATCATGCAGTAGGGAACGATCATCACGAAGATCGCATACGCGCCCATCTGCCGCTTGAGCGCCGATAATAAAAACCCGCGAAAAAAGAACTCCAACGCGACGAAGCTCAATCCGTACATCAATTCCCACGCGAGATAATCGGTCCAGCTGCGCGCCGCCAATTTATAGAACGGGTAGGTGCGCTGAAACGCGGCGGTGTAGCTGGCAGCGACGAGGATCGGCAAAAACGCAGCGAACAGGGCGGCGTAGATCCAGAGGTGTTTGCCGACGCCGCGAATCCGCAATCCCCAATCGGACAATCGGCCGCCCATTACTTTGATTGCAATGATGGGTATCAATAAATAACCAAAAACTTTACTCCCCGACCACCACGCGAAGCTGGCGAGCGGGTAGTAGCGCGGATTTTCCCACGGCAGGATCAGCCGCTCGAAGAACGGCCGGTCGCCGTAGTACTCCTGAAAAACCAGGATCAGCGCCGCCAGGACCAGCACCGCCATCGGGCGCGCGTCGAAGCCGGGATGCGCGGCGCGCTCCTCCTCCGCTTCGCGGTTGAGGCGCTCCCACCCGTCGAGGAACCAGCTGCGATAGAGACGCCCGATCACGCGCCACTTCCGTAACAGAGGCGGGATCGAGCGTCAACGTGCTAGGCTTGACGCATGAAGCGCAGCTTGATCGCGATCACCATCCTCGTCGCTGCGGCGGCGCACGCGACCACGATGATCCAGCTCGATCTGAAGACGATGACCGAGCGCGCCGATCGCGTGGTGCTCGGCACCGTCGAGAGCACGGTGTCGCGCTGGACCGCCGATCACTCGGCCATCTACACCGACGCGACGGTGCGCGTGGCCAAGAGCTACAAGGGCGCGCTCAAGCCGGGCGACGCGCTGGTGGTGCGGCGCGAAGGCGGCTCGGTCGACGGCATCGGCATGCGCGTGTTCGGCGCGGCCAACTTCGAGCGCGGCGAAGAGGTGGTGGTGTTCGCCGAGACGCGCGGCGCGGCGACGTGGGTGGTCGGCATGGCGCAGGGGAAATTGCGCGTCACCGCCGACGCCGGCGGGCGGAAGTACGTGAGCGCGAACTTGAGCGGCCTGCAGTTCACCACCACGCCGCAGCCGCAGCCGGCGCGCACGCTCGACGATCTCGAGCGCGAGATCCGCACGTACGCGCGGAGCGCCCGCTAGTGCGCGCCGCGTTCGCCGCCGCGCTCGCCGCCACGACGCTGTTCGCCGCGCCGTCGCACGCGTACGTCCGCTCGCGCACCAGCGGCACGCCGGGCACGCCGATCCACTGGCCGGGCGCGTGCGCGTTCGTGCAGCCAGACAGCGCCGCCACGCCCGATCTGCCGTCGGACCAGGTGTTCTCGATCATCCAGAAGTCGATGGCCAACTGGAGCGGCGCGGCGTCGTGCGGCTCGTACTTTCAGATGATGTACGATCAGCCGGCGCCGCTCGAGGCGCATTACGACGGCGTCAACGTCGTCAAGTTCCGCACCGACAAGTGGTGCCATCCGAACGACGCGCAGAGCAAGGACCAGTGCTACGACGCGATGGCGGCGGCGATCACCACCGTGTTCTTCGTCGACCACGCGGGCGATCCCAACCAGGGCGTGATCCTCGACGCCGACATCGAGCTCAACGACATCAACTTCACGTTCGTCGACATCATCCCCAACATGACGCCGCCTCCGCCGCGCTCCGGGACGCAGATCGCCGATCTGGAGAACACGCTCACGCACGAGCTCGGCCATCTGCAGGGGCTCGATCACACGTGCAAGGACGCGGCGACGCCGGCCAACGAGGTCGACGACAGCGGCAATCCGCCGCCGCCGTGCAACGACATTCCGCCGGCCGAGGCGTTCAAGATCACCACCGCTACGATGTACAACAGCGCGGTGCCGGGCGAGATCAAGAAGCGCACGCCCGAGGCCGACGACCTCGCCGGCATCTGCAACGCGTATCCGAACGACGCCGCGCACCAGACCGCGGTGCAGAACTCTCCGTCGGCGTGGACGTGCGTGCACACCGATCTCTCGAAGTTCAGCTCGCACGGCTGCGCGTTCGCCGATCGCGCGCCGCCGGCGGCGTCGCTCGCGTTCGCGCTCGCGCTGTGCGCGCTGCTCGCCGTGCGGGCGGGCGCTCGCCGCCGCCGATAGCGGCACCCCGAGTGCACCACCTCCGATCGGGCGCCGACGCGCCCGCGAGGAGGCGACGCGTGAAGCTGCCCATTGCTCGAATGCTAGGCGCTGCGATCGGTGCCATCGGTCTCGCGCTCGCCGGCTGCGGCGGCGGCGGCACCGTGACGGTGACTCCGGCGGGCGCGGTGCAGGACAACTTTTTCGTCACGTGGGAAATCGATTCGCTCGCGTTCGGGCCGATCGACTGCGCCACCGCCGGCGCCGCGACGGTCGACCTGGACGCGGTCAACGCCGACACCGGCTCGCGCTTCGTCTTCACCTTTCCGTGCGACGCGTTCCAGGGGCAGGCCGGGCCGATCGACGTCGGCAACTTCGACGTGCTGCTCAATCTGACCGATGCGTCGGGCGGCGTGATCGATCAGGTGAACGTCGGCACCGAGAACATCACGCAGTCGGGGACCATCGATCTCGGGCACGTGATCTTCCGGTTGCAGTGACGTGAGCGGCGGCCGGCTGCTCGGCTTTCCAGGCTCGCGAAATCGGAGCGCAGGGTCCATCCGACGGCGCGCAACCGCCCGATTTCCCGACGGCGCCGCGCGGGCACGCCGGTTGCTCTAACGGCGATCATGCGCTCACAAAATCCTGCCGACGTCCGCGAAGACCGCGAAGTGCCGCCGCTCGGCGAGGACACCTACTCGCGCGTGCGCCGCGTGCTCGACGAGGCGCTGGCCGAGCTCGAGCTGGCCTACGGCGACGACGACACCCTTCCGTAAGTACCGCGGCTCAAGTTTCCTCCAGGGCGCGGCGCAGGCCGTCGCCCACCAGGCTGCACGCGACGACGGTGAGCGCGATCGCGCCCGTCGGCGGCAAGAGCAGCCAGAGCGGCAAACCGGCCGCCTGCGCCTGGCCGAGCAGCTCGCCCCACGACGCCGTCGGCGCCGGCACGCCGAAGCCGAGAAAGCTGAGCGCGGTCTCGAACAGCACCGCCTGCCCGACGCCGAACGCGCCTGCCACCAGCGCCGGCGACGCGGCCAGCGGCAGCACGTGCACGATCCCCAGCCGCGCCGGCGACGCCCCGATCGCGCGCGCCGCCTCGACGTGCGGCGACGCCATCGCGCGCAGCGCCTCGGCGCGCACCAGCCGCGCGACGTGCGGCCACTGCGTGAGCGCGATCGCGAGGCCGACCTCGACCACCGACGCCGTCGCGGTGAGCCCCTGGATCGCCAGCAGCAAAAACAGCGTCGGGAACGTCAGGCCGACCTCGATCACGCGGCCGAGCACGAGGTCGGCGCGCCGGCCCATCGCCGCGGTCACGCCGACGGCCAGCCCGAGCGCGACGTAGAGCAGCACCGCGACCAGGCCGACGGCGAGCGCCACGCGCGTGCCGTGGACGAGCCGCGCCGCCACGTCGCGGCCGCGATCGTCGGTGCCGAAGAGGTGCGCGCGCGACGGTGGCTGAAGCACGGCGGTGACGCCGCCCGGATGCTGTGACTCGGGGCCGTACGGAATCGGCGGCGCGATCAGCCACGCACCCGACGCGCGCAACAGTTGGTTGTCCGCGCCGGCGAGCGCCAGCGGGCGCGTCACGCACGGCAGAAAATAAAATTTTCCCTCGGCGCGGCAGGCGAGCGGCAGATCGGACGCGAGGAGGCCCGCGAACGCGGCGACGAGCACGAGCGCGATCAGCACCGCCAGGCCGGCGCGCGCGCCCGGCGCCCGACGGAAACGCGCGGCGCGGCTCATGCGCGATGCTCGCGCAGGCGCGGATCGATCGCGCCGTACGCCGCGTCGGCGGCCAGCACGCCGGCGAGCGTCACCACCGCAGAGACGGTGGCGAGCCCGAGCAGCATCGGGTAGTCGCGTTGCAGCACCGCCTCGAAGCCGAGCCAGCCGAGCCCGTGCAGCCCGAACACCTGCTCGACGATCACGCTCCCCGAGAGCAGCGCCGGCAGCTCGGCGCCGAGCAGCGTCACCATCGGCAAGAGCGCGTTGCGCAGCGCGTGCCGCAGGATCACGCGCGCGGGCCCGGCGCCCGCGGCGCGCGCGGTGAGCACGTAGTCGGCGCGCAGCGCCGCGAGCAGCGCGCCTCGCTGATAGCGCGCGAGCCGCACGATCGCCGCGATCGAGAGACACGCGGCGCCGGCGGTGAGCACGCCCGCGCCGCGCCCGCCGTACGGCGCGCCGGCGTAGAGCAAGAGCATCGCCGCCGCCGCCGCCGGCAGCGCGTAGCCGAGATACAGGATCGCCGAGCCGGCGCGCGCCCACCTGCGCCCGTCGCCCGCCGCCAGCGCGCACCCGAGCGGCACCGCCAGGCCGTACGCGAACAGCGTCGCCAGCAGCGCCAGAGCGAGCGTCGACGGCAGCGCCTCGGCGATCTTCGCGCGCACCGGCCGCCCGTCGACGAGCGAGTCGCCGAAGTCGAGCGTCAGCGATCGCCCGAGCCACGCCGCGTAGCGCGCCGCCAGCGGACGATCGAGCCCATACGCGTGGCGAAACGCCGCCAGCGACTCCGCCGACACGCCGCGCCCGTTGCCCGCGCGCGCCGTCGCCGGATCGCCCGGCGCGAGGTGCACCAACAAGAACGTCGCCAGCGTGATCCCGACCAGCGTCGGCGGAATCAGCGCCAGCCGCTTAAGGAGCAATCCACGCCTCGGCGAAGTTGAAGCCGTCGGTCGACGGGCGCAGCCCGCGCACGCGCGGCGCCTCGAGCGTCTGCACCTCGGGCGCCGAGAGAAACGTGTACGGCTGCTCGCGATGCACCAGCGCGTGGAAGCGCCGGTCGAGCGCGTGGCGCGCATCGTCGTCGGAGGTGGCGCGAATTTTTTCCAAGAGCGCGTCGGCGTCGGGGTTCTTCCACGCGCCGTAGTTCTGCCCGGCGTCCGCTTGCGAGGAGTGGAACATGGTGAAGTTGTCCTGCTCGAGCGACATGGTCCACTGCAGCGCCGACGCATCGAACGCGTGGTGGCGCAGGCGATCGAGCTGCACCGCGAAGTCGACCATCGCGACGTCGAGCTCCACGCCCGCGCGCGCCAGATCCTCTTTCATCAGCGTCGCCAGCTGCTCGACGGTGCGCGAGCCGGCGGTGACCAGGAACGTGAGCTTGAGCGACTTGACGCCCGCCTCGGCGAGCAGCGCGCGCGCGGCGTCGGGATCGTACGGCCACGGGTGCAGCGCCGCGTCGTACGACGGCGTGTTGGGCGGATACGGGCCGGTCACCGGGCGCGCGTGGCCGGCGAACGCGATCTGCGTGAAGCGCGCGCGATCGATCAGCATCGTCAGCGCGCGCCGCACGCGCGGATCGCCGAGCGGCCCGCGCCGCGTGTTCCACACGACGAAGAAATAGGTGCGCATCGTCCACGCCAGCAGGCGATGGCCGGCGAGCCGCGCGTCGGTGCGCGCCTCGTCGAAGCGGCCGGCGGGCAGGCGGAACATCACGTCCAGCTCGCCGCGGCGATACAGCTCGTAGGCGACCTGGCGATCGCGCACCACGCGAAAGCGGATGCGCTCGAGGTGCGCGCGCGGGCCCCAGTAGTCGGGGTTGCGCTCGACCACCAGCTCCTCGCCCGAATGCCACGCGGCGAAGCGAAACGGCCCGGTGCCGATCGGCGCGCGCGACGCCGGCGCCTTGCGCAGATCGAGGCCGCGGTACGCGTGCTCGGGCAAAATCGAAATGTGCGCCAGCGCCTGCCGCAAGAACGGCGCGGGGCGCGCGAGCTCGAGCACCACCGTCTTCTCGTCGGGCGCGCGGATGGCGGCGACCGGCGCGAGGTCGGCCGCTTGATCGGCGCCGACCTTCGGATCGCGCGCGGTCGCGAGCGTGAAGACCACGTCGGCGGCGGTGAACGGCTGGCCGTCGTGCCAGCGCACGCCCGCGCGCAGGTGCAGCGTGAGCGCTTTGTCGTCGAGCTCGAACTTCTCCGCGAGCCGCGGCGCGAGCGCGCCGGAAAACGGATCCTGGTAGAACAGCGTCTCGGCCACCTGGTTCTCGACGATCCAGCGGCTCCACACGTCGTGCTCCACCAGGTCGCACAGGATCGCCGGCTCGGCCTCGACGTGCACGCGCAGCTCGCCGCCGTCGCGCGCCGGCCCGTCGTTCGCCGCGCAGCCCGACTCCGGACAATTAATGATGGTCGGCCCCGCCGCCGCCGCGCGCGTCTCCGTCCCGCGTTTGCAGGACGCGAGGAGCAGCAGGAGCACCAGGGCGCGGCGCATCGCGCGGAATGTTAGCACCGGCGCGCGGCGCACCGCGAATCGGCGCCGTTCCTGGTGTCAAGCACGCGAGACCATGCTAAGGTTCCCCGCAACCGGAATGGAGAGGTCGGGCCAAATGAGAGTACTCGCCCTGGTAGGGATCATCGGGATCGCCGCCGGCTGCTCCTCCAACTCGTCGGGCGCCTCGATGGGCCCCGAGCCCGAAGCCACCGCGATGGCGCCGATCAAAGTCGATCTCCCGTCGCCGCCGTCGTTCGCCGCCTCGGACATTCCGCTCAAGAACCCCGACGGCACGTACACCGTTCACGGCCTGCGCAAGGGCAAGACCGAGCTCCTCAACAAAGAGGTCAAGGTCAAAGCCTTCCTGCTCGAGGTTTATCAGTGCCCGGTGTGCCCCAAGGGCCAGACGTGCAAGCTCTGCGACCAGCCGCACTTCTTCATCGGCGACAAGCCGGACACCAAGAAGGAGAAGGCGCTGATGGTGGTCGACTACCTCATGCCGAAGCAGAAGCCGCCGGCGCTCACCGTCGGCAAGCAGTACGAGATCTCCGGCACCTTCAGCATCAACTCGCCGACCGGCTTCGGCTCGTCGGAGGGCCTGTTGGTGTTCGGCCGCATGCTCGACGACAAGAACGTGGAGTTCCTGTCGACGGCGCTGCAGCTCGAGCAGAAGGCGCTCGCCGGCGAGGCGCTCGAGGCCGCCGCGGCGGCCAAGCACGGCGTTCCGAAGAAAAAGAAGAACTAGCCGGATGTGGCAAGCGCTGCGATCGATCTACATCTGGACCGCGATCGCGGTGCAGCTCACGATCATGTACCCGATCGGCCTGCCGCTGTTCCTCCTCACCATGCCGTTCGATAAAACGCGCCGCATCGGCCACTGGTACGCGCAGATGTGGGGACGCGGGCTGCTCAAGATCAACAACCGCTGGTCGACCGAGGTCATCGGCAACGATCGCATTCCGCAGAAGCGCCCGATGGTGGTGATCGCGAACCATCAAGGCATGGGCGACATCATGATGGCGTTCTGCCTCGATCTGCACTTCAAGTGGATCTCCAAGGCGGCCAACTTCTACGTGCCGTTCATGGGCTGGTTCATGTTCCACGCCGGCTACATTCCGCTGGTGCGCGGCAAGCGCTCGTCGATCGAGCGCTGCATGGAGCGCGCGCACGAATATCTGCAGATGGGCGTCTCGGTGCTGTTCTTCCCCGAGGGCACGCGCAGCCACGACGGCGTGGTCAAGCCGTTCAAGCCGGGCGCGTTCAAGCTGGCGCTCAAAGGCGGCTACGACATTTTGCCGCTCGGCATCTCCGGCACGCTCAACGCGCTGCCCAAGGGCACGTGGAAATTCTCGAACGACCCGACGCGCATGCGCATCCTCGTCGGCACGCCCATCTCGACCAAGGGCCTGACCGACGCCGATCTCGAGCCGCTGATGTCGCGCTGCCACTCCGCCGTCGTCTCGCTCAAGCACCAGCTCGACGACACCGAGTACGAGCAGCCGCTGCGCGCCACCGGCTGATCGGCGCGCCGCTACTTCACGCGCTCGACCAGCGCCAGCGCCTGCGGCAATCCCTCCTCGCCGCTGAACTGACCGAGCACCGCCCCGTCGCGCCCGATGACGAAGATCGGCACCTCGTGCAGCGGATCGACGCGGAACGATCTGCGCAACGCTCCGCGCTCGTCGACGAGGTGGTGGATGATCCCCGGCTGATCGGCGTCCGCGATCTTCTTGCGCGCGGTCTTGTACCCGAAGCCGGGGATGTCCTCGAGATCGATCACCGACACCACCGTGACGTCACCCGCCACCGCGTGCCGCGTGAGCTCGTCGTTGATGTCGCTCGCCTCGTCGCGCGTGTTCTTGGACGCGAACGTGAGGATCACGACCTGCCCGCGCAGCGACGTCAGATCGAACGAGCGCCCGTGCCCGTCCCAGCCGCGCAGCCAGGCGAACTGGCGGTCGGCCGCAGCGGCGGCGCCGGCGAGAATCAACCCCGCGATCAGTAATCGGCCGATCCATTTGAGCATGGCCAGAAGAGACAGCAATCGCCGTTCCAGTGCTCACCGTAGCGCGGCGGTCACCAGCGCGTCGACGGCGGCGGCCGGTACGCGATACAGCGCTCGCCCGCCGTGCAGCCGCGCGCGCGCGGTGCCGCCCGACGGCGCGGCGACGTCGAGCTGCTGATCGGCCGCGCCCTCGGTCGAGAGGCGAAGGACGGTCTGCACGGCCTGCGGCAAATTGCCGTAGCCTTCGACCGAGTCGGCGGTGAGCGCGCGCAGCCGCTCGACCAGCGCGTCGATGCGCGCCGCCGGAACGGGCGCGCCGTTCGCCTGCCACGCGCCGCCGCGCCGCTCGGCGGAGAAGCGCTCGGCGCCGCGCTCGATGGCGATCGCGCGCAGGCGATCGGCGCGCACGTCGAACAGGCGGCGGGTCGCGAGGTGCGCGTTCAGCTCGGCGCAGGTCTCGGGCGGCAGGTGGAAGATCGGCGCGCGCGCGACTCGCGCGAGACAGCCGTCGAGCGCCGGCGCGCTCAGCTCGATCGACGGCGACGGCGACGGCGCCTCGCGCGCGCCGCCGTCGCCGGCGCGCAGCTCGACGGTGAGCGTGCGCGCCGGGCGCAGCGCCGCGCCGGGCACGAAGCGATCGGCGCGCAGCCCCGCGAGCGCGTCGATCGTGCGCGCGACGATCTCGGCGTCGGCGTCGAGCGCGGCCGGACGCACGATCCGAAAGCCGCCGTCCGCCGCGCGCGCCGCCTCCTCGACGACGCCGCCCTCCTCCACGCGGATCCGCTCGACGTCGCCGGCCGCGAAATTCAACACGCGCCGCGGACGAAAGCGCGCGGCGTCGACCTCGAACAGCGCGCGCGCCGACGCATCGATCGCCTGCCGGTGGCTGTCGCCCTCGCGGTAGACGAAGAGGCGCTCGCCGTCGCGCTCGAGCGCGATCAACGTGAGCCCGTCGGGCGTGTGCAGCCCGAGGCGCGCCAGCCGCTGGTGGCTCATCGACTCGAACCCGCTCGCGCGCGCCGCGGCCAGTGACGCCAGCCACTCGCGCACCGCCGCGTCGTCGGCGGGACCGGCCGCGCTCGCCGGCTCGACGATGCGCCACTCGCCCGCCGCGCGTTCGAGCGCCAGCTCGTGCGGCCCTTCGAGCGTCACGCGCGTCACCCGCTCGACGTCGAGCGGCACCAGCCGCGCGTCGACGAGGTCGCGCGGCTCCGGCGTGAGCCGCGCCAGCGTCGCGTCGTCGAAGCACAGGCACGCGCCGTCGGAGCGCAGCACCACGCGCTCGAGCGGATGCTGCGGGCACGCGGGCCCGAGCGCCGCCTCCACGTCGCCGTCGAGCTGGATCGCGACGCCGTTCTGCACCGGCACCGGATCGATGACGCGCGTGGCGCGCGCGCCGTCGAGCGCCGCCAGCCACGCCTCGACGCGCTTGTCGTCGGCGGCCATGCGAAACGGCTGCGTCAAGCGCCAGCCGCGCGGCTCGCGTTTGATCAGCACCGCGCCGGCGCCGAATTGGCGCACGCCGCCGACTGCGCCGACGGCGAGCCGCTTGGAGACGAAGCCGTCGCGCGCGCGATCGATCACCTCGAGCAGGCGGCGCTCGACCACCAGCGCCTCGCGCTCGCCGCCGCGCGCGACGTACACCGCGTGCCCGCCCGGCGCGTCGCCGCCCACGCGCGCCGTCCAATCTCCGACGGTGATGGTGGCGCGCGGCGCGTCCAGGCCCATGCGCGCGCGCCCCGCGGCGTCGGGATACAGCCGCCGCTCCACCTGGCCGAACTCCAGCTCGCCGAGGATCTGCTCGACGGCGTCGTCGTCGGCGCGCCGCCTCGGCTCGGTGAGCCACCAGCCGTCGTCCGCGCGCTCGAGCCGCGTCTTCTCGCCGCCGCGCTCGATGGTGATCGCGAACGCGCGCGCGCGCTCGAACCCCGGCGCCAGCCGCGCGCGCGCCGCCCGCGCGTCGTCCGTCGACGGCCGCCCGCGATCCCACCACAGGAGCGCGCCCACCGCCGCCGCGATCGCGACCAGCACCGCGAGCGCGCGCCACCCGCGCATCACGACCGCCTGAGCCAGAACACGCCGCCGCCGAGGAGCAGCGCGCCGAACGGCACCAGCACGAAGCACAACCAGAACACGCGGCGCAATTGCGCGTCGTCGAGCTCGAGCCGCAGGTGCTCGGGCGCGCGCGGCCCGACGGCGATCTTCGGCTCCGCCTTGACCAGCCACGCCACCGACGAGAGCAGGAGGTCGCGGTTGTAGCCGAGCACCTGGCGGTTGGCCGCCAGCTCCGACGAGCCGAGCACCACCAGCCGCGCGCCCTTGCCGGTGCCGTCGGTGCGCTCGGCGGCGACCGCCAGCGGGATCGGCCCCTTCACGTCGGTGGCCGCGTCGTACTTCAGCTCCGCCTGCGCGCGAAACAGCGCGAGGTCGGTCTCGCCCCAACCCGCGTCGGTGGTGTGCACCAGTTCGCGCGCGGCGAGGCCCGGCTTGGGCGCGGCGCGCACCTCGCGCGCGTCGGACCACAGCGTGCGGTGGTGCATGAGGTGCCCGCTGATCGGATGATCGGCGTAGCCCTCCGAGACGGCGAACGCCACCACGTTGCCGCGCAGCCGCGGCGTGTCCACCACCACGTCGTCGCGCAGCGACGCGCCCCAGCGCTCGAGCAATGGCTCGAGGCCGATCGACTGAAAGCGCGTCACCTGCGGATCGAAGCTCGGCCCCAGCATCACCAGCAAACGCCCGCCGCGCTCGAGCACCGCCTCGAGCGCCGCCGTCTCGCGCGCGGCGAACGGCTGCAGCGGGCCGGCCACCACCGTCACGTCGCACTCGGCCGGCACCGCGCCCGCCGTCGACAGATCGATCGCGCGCACCTCGTAGTGATCGCGCTTCAGCTCCTGCGCGAAGTCGCCGTACTCGCCCTGCGCGTACGAATCGATCGCCGGCTCGTCGTGCCCCTGCGTGAAGCACACCACGCGCGCCTTGTCCTCGGTCACCGCCACGAGCGCGCTCGCCAGCGCCTGCTCGCCCTTCCACGCCTTGATGCGCGGCGCGCGCCCCTCGTCCTCGCGCGCCCAATCGTACTCGGCCAATTCGTCGCGCGTGATGAACTTCGACTGCGCGCCCGCGTCGACGATGATCACGCCGTTCACCAGGTCGTCGCCGCTCACGCCGTATTTCTTGCCGACGGTCTTGGCGCGCTCGGGCTCGCGATCGACGTCGACGTAGGTGACGCGCAATTTGTCGGAGTAGCGGCGCGCGCGCTCGAGCAGCTCGTGCACGTCTTGATACAGATCGCTCGCGTCTTCGCCCGACGGCAGCATGAAGACGATCACCTCGACGGGGCGATCGAGCGCGCCGACCACCGCGATGGTTTTTTCCGAGAGCGTGAAGGTCTGCCCGCGCGTCCAGTCGCCGCGGCGGTAGTGGCGCGCGGCCAGCCAGTTGACGCCGGCGAAGATCGCCAGCACCAAGAGCAGCTCGACGGCGACGCGCGCGCGCTTCACGCTCCGCGCCTCCACGCGAGCGCGCGCGTGGCGAAGAACAGCCCGACGAGCGCCAGCGTCACGTGATAGACGACGTGCCGGCTGTCGACGATGCCGCGCCCGAAGTCCTCCATGTGGCGAAACAGGTTGATGTGCTGCAGCACCGGCGCCCACGGCCCGGTGCGCACCAGCGCGTCGCCGAGCGCGCCGACGAGCAGCAGGATCGCCAGCACGCTGAAGCACAGCACCGCGGCGAGGATCTGGTTGCGCGTGAGCGCCGACGCCAACAGGCCGAGCGCGATCGCGCTGGCGCCGACGAGCAGCGTGCCGAGATAACCGGCGGCGATCGGCCCCGCGTCGGGCGCCGCGCCGGCGGGCGCATACGCGCGCAGCACCACGACGTAGAGCAGCGTCGGCAGCCACAGCGCCGCCCAGAAGCCGAGCGCGCCGAGATATTTTCCCGCGATCACGTCCGCCTCGCCGACGGGCGCGGTGAGCAGCGGCTCGATCGTCCCCTGCCGCCGCTCCTCGGCGACCAGCCGCATGGTGATGACCGAAACCAGGAACATCACGAACAGCCAATAGAGGAACGTGCCGCCGAAGAAGTACTGCATGACCGCGCCGTGCGGCGTGTCGCGGCCGGAGAGCAGCTCCATGAACAGCCAGAACGAGTAGCCCTCGACGACCAGGAACAGCGTCAGCACGAGGTACGAGACCGGCGACAGGAAGTAGGCGGCCAGCTCGCGGCGCGCGATCACCAGCGCCTTCACGACGCGCGCTCGCGGGTGAGGCGCGCGAAGACCTCTTCGAGGCCGCGCGCGCGCGGAGACAATTCGCGCAGTCGGCCGCCGGCGCGGGCGACCGCCTCGGCGGCGGCCTCGCGCACGTCGCGCGTCGCGGCGACGGTGAAGCGCGCCACGTCGTCGGGCTCGGCGGCGGCCTCGACGCGCGTGACGCCTTCGAGCGCGGCGAGCGCGGCCTCGATCGCCTGCGCCGCGCCGCGCGCGATCACGATCAGATCGTGCGAGCGCTGAAGCTCCGCCGGCACGCCCTCGGCGATGATGCGCCCGCGATCGAGGATCACCACGCGCGAGCAGACGCTCTCGACCTCCGGCAGGATGTGCGTCGACAAGATCACCGTGCGCTCGCGCCCCAGCTCGGCGACCAGCGCCAGCACGTCGCGCCGCTGATTGGGATCGAGCCCGTCGGTCGGCTCGTCGAGGATGAGCACCTCGGGCCGGTGCAGGAGCGCATCGGCCAGCCCGACGCGCTGGCGATAGCCCTTCGACAATTGTCCGATCACGCGCCGCCGCTCGCCGGCGATGCCGACTTTTTGCGTGACGTCGTCGAGCCGCGCCGCCCGCGCGCGCGACGGCACGCCCTTGAGCGCCGCGCGGTAGCGCAGGTACTCGTCGACGCGCATCTCCGAGTAGAGCGGCACGCTCTCGGGCAGGTAGCCGATGCGCGCGCGCGCGCGCCGCGAGTCGGCGTGGAAGTCGACGCCGCAGACCTCCACGCGCCCGCGCGTCGCCGCCACGTAGCCGGTGAGGATGCGCATGGTGGTGGTCTTGCCGGCGCCGTTCGGGCCGAGGAAGCCGAGCACCTCGCCCGGCCGCGCCTCGAAGCTGACGCCGTCGAGCGCGGTCACGCCGGCGTAGCGCTTGGTGAGCTCGAGCGCGCGGATCACGGCGAAGGTTTACCTAAGATCGCGCCGCGCCGCCAGCGGGCGCGAGCGCTTGTCGACGAGGCGGGCGGGCGTCAGAGCCGGACCTGGATCTCGTAGCGGCGGTTCTTGGCCTTCTTGGCCGGCGTGTTGTCGGGCGTGACCAGCGGCTTCTCCGAGCCGAGGCCGACGGAGATGATCTCGCCCGCCGGCACGCCGCGCCCGACGAGCTCCTTGACGATCACCGCCGCGCGCCGCCCGCTCAGCTCTTTATTGTGCTCCGCCTTGCCCGCCGAGTCGGTGTGTCCCGAGACCTCGAACTTGAAGTTGCGCACGCCCGCCGCGTCGAGCTTCTTCTTCGCCTCGATCAGATCCGACGCTAGGTTCTTGAGCTTCTGCTCGCAGCCCTTGGCGAGCTGATCGGTGTCGCTCTTGAAGCTGCACTGGTTCTTGCGCCCCTCCTCGAGCAGCCGGGCGTTGATCTCTTTTTCGATCTGCCCCGTCGCCGCCGAGCCGACGGCGGTCTTCGCGATGTCCCACGGATCGTCCGCGCGCGCCGCGCCGGCGATCGCGAGCACGCCGAGGATGCCGAGCACTCTCGTCATGGCCACCTCCCCACCCGAGCTTACCCGACCGGCTCCACGGATCGAGCTTGACTCGCGCGCCGCCCGCAGCTAGAAAATGCCTTCGTCGCACACGGGGCGTTAACTCAGCGGTAGAGTGCCATCCTCACACGGTGGAAGTCACAGGTCCGAATCCTGTACGCCCCACTGATCCTCCGCAGTAGCTTCCGCAGATTCCGGGCGCCGATGTTCGAGACGACGCCGCGCTCAGCGCGTCGACCCGCTCGGCTATCGCGGCGTGTACTGCGCCAACGGGTCGAACGTGCTCGACGCGGTGTGGGCGGGCACGATGGCGACGATGCCGACTTGCTCGAGGCGCAAGCGATCGGCGAGGGCTTTGAGCGAAGCGTGGTTTTGCGCGGTGCTGTCGGAGAATGCCCAGGGCGCGCCGGCGAGCGCGCCGTTGCTCTTCAAAACCGCACTGTCGCCGAGGAAGAGCACGCCGCTCACCAAGTACGCAGCGCTGCCCGCGGTGTGACCGGGCAGCGCGAACACGCGCACGGATTTCGAACCGACCACCACGGTCTCGTCGTCGCGGAGCGCGCGCGTGACGTGCGTGCCGTTCGGCTTGGGCGACATGAGACGAGTGATCGGACCGTGCGACCTTTCACGGCCTTCGGCGAGAGCCACGTCCGCTTGCAGTGCATACACGGCGGCGTGCGGAAACAGGTGCGCGCCGGCCGTGTGATCGGGGTGGCCGTGCGTGAGGAAGATCGCGCTCACCGCGTCGCTGCCTAAATGGCGACGGCTCAACTCGGCGAGGATGGTCGTTCCCGTCGGGTCGTCGCCGGCATCGATGAGCAGCACTTTGCCGTCGCCCGCGTCGACCACGCCCACACACACGAAGCCGTCTTTCACGATGCGCACGTCCGGCGCAGGGGCCGCGCCGTCCACGATCGCGGCCAGGCCCCCAAACGCCGAATAGAAAATCACGCCCCCGGCCAAGGCGACCACGGCCAGCAACACGCCGGCGACCTTCAACACGGTTTTGACTGCTCGGTTCATCGTGACACCTGAGTCAGCATGGCGCTGGCGTCCCAGAGCTCGGCGGCGCGCGCCTGGTCGTACGACTCCTCCGATGAGCGAATCTCGCTCCGGCCCTCGAAATACTTGCCGCTGGTGCCGTCGAGCGCCGGGTCGACGAGCAGCCGAGCGAGCGCACCGCCCGATTCGTCGACGGTGTGGATGTTCGGCGACAGCAACAGACGGAGCAGCGGAATCAAGGGCGGCAGCACGTGCAGCCAGATCCAGCGCCACGGTCGCGGAAATTCGCGCGCTAAGCCGGTGCCGGGCATGAGGCCGGGGTCGAAGGCGTTGACGGTCACGCCGCTCGGCAGGCGACGGGCGAGCGCGTAACTGAAATAGACGTTGGCCAGCTTCGAGGTGACGTAGCGACGGCGGCTGTCGGTGCCGGGTTTGTCGGCGGCGCCGGCGGGGCCGAGCTCACCACGCGCCAGCGCCGCCGGCTGGTTCCAGGCCGGGGCCGGCATGCCGCTCTTCTGCGCCGGATCGTGGACTCCGCTGGCGACGACGGCGATGCGCGCCGGCGCGGTCAGCGACGGCAAGAGCAGGTTGACCAGCAGGAAGTGGCCGAGGTGATTGACGCCGAACGTGGTCTCGAAACCGTCGCCGGTGAAGGTTCTGGCGCCCTGCACGCCGGCGTTGCAGACCAGGCCTCGTAGCGGCGGCAGCTCGGCGGCGGCGAGGCGACGCGCGAGGTCGCCGGCGAAGGCGCGCACCGAGGCGAGCGACGCGAGGTCGAGCGCCATTGCCTCGACGCGGCCGGAGGGTGCAGCTCGCCGGAGATCTTCGACCGCCGCCTCGGCACGAGCCGGATCGCGGCAGGCGAGGACGACGTGCCAGTCGCCGGACGCCAACAGCGAGCGCGCGCACGCGAAGCCGAGGCCGGAGTTGCCGCCGGTGATGACGGCGGTGCGGGTGACGGTATTAGCTAGCGTGCTAGGCATATCGCTAGCATGCTAGCGATCGTCGGTGCTGTCAAGGCGGCTCATGTTGTCGGCGATGCGGCTGAGCATCTCGGTCAAGGCCGCGGTTTCGCCGCGGGTGAACCCGCGCAGCATGCGGGCGGCGAAGGCGGCCTCGCCGTGCGCCATCAACGCGTTACGCAGCCGTCGCGCCTTCGACGTGAGACGCACGGTCTTGCCGCGCGCGTCGCTCGGGTGCCGGCTGCGCGTGACCAAGCCTCGGCGCTGCATGCCCGCCAAGAGCCGCGTCAGCGTCGCCGACGTAATGCCGAGCTCGGCCTGCAGTGCGCGCTGATCGAGACCGTCCGCCGGCAGCAACTTCAGCACGTCCAACTGCGCGGCGGTCAGCCCCGTCGGCTGGAGCAGGATCTCGAGCGCGTTGCGCGCGGCCTGGTAGGCGCGTTTGAGAGCGAAGAGCGTCGGTTGCATGAGGTTGCCTCACCATACTACGTCGCGTTCGAGCTCGCTCCTCGGCGGTCGGCTAGCGGACGGCGCGGGCGAAGGCGCCTGGGGTCAGGCCGAGGATGCGCTTGAAGTGGCGGTGCAGTTGGCTCTGATCGTAGAGGCCCACGCTCGCTGCGACCTCGGCCTGCGGGAGGCCGCGCGCGAGCAGCTCCTGGGCGCGGCAGATGCGGCGATGGGTGACGTACGCGTGCGGCGGCAGGCCGACTTCGTCACGGAAGGCGCGGCATAGGCGGTACTTGTCGAGGCGCGCGTGGGCGGCGAGCTCGGCGAGCGTGACGGTCTCGGTGAGGCGCTCGTCGAGCAGCGCGCGGGCGCGCGCGACCGCTACGCTCCACGCGGATCTCGCGAGACGCGAGCCGCGCGGAGCGCTGGTCAGATCAACGAGAGCTGCGATCGCATCGCACGAATCCTGCTCGAGCTCGGACGATGTCGCGTCGTCGTCGAGCAGGCGTCGATGAAGCGCGACCAGCGGCCGGGCGCGCGGGTCGCGGCCGTCGAGCCCGTACTCGTCCGGAATCGCGAACGGCCGATCGAGCGCGGCGCGCGCATCCTCGACGAGCGCGTCGTCGAACAGCACGACCTGGAACCGCGCGCGCCCGTGTCGAGCGCGCTCGGCGTAGACCTCGCCCGGGACCTTGAGGCCGATCGTGCCGGGAGCGGTCGACCAGCGCGCGCGTCCGCGGGTCCATTCCGAGCGGCCCTCGAGGTGAAGCACCGTCGCGAAATGCTCCGGCACCGATCGCGACAGATGCACCCGACTCGTGAAGCGAGCCACCGCTACGCCGCGAAGCAAGCGCGGCCGGTGGAACGAGATCCGAACGGGAGCCTCCTGCGCAATGGCGAGATTCACCCTTCAACTATACGCGCCGGCCGCGCGCGCGCTTGGGCGTTCTTGGCACTCGCGCGCGATCGTTTTTCGCCAACTTCGTCCAATCGATCGCCGCCGCGCGCGGCCATGCTGAGCGAGGCTCAACCGAGGAGAATCGACATGCGCATCTTCGTCACGGGAGCAACCGGCTTCATCGGCTCCGCGATCGTTCAGGAGCTCATCGGCGCGCGGCACGAAGTGATCGGCCTCGCGCGCTCCGACGCCGCCGCCCGATCGCTCGCTGCCGCGGGCGCCCGCGTGCATCGCGGTGCGCTCGAGGATCTCGCGAGCCTCGAGCGGGGCGCGGCCGAATCCGACGGCGTCATCCACACCGCCTTCATTCACGACTTCTCGAAGTTCGAGGCCAGCTGCGAAACCGACCAGCGCGCGATCAATGCGCTCGGCGCCGCGCTCGCGGGATCGGGACGCCCGCTCGTCGTCAGCTCCGGGAGCATGGGGCTCGCCAACGAAGAGGCTGCGCCCAACGCTTCCATCCCGCGCAAATCGGAACAGACCGCGCTCGCGACCGCGGCCGCGGGCGTGCGCGCGATGGTCATTCGTCTCTCGCCGTCGGTGCACGGCGACGGCGACCACGGCTTCGTTCCGCGAATCATCGCCGTCGCGCGCGAGAAAGGTTTTTCGTCGTACGTCGGCGACGGGAAGAACCGCTGGCCCGCCGTGCACCGTCTCGACGCGGCTCGTCTCTACCGGCTGGCGATCGAGAAGGGCACCTCGGGCGCCAGGTTCCACGCCGTCGCCGACGAGGGCGTGCCGATTCGAGACATCGCGGAGATCATCGGCCGGCGCCTGAACGTGCCGGTCGTGTCGAAGTCGCCGGAGGAGGCCGTCCACCTGTTCGGCTTCGTCGGGCGCTTCCTCGCGATGGACGGGCCGTCTTCGAGCAGGCGAACCCAGGAGCAGCTCGGATGGCGCCCCAGCGAGCGCGGGCTGATCGCCGATCTCGAGCAGGGTCGCTATTTCGACTGAACGGCTGGTGCCACGTCGGGGTTGACGACGTTGATCGGGCGGCCGGCGGACCAGGCGACGATCTGGTCGAAGATGTCGGCAAATTGCAGCTCGTACTCGTCGCGGGTGACGTAGCCGAGGTGCGGGGTGGCGACGACGTTGGGCAGCGTGAGCAGCGGATCGGCGGGATTGGTGAGCGGCTCCTCGTCGAAGACGTCGACGGCGGCGAGGCCGGGGCGGCCGGCGCGCAGCGCCTCGACGAGCGCGCCGGGGGCGATCAGGCCCGCGCGGCTGGTGTTGACGAGCAGCGCGGTCGGTTTCATGCGCGCGAGATCGGCGGCGGTGACCAGGCCGCGCGTCGCGGCGACCAGGCGCAGGTGCAGTGAGACCACGTCGCTGTCGGCGAAGAACGACTCGCGGCTCGCGGCGATCGGCCAGCCGTCGGCGCGCGCCCGCTCGCGCGACGCCTCGCGCGCCCAGATGACGACGTTCATGCCGAACGCGCGCCCGTAGCCGGCGACCACCGCGCCGATGCGCCCGTAGCCGAGCACGCCGAGCGTCTTGCCCCGAAGCGTCCGGCCGACGCCGATCTGCCACGCGCCCCGCTTGAGCGCCGCCACCTGCTCGGGGAGCTGCCGCATCGCCGCCAGCACCAGCGCCCACGTCAGCTCGGCGGCGGCGTACGACGGCGTGTCGGCGTGCAGGTTCGACGACACGATCACGCCGCGCCGCGTGCACGCCTCGACGTCGAGGTGCGGATAGACGCTGCGCTGGCTGATCAGGCGCAGCTTCGGCAGCCGCTCGAGCAGCGGCGCGCGGATCTGCGTGCGCTCGCGGATCAGCACCAGCGCGTCGGTGTCGGCCAGCCGCGCGGCCAACGCGTCCGTGTCCTGGACGTGATCGTTCCAGATCGTCACGTCGAACGGCGCCAGCCGCGCGAAGCACGGCAGCGTGTGGAGCGTGTCGAAGTAGTCGTCGAGGATCGTCACCTGGATCGGCCGCGCGCTCGGCAGCGACGGGGGAACGTGGCGCATCGCGCGAGTGTACAATGGGGCGTGTTGCCGGTGATCTTCGTGTTGGTCGCGGTGGCGGTGCTCGGCACCACGCTCACCGCGCGGCAGCTCAACCGGCGGCGCGCGCGCGCGGGCGCGCAGATCCGCGAGCGGCTCGACGTGCACGCGGCCAACCAGGAGCACGAGCGCGCGGCGGAGGAGCTGATCGCGCGCTTCCAGCGCGGCGAGCTGGCGTGGGCCGACGCGCTGGCCGAGCTCGCGCGCCGCTTTCCCGACGACGACGCGGCCGAGCACGAGCGCGCGCTCGAGCGCTGGCTGGCGTTCAAACGCTGAGGACCGATGCCGACGACCCGCGAACAGATCGAAAAATTTCTCGCCAAGTACACGCCGGCGGTGCAGAAGGAGGCGCGCGCGGCGCGGCGGGCGTTGCGCAAGCTCATGCCGGCGGCGGTCGAGCTGGTCTACGACAACTACAACGCGCTGGTGTTCGCGTTCTCGGCGGGCGAGCGCGTGTCGCAGGTGGTGGTCTCGATCGCGCTCTATCCGAGCTACGTGACGCTGTTCTTCCTGCACGGCGTCGGGCTGGCGGATCCGGACGGCCTGCTGTGCGGCGAGGGGCGCACCATCCGGCACATCCGGCTCGAGAGCGCGCGCGATCTCGCGCGGCCCGCGGTTCGCGCGCTGCTGAAGCAGGCGCTCGCGCGCGCCGAGACGCCGATGCCGAAAAGCGGCCGCGGCTCGACGGTGATCAAGTCGATCTCGGCCAAGCAGCGCCCGCGCCGGCCCAAGGCGTAGCGCGTGCCGCCGCTGCTCTACGGCGAGCTGGCGTCGTGGTATCGGCTGATCGATCCGCCGGCGGATCATCGCGAAGAGGCGGCGTGCTTCCAGGCCGCGTTCGAGCGCGCGGTGGGGCCGCGGCCGGAGACGCTGCTCGAGCTGGGCGCGGGCGCGGGCCACAACGCGCTTCACCTGAAGCGGCGCTTTCGCTGCACGCTCACCGATCGCTCGCCCGAGATGCTGGCGCTCAGCCGCGCGCTCAATCCCGAGTGCGAGCACGTCGCCGGCGATCTGCGCGAGCTGCGGCTCGGGCGCTGGTTCGACGCCGTGCTGGTCCACGACGCGGTGACGTACATGACCTCGGAGGAGGAGCTGCGCGCCGCGGCGGCGACGGCGTTCGCGCACACGCGGCCGGGCGGCGCGGCGGTGTTCGCGCCCGACTGCGTGCGCGAGACGTTCCGCGAGTCGAGCGAGCTCGTCGAAGGCGCCGACGGGGCGCGTGCGCTGCGCGGGCTCCTGTGGTCGTGGGATCCCGATCCGGCGGACGACACGTACCGCACCGAGTACGCGCTCGTGCTGCGCGACGGCCTCGACGTGAAGGCGGTCCACGATCGCCACGTCGAGGGGCTGTTCTCGCGCGCGACGTGGCAGCGCGTGCTGGCGGGCGCGGGCTATCGCGTCGAGCCGCTCGAGCGCCCGCTCGGCGACAACGTGTTCGACGAGGTCTTTCTCTGCACCCGGCCGTGATGCGGCAAATTGCCGTCAGTCGAAGAGGCGCAGGAACTGGCGCGGCGCGCGCTTCTTGCGCAGGCAGCGGGTGGCGGCGCTCATCAGGCAGACCGAGAGCGCGCTGCGGCGGCGGCCGGTGCGGTTGGTGCCCGAGCGGTGCCACACGTGGTTGTGGATGATCAGCGCCTCGCCGGCGCGCGCCGGGATCGGCACCGCGCGGCGCTCGGCGTCGGCGGTTTGCAGCGCGTCGGCGGGGATCACGCCGCCCTCGCGCGTCGACAGGCCGGCGCGGTGGCTCTCGGGGAGCACCTCGAGGCAGCCGGCTTCGGCGGGGCAGTCGTCGAGCGCGGTCCACAGCTGCACCAGCGGCGGGCGATCGACGCCCCAGAACGCGCCGCCGTCCTGGTGCCATGGCAGCGCGGTGCCGCCGCTCGCGCTCTTGGTGAACAGCACCGCGCGATAGAGCGCGATCGGGCCGTCGATGAGCGCGCGCGCGACGCGCTCGAACAGCGGGTTCGCGATCCACGCGCGGAACAGCGGATCGAGCTCGAGCTTTTCGATCTTGCGATAGTCGGGCGACGGGCCCTGCCAGCCGGCGCCGAAGGTGAGATCTTCGTAGCGGCCCGTCGCCGAGTCGCGCTGGAAGAACAGGCCCTCGTGGCGCACGCGCGCGCTCATCAGGTCGTCGACGCGGGCCGAGAGCGCGGCCAGCGCGTCATCGGCGAGCACGCGGCCGAGGCGCGCGAAGCCGAGCGCGCGATAATCGGCGAGCGCGGGCGCGAGGTCGAGCTCGGCGGCGCCGTCGGCGAGCAGCGTCACGCGGGCGGCGCCACGCGCGCGAGGAAGCGTCCCACCGCGCGCAGCACCGGCAGCGGGATCTCGTGGCCGCCGCGAAACGCCATCCACTCGACGTCGAGCCCCGCCGACGCCAGCCGCTCGCGCAGCGTCTCGGCGACGGAGAACGGCAGCAGCGGATCCTCCTGGCCGTGCGCCAGCAGCACCGGCAGGCCGCGGCGCGCGGCGAGGAGCGGCGTCTGCTCGCGCTCGGCGATCAGCGTCGAGGAGAGCAGCACCAGGCCGGCGAGCGGCGCCGCGCGGTGCAGCGCCACGTCGAGCGCCAGCATCGCGCCTTGCGAAAATCCGCCGAGCACCAGCCGCCGCCCGCCTGTGTGCAGCTCCCGCTCGACGTCGTCGAGCAGCGCCGAGAGCCGCGCGCGCGCCTCGGCCAGCCCGCTCGGCACCTCCGCGGTATCGAAGCTGCGCCGCGCGCCGAGCGTCAGCCGCTCGAGATCGATCATCCACCACGCGCGCATCTGCTCCATGCCCTCGACGGTGAGCGGCGCCGCCGGGAAGACGAACCGCGTGTCGGCCGGCGCGCGCAGCATCGGCCCGAGCGCCACCAGGTCGTCGCCCGGCGCGCCGAACCCGTGACACAGCACCGCCACCGGCCCATCGCCTCCGCCCGCCCCATCCACGCCGCCGGTCACCCGAGCCTGGAGCCCACCCAGCTTCATCACGCGCATCGCTGCACTCTACCGCTCCCCGCGAAACGGTTCATACTCGGATCGATGAGCAAGAGCGTGCGCGACCAACTCCTCGAGCAAGGCGTCGTCAAACCCAAAGCCCCCGCTCCATCGCCGCCCGAACGATCGCGCGCTCCCGTCGAGGAAAAGTCCTCGCCCCCGCCATTCGACGCCCCCGCGCGCGGCGTGATCGTCGAGTCCCCGGCGCGTCCGAGAGCCACGCGCGTCTGCGAAGACTGCGGCGCCCCGCTCTCCCGCACCAACGCCCACGCCCGCTGCCCCGAATGCATCGCCGATCAATAGCGACAAACGCCGTCGCGCGTGAGCAGCGGTCCTTCGTGCGGCTCGTCACTCGCTCCCCGGCGCTCCTCGACGAAATCGCGTACGATTGACTTCGTGACCGCAGCCCCCGGAACGCTGATCTGCCCCGCGTGCGGCGCGCAATACGGCGTCGGCGCCTTCTGCGCCACCGACGGCACGCCGCTCGTCCGCGCCGGCGCCACCGACCGCGTCGGCCAGGTCCTCGCCGAGCGCTACCGCCTCACCCGCCTGCTCGGCCAGGGCGGCATGGGCCAGGTCTACGCCGCCGAGCACCTGCACATCGCCAAAAAATTCGCCATCAAGCTCCTGCGCCCCGAGGTGCTGTCGAGCCCCGAGGCGGTGGTGCGGTTTCGCCAGGAGGCGTGGACCGCGTCGTCGATCGGCCACGAGAACATCATCGGCATCGACGATTTCGCCACGCTGCCCGACGGCACGGTCTACCTCGCGATGGAGCTCCTCGACGGAGAATCGCTGGCCGAGCGCATGAAGCGCGCGCCGATTCCGCCGCCCGAGGCCGCCGAGCTGATGCGCCAGGTGTGCCGCGGGCTCGCCGCCGCGCACGAAAAAGGCATCGTGCACCGCGATCTCAAGCCGGAGAATTTGTTCGTCGTGCGGCGCGAGCCGCCGCTGGTGAAGATCCTCGACTTCGGGATCGCCAAGGTGTTCGGCGGCTCGGAGCCGTCGGTGCAGACGCGCACCGGGCAGATCATCGGCACGCCGCAGTACATGTCGCCCGAGCAGGCCTGCGGCAAAACGCCCGGGCCGTCGACCGACGTCTACTCGCTCGGCGTGATCATGTACGAGGTGTTCAGCGGGCGGGTGCCGTTCCCGGGCGACTCGGCGCTCGAGGTGCTGACGCAGCACTTGAGCAAGATCCCGTCGGCGCCGTCGGCGGTGGCGCCGGAGCGGCAGATCGCGCCGGACCTCGATCGGCTGATCCTCGGGATGATGTCGAAGGAGGCGGGCGAGCGGCCGGGGCTCGGGCGCGTGCTGGAGGTGCTGGGCGGCGCGAGCTACGCGGGGCCAAGCGTGGCGCGGGCGATCGCGCCGCCGATCGCGACGCCGCCGGCGTTCGCGGCCGGCGCGGCGCAGACGGGCTCGACGACTTTTCCGGCGGGCGCGGCGGCTTTCCCGACGGGCGCGGGCGGCGCGGCGGCGAACGCGGGCGGCGCGGCGGCGAACGAAAAATCGCGTCGCGGGATCTGGATCGCGCTCGGCGCGCTCGGCGTCGCGGCGGCGGCGGCGATCGGCGTGGTCGCGATGCGCGCGCGCAGCTCGCCGACGCCGGCGGCCGCGATCGGCTCGCGCGAAAACGCGCCGCGCGGGATCGCTCCGTCGGTGGAAGCGCCGTCGTCGTCCGCGGCGGCGACCACCACCGTGCTCGTCGACTCGATCCCGGTGCGCGCGCAGATCCTCCTCGACGGCAAACAGATCGGCATCACGCCCGAGGACGTGCACGTTCCGGCCGGCGGCGTCGAGCGCGTGGTGCTGCGCAAGGACGGCTTCGCCGATCACGAGCTGGTGGTCGATCCGGCGCAGGGCCACAAGCTGGTGGTCAAGCTGCAGCGCGCCGAGGCGCCGCGTGCCGAGACGGCGCACCCGGGCCATTCGCCGTCGCACGCCGGCTCGCGCGAAGCGAACGCACGCGAATCCAGTTCGCGCGAAGCGAACGCGCGCGAATCCAATTCGCGCGAAGCGAATGGCGCGCGCGAAGCGAATGGCGCGCGCGAAACGAGCGGCTCGCGCGAAACGAGCGGCTCGCGCGAGGCGTTCGCGCCCGCCGAGCCGAGCACGCCGTCCAAGCCCGAGCCGCGCCCGCGCCCCGCCGCGCGCGACGCGCTCACCGAGCGCATCGACGCCGAGGCGCGCATCGTCGCGCCGGGCTCGCGCCGCGTCCACACCGTGCAGGGCGCCGGCCCGCGCACCGACTGGTTCGTGCAGCTCGACGGCAACCGCTGCTACACCTTCGTCGGCACCGTCGAGTCGGGCGGCCTCTACCTTTATCTGTGGGGCCCCGGCGGCCGCCGCCTGGTCGATCACCGCTCGCGCACGCAGACCGGCGCCATGAACTTCTGCACCGCGTTCCCCGGCGCGTATCACCTGCAGGGAAAAGTCGCGGGCGGCGGCGGCGGCTACAAGGTCGGCGTCTACACGCGCTGAGCTTTGCGCGGCAGGCGCACCGCGAACGTGGTGCCCTCTTCGTCCGTCGAGCGCACCGCGATCGTGCCGCCG
>DASREC010000114.1:0-3134 GCA_035652295.1 Polyangia bacterium
CACGACGCGCCGCCGCCGATCGCCAGCCACGATACGGCCAACCCCACGAGCAACGCTCCTCCGGCGACGCGCGCGACCATCGTCTCGACGCGTACTACGCTCAGCGCTCGACGAAGCGCCCCTCTTCGAGCAGCCGCGCCACCAGCGCGCACAGCATCTCGCCGCGGTTCGGCTCGCCGCCGAGCGCGTTGTGCGCGGCGCGCAGCACCACGTTCGCGCGCTTCATGAACGCCTCGACGGGGCCGCCGGTGAGGCGCTGCGCGGGAATCGGCGAGCCGGCGACGCAGTGGTCGGCGGTGCCGAGCGCGTGGCCTTCGCGGCAGAGCAGCGGGCGCACCGGATAGATGGTGCACGCGCCGTCGCGGTTGAAGGCGCACATCACGCGGCGCTGCCACTGCGCGCGGTAAGCGGCTTCGTAGGCGGCGCGGTTCGCGTCGTCGGCTTGCAGGTCGGCGAGGTGCTCGGGCGCGTCGCCGAGCGCATCGCGCCAGCGGCGGTGCGCGTCGAGGAACCACGCGCGCTCGGCGGCGTTGGCGGGGCTCTCGAGCCAGCGCGCGATCGCCAGCGCCTCGGGCAGGTAGACGATCACCGGCTCCTCGCAGCAGACGTTGCAGCCTTTGGAGCAGAAGATCTTCAGCCGCCGCCGCGCCGCCTCGCGCGCGCGCTGCTCGACGCCGCCGTTGAGATCGCGCTCGAGCGCCTCGGCCAGCTCGGCGGCCTCGTCGTCGCTCAGCCGCTCGGGAAAACGGCGCGCCCCCGACGCGTAGCGCGGATCGGAGAGCAGCGCGGCGAGCAGCGCTTCGAGACGTTTGTCGTCGGGCAGCGGGCCTCGCGCCATGAAACGTCATGCTAGCATGCGCCGCATGAACGTCGCCTTCCTCGGGCTCGGCACCATGGGCGCGCCGATGGCCGCCAACGTGCTCGCGCGCGGCCACGCGCTCACCGTCTGGAACCGCACGGCGTCGCGCGCGGACGCGCTGGTGGCGAAAGGCGCCGCGCTCGCCGCGACCCCAGGCGACGCGGCGGCCGGCGCCGAGGTCGTGATCCTGATGCTCGCCGATCCGCGCGCGGTCGACGCGGTGCTCGACGGCGTGCTCGAAAAGCTTCCGCCGGGCGCGATCGTGATCGACATGTCCACCGTCGATCCGGCGACCGCGCGCCGCTCCGACGAGCGCGTGCGCGCGCGCGGCGGCCGCTTCCTCGACGCGCCGGTGTCGGGCACGCGCAAGCCCGCCGTCGACGGCACGCTGCTGATCATGGCCGCCGGACCCGCCGATGCGCTCGAGCGCGCGCGCCCGGTGCTCGAGGCGATGGGCCGCGTGCTGCACGTCGGCGCCGTCGGGCAGGGCATGGCCATGAAGCTGATCTTGAACGGCCTCGGCGCGCACATGATCACCGCGTTCGGCGCCATGCTGGCGTTCGGCGTCAAGCAGGGCCTCGACCCGCGCGCCATGCTCGACGTGATCGGCGGCGGCGCGTTCTCGTCGCCGCTCTACAAGGCCAAGGGCGAGCGCATCCTCGCGCGCGACTTTCACGCCGACTTCACGCTCGCGCTCACGCTCAAGGATCAGGAGCTGGTGCTGGCGACCGCGCGCTCGCTCGGCGTCGAGCTGCCGACGCTGGAGGCGGTGCGCGCGCAGCTCGCCGACGCGGTGGCGGCCGGCCTCGGCGGCGACGACCTGTGCGGCATCGTTCAGTTGTTCGAGCGCCGCGCCGGCGTCACCGTCGAGTAGCTGCGGCAAATCGCCGCAGAAATAAAACGGGCCCCCTCGCGGGAGCCCGTCACAGCCAAGTCTAAGTATCGTCTAACGCCAGTCTCGCGATTCGGACCGGCGCCGCAACTTTTTTACTGCACGCAGATGCCGCCGCAGTCCGCCCCGCCGTGCGCCGGATCGCACGAGTCGCGCGGATCGTCGACGCAGTTCGGATACGCCGGGTCGGTGCAGGGCCGCGCCGCGATCCCGCCGCACGTCTGGTCGGCCACGCACGCGCACGCCGTCGAGTCCCAGTGCGCGCCGATCATGCACAGCTGCGTCTGCACGCAGGTGTTGGCGACGCACGTGCCGCCCGCGTCGGGGATGTGGCCGAGCTGGCAGGTGTAGCCCTTCGGGCAGCTGTGGCTCGGGAAGATGAACCCGCCGCAGTGAATCGCCGACGGATCGATCATCTCGCACTCGTGCGACTGGAAGTTGCACTCGGCCACGCGCGTGTCGTTGATGACGAACAGCGGGCAGATCGGGTGCGGGTTGGTGCACGCGTTGGCCGCGTCGTAGGCCGAGACCTCGCTCTTGTTGACCGCCTCTTTGTAGCCGTTGTTGCAGCAGCCGGCGCGCGGCACGGCGACGCAGTCCGAGTCCACCTTGCAGGCGAAGAAGTCGGGCGCGGTGCCGGCGAGCGAAACCTGGAAGTGCGCGTCCGCCTCCGAGTACTCGCGGAACACGATGTAGTAGGTGATGATCGCCGGGTTCGAGTTGCCCGGCAGCGTCGCGGTCACGTGCGAGTCGAGCGTCGAGCCGTCGGCGTCGTCGTTGTGCGCGATGGTCTTGAAGCTGTTGTCGAGCAGCCACGCCACCGAGTCGCCGTCCTGCGAGCGCACCCAGACGTCGACCGAGTCGCCCTTCTGCCCGCCGAACTTGAACGCGCGGTACTTGGGCGGATTGGAGTACGCCACGGTGTCGGAGGTCGAGCCGTAGTCGAGCGAGCCGACGATCTTCATGTGCTTCGAGAACGCGTCGGATTTGGTGTCGACATCCGCCAGCGACGAGAAATCATCGGTAACCGGAGCCTTGGGCCCCGAACAGGCGGCAAACGAGAGGGACAGGATCAGCAGGGATTTTTTCATGCGCGCCCGTTTAGCAGGCGTCGTGCCACGGAGCGCGAGTGAAATTTTCTTGAGATATCGGCGGACGCGCGGCGCGAAGTTGTCGCGATCGAGATCGCTGGCTACCGGCTCAGCCGGCGCCTGCGCCCGCGCGCGCGGCTACGTTCCGGCGGAGTAGTCGGTGGTGTACTTCGCCTGGTCGGCGGTGAGCGTGTCGATGCCGATGCCCATGGTCGCGAGCTTGGTGCGCGCGATCTGCTGATCCTGCTCGGGCGGCAATTCGTAGACGCGCTTCTCCAGCTTCTTGCCCTCC
>DASREC010000115.1:0-20447 GCA_035652295.1 Polyangia bacterium
GCGCTTCGATCTGGAGATGGTGGTGACCCGGCGGCGGCGCAATTTCCGCCGGCTGTCGGAGGCGCTCGACGGCGTGGTGCGCGTGATCGGCGCGCCGCTGGCGCCCGGCGTGTGCCCGCTGTTCGTGCCCATCCGCGTCGACGACAAGCCGGCGATGCTGCGCGCGCTCGCCCGGCGCGGCATCGACGCGATCGACTTCTGGGGCATCGGCGACGCGGCGGCGGGCGCGGCCGAGTATCCCGACGCCGCGCGCCTGCGCCGCGAGGTGCTGGAGCTGCCGTGCCACCAGTCGCTCGACGACGACGCCATCGACTTCGTGGCGCGCGTGGTGCGCGAGACGGTGGCGCATGCTTGATTCGCCGATCCGCGTCTCGCGCCACCACGGCACGCTCGACGCGCTCGCGCCCGAGTGGGCCCGCCTCGCCGACGAGCAGCACCCGGGCGCCGCGTTCCGCACGCCGGCGTGGCTCGCGGCCTGGTGGCGTCACGCCACGCCGAACGGCGCGCGCGAGCCGCACGTATTGCTCGCGCACGCCGGCGGCGAGCTGTGCGGCATTTTGCCGCTGTACGCCGCGCCCGGCGCGCTCGGCGAGCGCCGCCTGCGCCTGATGGGCGACGGCATCGTCGGCTCCGACTACCAGGGCGCGATCGCCCGCCCCGAGCACGCCGCCGTGGTGGCGCGCGCGTTCGCCGCCCACCTGGCGCGCGCCGGCGCCGCGCTCGACCTCGACGATCTCGACGACGGCGATCCGCTGCTCGCCGCCTGCGACGACTGGCTCGGCGATCGCGCCGATCGCGTCGAGCGCTACCTCTGCCCGCACGTGCGCATCGGCGCCGACTTCGACGACTACCTGCGCCGCCTGCCCGACGGCACCGGCGCGCAGTGGCACCGCCGCCGCAAGTGGCTCGAACGTTTCGACGACTATCGAATCGACGAGCTGCGCGCGCCGGACGACGTCGAGCGCGGCCTCGGCGTGCTGTTCGAGCTGCACCGCCAGCGCTGGGCGCTCGAGGGCGGCTCGGACGCCATCGACGGCCCGCGCGTCGAGACGTTCCACCGCGCCGCCGGCCGCGCGCTCGCCGAGCTCGGCTGGGCGCGCGTCTACGTGATGCACGCCGACGGCGCGCCGCGCGCCGCGCTCTACGGCTTTCGCCACGGCGATCGCTTCGTGTTCTATCAAGCGGGCCACGAGCCGGCGTGGCGCCCGCGATCGGTCGGCACGGTGCTGCTCGGATCGGTGATCCGGCAGTGTTTCACCGAGCGGATCGGCGAATTCGACTTCCTGCGCGGTTCAGAGCCCTACAAGCTCAAATGGGCCAACGGCGCGCGCCACACGGTCTCGCTGCGCGCGCGCGGTCTCGGCCTGCGCGCGCGGATCTCGTCGGAGGGGCGCGCGATCGCCGGCGAGCTGCGCGCGTTCGCCAAGCGCGTGCTGCCGGAGTCGGCGCTCGAGTGGGTGCGCGCGCGGCGCCGCCGGCTGGCGCGCGTCGAGGGAGGAGCGGCATGAAGCGCCCGGTGAGTCGCGTCGCGCGCGAGCTGGTCAAGGTGTACCTCGCCAAGATCGCCGCCGACCGCGTGTTCGAGCTGTACCGCCGCGTGCGCACCGCCGCGAGCGGGCCGCGCATCCACGTGCTCGGCTATCACCGCGTGGTCGATCGCGTCGAGCTCGACGGGCCGGTCAACCCGGCGCTGTGCGTCTCGACGGCGACCTTGCGGCGGCAGATGCGCGAGGTGCGGCGCCGCTTCGAGGTGCTGTCGCTCGACGAGGCGATGGCGGCGATCGCCGGCGCGCGCCCGCTCGAGCGCGACGCGTGCGCGGTGACGTTCGATGACGGCTACTACGACGTGCTCGAGCGCGCGCACCCGATCCTCGCCGAGTGCGGAATTCCCGGCGCGGTGTTCGTGCCGACGGGCTACGCCGGCTCGGGCCGCTACCTCACGCACGATCGCCTGTACGCCGGGCTGTGGGAGGTGGCGCGCCGCCGCGAGCGGCTGCGCGGACCGGCGTGGTCCGATCGTTTGCGCCCGGTCGCCGAGGCCGCCGAGCGCGCGCTCGACGCGGGCGGACCGGCCGCCGCCGTCGAGGCGCTGATCGCCGCCGCGCCCGCCAGCGCGCTCGAGGCCGCCGCGTGCGCGCTCGAGCAGCAGCTCGGCCCGCCGCAGCTCGATCGCGGCGCGGAGGTTCTATCGCCCACCGCCATTCGCGCGCTCGCCGACGCCGGCTGGGAGATCGGCGGCCACACCGTCGGGCACGTGGTGCTCACGCGCGAGCCGCCGCAGCGCCGCCGCGAGGAGCTCGATCGCTCCAAGCGCGAGCTCGAGTCGTGGAGCGGGCGCCCGTGCCGCTACTTCGCCTACTGCAACGGCTTTCACGATCGCGCGCTCGTCGACGAGCTGCGCGCGCTCGGCTACTCGGGCGCGGTCACCACGTGCGACCGCTCGAACCGCCCGCACGGCGATCGCATGCGGGTGAGCCGCAAGGTGTTGTGGGAGGGGCACGCGCTCGGCCCCGACGGCGAGTTCTCGGCGCCGCTCTCGGCCGCGCATCTATCCGACCTGTTCGGTACGCTCGGGCTGACTCGGCCCGTCGACGGAGAGGTCCACAACCAGGAGGACCACGCGTGAATCCAAGGCGCGTTTCGACGGGCGGCTGGGCGTATGCCGGGCTGCTGCTGTTCATCTTCGTCGTCTACTCGAACCCCGGCAATTGGTTCGATGGAATGGAGGACGTCGGCTTCGCCAAGATCGCGGCCGCGCTGTCGGTGGTCGCGCTCGGCGGGTCGTGGCTGTTCTACAACCGGCGGCTCACCATCGGCGGCTGGGCCGGCGCGGCGCTGATCTCGCTGTTCGCGCTGGTCGGCTTCTCGGCGCTGTGGTCGTACTGGCCGCGCTACACCGTCGACACGTTCGTCGACGGGCTCAAGTACCTCGCGATATTTTTGCTGGTCGCCAACTTGATCGACGGCGAGGCGCGGCTGCGCGGCGTGGTGCGCGTGCTGGCGCTGGCGTCGCTGATCCCGGCGTTCGGCGGCATCGTGTCGTGGTCGCGCGGCGAGCACCTCGTCGACGGCGATCGCGCCGGCTGGATCGGCATCTTCGGCAACCCGAACGATCTCGCCTACCACCTGGTCGTCGGCGTGGCGCTGGTGCTGGCCGCGCGCGAGGCCGAGCCGCGCCGCGCGCTCCGCCTGGCGTGGCTCTCGGCGCTGATCCCGCTCGGCGTCGCGATCATGCTGACGCAGTCGCGCGGCGGCATGCTGGCGTCGGGCGTGGTGCTCGGGCTGTGGGTCGTCTCGTCGCTGCGCCGCTCCGGCTCGTCGGTGGCGATGAAGCTCGCCGGCCTGGCGCTGACGCTCGGCTGCGTGGTCTATCTCGCGCCGGGCAATCCGTGGTCGACGCGCATGGAGAGCTCGCGCGCGTACGGCGAGGACGTCTCGGCGCGCGGCCGTCTCGACGCGTGGCGCACCGGCCTGGCGATCGCCGCCGATCGCCCGCTCACCGGCGTCGGCGCGGGCGCGTTCATGGTGGCGTGGCCCGACTACGCGCCCGGCGACGCGGGCACGGTGCGCTCGGAGCACAACACGTTCATCCAGCTCGTCGGCGAGCTGGGCATTCCCGGCCTCGCGCTGTTCCTGATTTCGTTCGTCGCCGGCGTGATGTCGGCCGGGCGCGCGGCGCGCGATCCGCGGCTGCGTCCGTACGCGCGCGGCGTGCAGTGCGCGCTGGCCGGCTTCGCGGTGTGCAGCTTGTCGGGCGGTCTGGCGTTCTCGTGGCCGCTCTACCTCTTGCTCGGCGTCGCGCTCGCGCTCAAGCGGATGGCGCCCGCGCCCGTCGAGAAATCGGCCGCGCCGCCGCTGGCGCTGGCCGGAGCGCAGTAGCGATGTGCGGCATCTACGGCTTCGCCGCCCACGAGAACGGCGCGCTCGGCGAGGCGGGCCGCTGGCTCGCCGCGATGGATCGCGCCATCGTCCACCGCGGCCCCGACGACTCGGGCACCTACGTCGACGGCCGCTGCGCCATGGGCATGCGCCGCCTGTCGATCATCGATCTCGACGGCGGGCGCCAGCCGATCTCGAACGAGAGCGGCGACGCGTGGGTGGTGTTCAACGGCGAGATCTACAACTACCGCGCGCTGCGCTCGTCGCTGGAGGCGCGCGGCCACCGCTTCGCCACGTCGAGCGACACCGAGGTGATCGTCCACCTCTATGAGGAGCACGGCGACGATCTGGTCGAGGCGCTCGACGGCATGTTCGCCTTCGCGCTGTGGGATCGCCCGCGCGGGCGGCTGCTGCTCGCGCGCGATCGCCTCGGCATCAAGCCGCTCTATTGGGCCGAGACGCGCTCGGGGCTGGTCTTCGGCTCCGAGCTCAAGTCGCTCATCGAGCATCCGGAAGTCTCGCGCGCCGTCTCGCCCGAGGCGCTGTCGCACTACCTGTCGTTCGGCACCACGCCGCAGGATCGCGCGATCCTCGACGGCGTGCGCAAGCTCCCGCCGGCGCACCTGCTCACGTTCGAGCGCGGCCGCGTGCGCACGCGCCGCTGGTGGGATCTGCGCCCCGTCGAACGGCCGACCGTATCGTTCGAAGACGCCGCGCTCGAGGTGCGCCGCCTGATCCGCGCGGCGGTGAAGTCGCACCTGGTCTCCGACGTCCCGGTGGGCGCGTTCCTCTCGGGCGGCGTCGACTCGGCGACCGTGGTCGGCACCATGGTCGAGCTGGGCGCGCACCCGAAGACGTTCTCCATCGGCTTCGACGACCCCGACTTCGACGAGCTGGATCCTGCAAAGTTGGTGGCTCGCCACTTTCGGACAGACCATCACGAGCTGGTGGTCAAGCCCGACGCGTGGGCGCTGGTGAACGAGCTGACGTGGTTCCTCGACGAGCCGTTCGCCGACGTGAGCGCGATCCCGACGTACCTCGTCTCCAAGCTGGCGGCGCAGCACGTCAAGGTGGTGCTGTCGGGCGACGGCGGCGACGAGGTGTTCGCCGGCTACGATCACTACCCGCAGGCGCTCGCCGAGGCGCGGCGGCTCGACGGGCTGCCCGACACCGCGCGCGCGCTGCTCGGCGTGGCGTCGGCGGTGCTGCCGCAAGCGGCGCCGGGCAAACATTGGCTCAGGCACGCGTCGCTCGAGCCGCGCGTGCGCTTCATCGACGGCGAGTCGCTGTTCCCCGCCGATCTGAAGGCGCGCCTGGTCGGCGGCGAGCTGGCCGCGCGGCTGATGAGCTCGCCCGAGCCGCTCGACGGGCGCGCCCGCCTGCTCGACGGCGCGCCCGGCGACGCGCTCGGCCGCCTCCTCTACTACGACACCATGACGTACCTGCCGCTCGACATCCTGACCAAGGTCGATCGCATGACCATGGCGCACTCGCTCGAGGCGCGGCCGCCGCTGCTCGACCATCACCTCGTCGAGGCGGTGTTCGCGCTGCCGTCTGCGCACAAGCTCTCGGGCGTGACGCAGAAGGCGGTGCTCAAGCGCGCGGTGGCCGACCTCGTGCCGCAGTCGATCCTCGCGCGGCCCAAGCGCGGCTTCGGCGTGCCCATCCGCGCGTGGTTCCGGGGGCCGCTCAAGGACGCGGTGGTCGACGTGCTCACCGACTCGCGCACGCGCGCGCGCGGTTGGCTGGAGCCGCGCTTCGTGCGCGCGCTCTGCGAGGAGCACTTCTCCGGGCGGCGCGATCAAAGCGTGCGCATGTGGGGCCTCTTGATGCTGGAGCTGTGGTGCCGCCGGTTTCTCGACGGCGCGCAGGCGCACGAGTCGCGCGTACCCGAGTATGGAGGCGCCCATGGATGAGCCGGTGGCGGTGCTGCACGTGGTCGACTGCTTGAACGTCGGCGGCACCGAGCGGCAGCTGTTCGAGCTGGTGCGCCGCCTCGATCGCCGGCGCTGGCGGCCGCTGGTGGCATGCTTCAAGGCGCACGGCGAGCTGCTCCCGTCGCTGCGCGCGCTCGGCGTCGAGCCAATGGAGTTTCCGCTCGGCGGATCGCTGACGCGCCCGGGGACCGCGTGGCAGGTGGCGCGCATGGCGTGGTACGCGCACCGCCAGGGCGTGAAGCTGATCCACACGCACGACTTCTACTCGAACGTGGTCGGCGTGGCGGCGGCGCAGCTCGCCGGCGTGCGCGCGATCGCCAGCCGGCGCGACCTGGCGCACTGGCTCTCGCCGGTGCAGCGGCGCGCGCTGCGGCTGGCGCTCAAGCTCTCCGACTGCGTGATCGCCAACGCGCGCGCCGTCGGCGAGCTGGTGCTGGCGAGCGAATTCGTCCGGGCCGACAAGCTGCGCGTGGTGCCGAACGGCATCGACGTGGCGGCGTTCGACGAGCGCGCGCGGCCGGAGCCCGATCCGGCGCTGCCGTCGAGCCGGAACGCCGGCGGCAAATTGCCGCAGGTGGCGATGATCGCGGCCATGCACCTGCCCGACAAGGGCCACGCCGATCTGCTGGAGGCGGCGGCGCAGCTGGCCGCGCGCGGGCTCGAGGCCGATTGGCTGATCCTCTCCGACGGCGTGCTGCGCGCGGCGCTGGAGGAGCGCGCGCGTTCGCTCGGGCTCGCGGAGCGCGTGCACTTCCTCGGGCGGCGCGCCGACATCCCGGCGGTGCTGGCGCGCGTCGACCTGGTGGTCCACCCGTCGTGGGCCGAGGGCTTTCCCAACGTGGTGCTGGAGGCGATGTGCGCCGCGCGCCCGGTGGTGGCCACGCGCGTCGGCGGCTGCCCCGAGCTGCTGATCGACGGCGAGAACGGTTTTCTCGTCGAGCCGCGCCGCCCCGACGAGCTGGCGCGGGCGATCGAGCGGGTGCTGGGCGATCCCGATCGCGGGCGCGCGCTCGGCCGCCGCGGGCGCGCGCGCGTCGAGCGCGACTACTCGCTCGACCGGATGACCGAGACCATGGACAACATCTACTCGTCGCTGACCGCGGCGGCGTGACGTGATGAGCCGCCTGCTCCTGGTCGGCGCGCGGCCGCCTCCGACGGGCGGCGTGGCCACGCACCTCGATCAACTGCGGCGCGCGCTGGTGCAGCGCGGCGTCGAGGTGACCGCGCTCGATCCGCGGCGCCGCGGGCCGGACGGCCGCGACGGCCGGCCGCGGTTGATTTTGATGCTGGCGCATCACGCGGGCCGGGGGAATTTGGTGCACGTGCACACCAACGGGCACAACCGCAAGAGCTGGCTGCTGGCCGCCGCCTGCTCGCTGCCGTCGGGCGGACGGCGCGCGCTGTTGACGCTGCACTCCGGCCTGGCGCCGGCTTTTATGCGATCGCACCAACAATGGGTGCGAATTTTATGCAACCGCTTCACGTACGTGATCGCGGTGAACGCCGAGCTGGCGGCCGCGCTGGCCGAGGCGGGCGTCGATCCGGCGCGCGTGGTGCTGTGCCCCGCCTTCTCCCCGACGGGGCAGGAGCTGCGCCTCTCGCCGCCCGGGCTGCGCGCGGTGCGCCGGCGCCACCCGATGCTGCTGGCCGCCGCGCTGGCGCCCGGCCGCGAGTACGGCGCCGACGTGCTGCTCGACGCCTTCTCCATGATGCGCGTGCATCACGAGCGCGCCGGGCTGATGCTGTACGGCCCGGGCACGCGCTCGCCGCAGCTGGCGCGCGAGGTGGCGCGCCGCGGCCTCGACGGAGCGGTGCACCTGTGGGGCGAGCTCGATCGCCCGCGCGCGCTGGCGCTGGTCGAGTCCGCCGACGTGTTCGTGCGGCCGACGCGCGCCGACGGCGACGCGCTCTCGGTGCGCGAGGCGCTGGCGCTGGGCGTGCCGGTGGTGGCGTCCGCCGTGGGCACGCGCCCGCCCGAGACGCGCCTGTTCCCCGCCGGCGACGCCCGCGCGCTCGCCGCCGCGCTGGTGGAAACCATTTTCCGCGCCGTCGGCAACCCGGGCGGACAGAAGGCCCCGCCCACCTCCGCGGACGACTGTCTACCGACGCTGATGGCGCTGTATCGCCGGTGCGGCCTGGAGATCGCCGCCCACGCGACGACAGGCACGCCGCTCGCAACTGCCTCGTGACCGAGGAGGCGCGAGCGAGATGTGTGGGATCGCCGGCCGGGTGAACCAGCACGACCCCATCGACCGCGGAGAGCTGTTCCGCATGACGGAGCGGATCGCGCACCGCGGCCCCGACGACAGCGGCTATCACCTGCGCGCGCGCGTCGGGCTCGGACATCGCCGACTCTCGATCGTCGATCGCGCCGGCGGCCGCCAGCCGCTGGCCAACGAGGACGACTCGGTGTGGATCGTCTTCAACGGCGAGATCTACAACCACCTCGAGCTGCGCGCGGAGCTGATCGCGCGCGGCCACCGCTTCAAGACGCGATCGGACACCGAGGCGATCGTGCACGCCTATGAAGAGTGGGGCGCCGAGTGCGCGACGCGGCTGCGCGGCATGTTCGCGTTCGCCATCTGGGACGAGCGCGCGTCGGCGTTGACGCTGGTGCGCGATCGGCTCGGCATCAAGCCGCTGTACTGGGCGCAGCGCGGCAGCGACCTGGTGTTCGCCTCCGAGATCAAGGCGCTGCTGGAGGTCGAGGGGCTCGCGCCGGCGATCGACGATGATGCGCTCGCATCATATTTGTCGCTGCGCTACGTGCCGGCCCCGCGCACGCTGTTCCGCGACATCTACAAGCTGCCGCCGGCGACCATCCTGTCGTGGCGGCGCGGCCTGGTGTCGACGCGGCAGTACTGGGATCTCGCCGACGTGATCCCCAACCCGGCGGCGACCGAGGTGGAGTCGGCGCTCGAGCTGCGCGAGACCATCGATCGCGCCACCGAGATGCGCCTGATGAGCGAGGTGCCGGTGGGCGCGTTCCTCTCGGGCGGGCTCGACTCGACGGTGATCACCGAGGCGATGCTGCGCGCGGAAGATCGCCGCGGCGCGCTCAAGACGTTCTCGGTCGGCTACCAGGGGCCGGGCACCGAGAGCGAAGACGAGCTGGCGTGGGCGCGCGAGACCGCGAAGCTGCTCGGCACCGATCACGCCGAGGTGCGCGTCTCGTCGCGCGAGGCGGCCGACGCGCTGCCGAAGATCGTCTGGCACCTCGACGAGCCGGTGGCCGATCCGGCGTGCGTGCCGCTCTACTTCCTCGCGCGCCGCGCGAAAGAGGACGTCACCGTCGTGCTCTCGGGCGAAGGCGCCGACGAGATCCTCGGCGGCTATCACATCTACCAGCGCGTGGCGCGCGCCGAGCAGCTGCGGCGGCGCGGCGGCGGGCTGGCCGAGGTCGCGGCCACCGTCGGCATGATGCTGCCGTGGCCGCGCGCGCGCCGGGCCGCGCGATTGCTCGAGCTGCCGATCGAGCTCGGCTATCGCGGCGTGTCGCGCGCCTTCGACGACGACGATCGCGCGCGCCTGTGGCCCGGCGTGGCGCTGCCGCCGCCGCACGCCGCGCTCGAGCCGCACTGGGCGAAGAGCCGCGGCTGGTCGCCGCTGCGCCGCATGCTCTACCTCGACACGCGCGTGTGGCTGCCCGACGATCTCTTGGTCAAAGCCGACAAGATGACCATGGCGCACGCCGTCGAGCTGCGCGTGCCGTTCCTCGATCACAAGCTGGTCGAGCTGGCGTGGTCGCTGCCCGATCATTTGAAGATCCGAAACGGCGTCGGCAAGGCGCTGCTCAGGCGGGCCGTGCGCGAGCGCATTCCGCGCGCGGTGCTCGAGCGGCAAAAGCGCGGCTTCGCGACGCCGGCGGCGGCGTGGCTGCGCTCGAGCCTGTACGAGCCCGCGCGCGAGGCGCTGCTGGCGAGAAACTCGCTCGCGCGCCAGCGCTTCGACGTGCGCTTCGTCGAGCAGTTGCTCGATCGTCACCGCGCGGGCGCCGACTGCTCGGCCGAGCTGTGGCCGCTGGTGGTGCTCGAATTGTGGCACGACCAGATGATCGCGACGGCTGCGTCCGAAGAGGAGTCCGTCTATGCCGCATCTTGAGGGCCGCGACATCGTCTGCTTCGCCAACGACTGGTCGGGCGATCCGCTGTCGAAGAAGCACGTCATGCGCCGCCTGGCGCGCCGCAACCGCGTGTTGTGGATCAACTCGCTCGGCAACCGCTCGCCGCGGGCGAGCGCGCGCGATCTCAAGCGCATCTTCGACAAGCTGCAGCGCTTCGCCGGCGGGCTGTATCAAGTGGAGCCGAACATCCACGTGCTGTCGCCGCTGGCGGTGCCGTCGTACCGCTCGCCGCTGATGCGCCGCTTGAACGAGGTGGTGGTCGGCTCGACGGTGCGCGGGGCGATGAAGCGGCTCGGCTTCCGCCGGCCGATCGTCTACACGTTCGTGCCGGCGTCGGCGTGGGTGGCGGGATCGCTCGGCGCCGAGCGCGTGATCTACCACTGCGTCGACGAGTACTCGGCGTTCGATGGCGCGGGCGCGGACATCAAGGCGCTCGAGGAGGATCTGATCCTCCGCAGCGACCTGGTGATCACGTGCTCCGAGCCGCTCAAGGAGTCCAAGCAGCGGCTCAACTCGAACACGGTGCTGGTGCGCCACGGCGTCGAGCACGCGCACTTCGCCCGCGCGCTCGACGCGGACACCGCGATCCCCGACGACGTGCGCGATCTGCCGCGGCCGATCCTCGGCTTCTACGGACTGATCGCCGAGTGGGTGGATTTGCGCATGCTCGCCGACGTGGCGCGCGCGTACCCGCAGGGCTCGCTGGTGCTGGTCGGCGACATCAACAACGCCGATCGCGCCGCGCTCGCCGATCTGCACGCGATGCCGAACGTGCACTTCCTCGGACGCAAGCCGTACGAGGCGCTGCCCGGCTACTGCAAATCATTCGACGTCGCGCTCTTGCCGTTCGCCAAGAACGAGCTGACCGAGAGCGCCAACCCGCTCAAGCTGCGCGAGTACCTGGCGGCGGGGCTGCCGGTGGTCGCCACCGACATTCCCGAAGCGGTGTCGTTGGCGAACGTCTGTCCGGGAGTCTATCTGGCCGGCGCTCCGTCGTCGTTCGTGGCGCGCGTCGGTGAAGCCTTGGCCTCGGGCGCGGGGCCGAATCGCGCGCGATCGGACGCGATGACGCGCGAGAGCTGGGACGCAAAAGTGGAAGAGATCGAAGACCGCTTGTTGAGGTTGTAAAACATGACGACGGACATCGAGACGCTACGTGGAATGAGCCCGATCTCCGAGGGAGAGCCGGGACGGTTCGAGCTGCCGGGCGCGACCGAGCAAACGTTTCAGCGCGGCGCGACCATCGTGCGCGCGCGGGAGCCGGCGCGTTCGGTGTTCCTGGTGCGCGAGGGCGGCGTGAAGGAGTCGCAGCTCACGCCCGAGGGCAAAGAGGTGATCCTCGGCCTCCTCGGGCCGGGCGACCTGTTCGGCGATCTGACGGGGCTCGGCGGCGACATCTCGTCGGCGTCGATCACCGCCATGCTGCCGACGCGGGTGATGGTGGTGCCGCGCGAGGATTGGATGCGCATGATCGAGTCGCGCCCCGAGCTCTCGCGCACGGTGCACGCGCAGCTCGAGCGGCGGCTGGCCGACGCGTACAAGCTGGTGCGCATGCTGTCGCGCTACACCACCGAGGCGCGGCTCAAGTCGGCGCTGCTGATGCTCGCCGAGCGCTGGGGACAGGAGCGCGAAGAGGGCATCGAGATCGCGCTCGACCTCACGCACCGCACGCTCGCCGACCTGGCGGGCGCGAGCCGCGAGAAGGTGACGCGCGCGCTCGGCATCCTGACCCAGAAGGGGCTGGTGCGCGTGGTGCGGCGGCGGCTGGTGGTGCCGTCGCTGGAGCGGCTGCAGAGCGAATAATGATCGCGGGCCTGACCGTGCTGGTCGTGGATCGCGATCCGCGCGCGCGCGCGCAGCTCATCGAGGCGCTCCGGCGCATCGGGCTGCACGCGTTCGGGGCGTTCGCGCCCATCGACGCGGTGGCGCTGCTCGAGGGCATCGACGCCGAGCTGGTGGTGGTGCGCGCGGGAGATCCCGACGTGGCGGTGCGCGTGCTCGGCGCGCGCACGATGGTGGTCGAGGTCGACGCGCGCGCCGGCGTCGCGGAGTCGCTCGCCACCATTCGCGCGGCGCTCGGCGAGCCGGCGAGCGAGCATCCGGCCAACTGACGTTTCGGGTTGCTGTGCTGCGATTCGATGGTTACTGAATGCAGCATGGACATCGAGACCGACACGCCAGAGGGCCTTTTGAAGTTCGATGTGCCGTGCCCGGCGTGCGGGGGCCCGGCCCACGTGGTCGCCGACGCCGAGCGCGATCGCGCGCGGTGGTGCTGCACCGCGTGTCTCACCATCGGCGCCGCGCCGTTCGCGCTCCCCGACGGGTGGGGCGCTACTCCGCGCCGTCCGGTAGCGAGCGCTTAACCTCGCGCGGACGCCACATCACGATCATCGGATAGACGGTCAGCGTCGTCATGCTGACGGCCATGAGCGCGCCGGATACGGGATACGTCCACGCCAGCGCGCTCGAGCCGTAGCGCACCAGCCACGGCGCGGCGAGGTGCAATAAAGCGGAGAGCCATGCGGCGACGATCCAGGCGGCTTTTGCCGTCGGGGAGAGGCCGGTCAGCATGAACAGGTGGGCGATGATCAGCAGGAACACCGGCACGGTGAACAGGTGGAAGTGCGTCACCTCGAGCAGCTTGCGGTAGGTGACCGCCATGACCAGCTTCGGCTGCGCCTCGTCGGGGAGATCGATCTTCGGGCCGCCGGCTTCGTTCGCCGGCGACGGCGAGGGCGGCGCGCTCACGCCCGGCGCGCGCGACTCGCCGGCGTAGTACTGCTTGACGCCCGCCGTGCCGCCGCCGACCAGGTCCTCGTAGAACAGCATCGACACCAGCAGCGCCAGCAGCGAGAACAGCCCGAAGCCGGTGTAGACCAGCTTGGCCTCGCGCGACAGGTTCCAGATGCGAAAGCCTCCCGACGCGAACTGCCTCAAGCTGAAGCCCCCTTCCAACTAATGAATCGATATTCACTAAATGAATCTCGATTCAGAACATGAACGCCAATCCCAGATCGAACTTGTCGACGTCCGAGTCCTGCGGGTTGTCGGCGTCGATCCATAGTCGCTGATAGTCGAGCTTGAGCGCTACTTCCGCGATCGGGCGGAAGGTCAGGCCGGCGGTGACGCTGTCGCGCTTGTGGCCGGGCGTGCGCGTGAGCGTGGGCGCGAGGTCGAACTGGGTGTCGACGTGCTCGTAGCGGCCGAAGACGACGAGCTGCATGCGCCACTTCTGCTTCACCTCGTGCAGCACGTCGTAGCCGAGCTCGACGTAGCCGCCGAGGAGCTGCGCGCCGACGGGGCCGTCCCACGGCTCGTTGGCCAGCAGCGCGGCCGCGGCGAGCGCGCGGTTCAAGCGGCGGCCGCCGCCGATCCAGACGCTGGCGATCTCGGCGCGCCCCTCGAGCCCGCGCCAGCGTCCCCGCGCGTCGGCCTCGACCAGCGACACCGGCACCGTCGAGCCGTCGGAGCCGCGGAACTGCGCCTGACCTTGATCGGCGTTGGCGCGGTAGAACGAGACGCCGACGTTGGTGCCGAGGAGCGGCGCCCAGTCGACGCGGCCGACCACGCCCCAGTCGTGGCCGAGCGCGAGCTGCGCCTCCTGGTGCCCGTCGCGCAGGCCGGCCGACGCGGTGAAGCCGGTGGCGTTGAAGCCGTTGACCGCGTAGAGCTGCCAGCGCAGCGAGCGCCAGCCGCCGAACACGCCCGCGCCCGGCTCGCGCCACGTCGACGGGATCACCAGCGTGTCGGTGTCGGGCCGATCGACGCCGTTGAACGTCGGCGGCTCGTGATAGACGTTGATGATGCCGACCGGCATGATGATGACGCCGGCGCGCAGGTTGATCGGCTTCCACGCCAGGTAGTCGAGGAACACCTGCTCGACTTCGAACTCGCCCTTGTCGCTCGACGACGTGACGGCGTGCTCCATCTCGAACTCGCTGTAGAGGCGGAACTTGTCGGTGAAGTTGTGGCCGACGTAGAGCACCATGCGGCGCAGGTCGACCACCGTCGGCGAGCTCGACGGCGAGTTGACGGTGAGCTCGCCGTAGCCGCCGATGGCGGTGGAGTTGTCGCTCGTGTGCTGCTCGAGCGGGACCTCGATCTGGCTCTCGCGCGGCAGGTTGAGCATCGGCGGGCGGGCGAGCGAGCGCGCGCCGTCGCCGTCGGGCTTTTGCTCGCCGGGCTTTTTCTCGTCGGGCGGGAGCGTGATGGTGGGCTCGGCGCGGACGGCGGGCGTGACGAGCAGCAGCAGGGCGATTATAATTTTGATTTTAGTTTTCATTTTCATGCTGCGTCGCAAAAAAAAGCGCTACATGCGGCCGAGCGGAACCTGCGCGACCGGGCCGGGGGTGGTCATGAGCACGTCGAACAGCACCACGACGCGCTTCACGCCGACGGCCATCGCGCGCGACGAGATGGTCGCCCCGCTGATGGCCACGATGTCGCAATCGGCCGCGATCTGATCGCGCGCCGACTTGCCGACGAACTGCTTGCGGAAACGATCGTCGCGCACCTCGTCGCCGCGCGGCTCGCGGTAGGCGACGATCTCCTGGCGCTCGACCACGCCCGTCGGCGAGAGCTTGACGGCGAAGGTGATCGGCAGGTGCTCGCCCTTCTCCTCGTCGATGATCGCGTAGCCGTCGACGTGGTCGCCGGTGGACGCGACGAAGAACGTGTAGCTGTCGCGGGCCGGCGCGTAGCCGAGGCGCGCGGTCAGGCGGGCGCGCTCGGCGGGGCCGATCGCCACCTTCTTATAGGTGACGGTCTTGCTCGAGCGGAAGAAGTCGTTGAGCAGGTCGCGCGTCGAGAAGTAGACGCCGTCGGCGCGCGCGGGGGCGGCGGCGAGGCCGATGGAGAGCGCCGCCACGGTCGCGAGCGCCTTCACGATTTTGAAGTTGAAAACGATTTTCATTTCCGTTGATGTGGTTATAGCGGCCGGCCGGCGGGGTGTCAAGCGGCTTTTTCCCGTCGGTGACGGGGCGTGGCGATCAGCTAGGCGGCGCGAAGCGTTGCGCCGGGAGATGACAGGTTGGCGTGGCCGCTAGGAAGAGATGGCCGAGCGGCTGGCTTCCCAGCCCGGCGGCGGCGTGGTGAGCTGCTCGTCGAGCTGGCGCACGTCCTTGGCGCGCCCCTCGAGCCGGCGCACCGCGCGCTCGGCGAGATCGATGAAGCGCGCCGCCTGCACCGGATCGGCGCCTTTTTCGCGCAGCAGCCAGAGCGCGTTGAGCACCGTGTTGAGCGGGTTCTTCACCTCGTGCACCAGGAACGACAGCCACGACTGCCGCCGCGCGCGCCGCGCCGCCTCCACCGACTGCGCCACCTGCGCCGCCGCTTCGTCGACGAGCGCGCCCAGCCGCCGCGCACCCGCCGCGTCGGTGAGCCCGCCCTGCTCCGCCTGCTCCACCATCTCGCGCCCGACGCGCAGCACCTGCCGCACCGCCGCCGACGGCGCCGCGCCGCGCTCGAGGTACGCCGGCCCGAGCGCCTCGGCCGCGCGCAGCCGCTGCCCGCTCGGCGGCGCGTCCTGGTGCCGCAGCTCCCAGATCTCGCGCGCGAGCGGCTCGAGCAACTGATGTTCGTCGCTACCCGTCTGGCGCGACACCGCGGTCCTGATGTGGTCGAACAGCATCTTTTCGTCCATGACCTACCTGGGCAAGAGGAGCGTAACTTTCAGTACCGACGGTAGGCTAAGCAAACCGCGGAACGAAACAAGCCCCCGGCGCACCGTGCAGCCGTAAGTTTCCGAGACCGGCGCCGTCCCAGCGACGGGACGCAGGCAGAAATTGCCGACGGGCGCGAGGATCGCGCGCGGCCGATCCGGCGCCGTGCCGACCGCCACCGCGAGCGAAAGGTCGAGCGCGCCGAACAGGATCGTCTGCTCGCGGCCGAGCCACGCGTGCGCCTGCGCGGCGCTCGGCAGCCACGCTTCGCCGTCGACCGGGAAGCGCAGCTCGACGGCGACCTGGCCGCGGCCGTCGAGAAAGTCCTCGATCAGGAGCGCGTCGCGCTCACGCACCAGCGTCAGCCGGCGGCGGTGGCGCACGCGCGCGGGCAGGCGCTGGTAGCCGCGGTGCTCGCCCGCGAGCGTGGCGTAGGCGCCGAAGTCTTCGTGCTCGACCGGCGTCGCGCGCGCGCGGTCGGGCAGCGCGAACGGGCGCCCGTCGAGGAACGGCGACTGCTCGGCGCCGTCGATCACCAGCGTGGCGTGGGCGGCGGTGCCGCGGAAGCGATCGCGCTCGAGCGCGTCGCGCGTGTAGCAGCCGGTGCCCGAGTCCACGATCAGCGGGCGACCGCAGGCGTGCGCCACCAGCGCGAGCTGATCGTTGTGCGCGTGACCGCCGACGCCGCGCTGGCCGTACGAGCCCGAGCGCATGGCGACGAACAGGCGCGCGCTGCGCAGCACGTGCACGCCGCCGTCGGGGAACGACGCCGAGGGTGCGTCGTCGACGGGCAGCGCGGCCAGCCACGCGTCGTGCGCCGCCGGGCCGAGCCACCACAGCGCCTCCTCGGCGAACGGCTCCGACGGCGCGCGCAGCTGGGCGTCGCCGAACAGCGCCACGCCGATCGACAGCAGGTAGCCGTGCGCCCGCGGCGCGCGCGGGACGATCGGCATCAGCCGCGCGTCGTCGCCGTCGCCGAAGCCGGGCTCGCCGCCGTCGGGCGCGAGGTAGCCGCGGGTGAACTCGAGCATGCGGCGCAGCGCCGGCGACACGCCCAGCGCCACGCCGCCCGAGCGCGCCGCCTGGTGCGCCACCAGCAGCAGCTCGAGCGCGAAGCGGTGGTACGCGGTCGAGGCCTCGAAGTGCGAGCCGTCTGCGGCAATTTGCCGCAGCGACTCGCGGCGCACGGCGCGCGCGGCGCTCTGCCACGACGCGCGCGCGCCCGGCGTGCCGTCGAGCGCGAGCCCGAGCACGAAGCGGCCGACCTCGTCCGCGAGCAAATGATTGGCCGGCACCACGCCCGCGTCTTCCAAATTTCCGTCGAGGAATTGCAGATCGGCGTGCAGCGCGGCGCCCAGCCGCTCGGCGAACGCCGGAGCGAACGCGCGCGCGCCGCCGCACAGCTCGACCGCGGCCAGCCAGTGGATCCCGCGCAGCGCCACCTCGAGCGGCGAGGCGTAGTGCACGCCCATGCCGGGGCGCACGTCGTCGAGGAACGAGTCGATGGTGGCGCGCACCTCGGCGCGCGCGGCGGCGGCGAGCGCGGGCACGGCGCGTCCGGCGGCGGCCAGCTCGACGAGGTGACCGGCGCGCGCCGGCTCCCAGAGGTTCTTCGGATCGGCGCCGCGCGCGCCGGCGACGAGCTCGGCGGGCGGCGCGTCGGGCGCGTAGCGATGTCGCGAGAACGGATCGGCGTGCCAGTCGAGGCGCGCGCCGAAGCGAAACGCGCGCCCGAAGATCTCCAGCTCGTGATCGAGGAGCTGCTCGGCGCGCCGGCGAAAGCGCGCTTCACCGTCGGGAAACAGCGCGCGGTACTGATCGCCGGGCGAGACTTCGGCGAGCAGGCGCGGCGCGCGCGCGAGCGCGGAGGCGGCGGCGCGCGCGTCGACGACCACCTTCGCGCGCGGCCGGCGCAGCGCGCGCAACGCCCGCCGCCCGACGGCGCGCGCCAGATCTCCCGCCGGAGCCGCTCGCGCGATCGCGCGCAGGTACGCCAGCCCCGGCGGCGCCATCAATCGCCGGCCGCGCCCCCGGCGGCGGCGACGTCGGCGGCCGCGGATGCCGCGCCGCGCAGCGCTTCCTCGACGGCGCGAAACAGATCGGCCGCGCGAAACGGCTTCGACAGATAGCCGCAGTCGTCGTCGGGCGGGGTGAACTCACCGCCCGCGGAGAGGAAAACGATCGGCACTTTCGCGGTCACCGCGTTCCGGCGCAGCTCGCGCGCGGTGGCGTAGCCGTCGACCGCCGGCATGCGCACGTCGAGCAGGACCACGTCGGGCTTGAGCCGGCCGGCCAGCTCGACGCCGTAACGCCCGTCGGGAGCGGTGGCGGCGAGGAAGCCGCGGCGCTCGAGCAGCGTGGCGACGATCTCGGCGTGATCGGGCTCGTCGTCGATGATCAGCACGAGCGGGCGGACGTCTTGGCGGGTGATGGAGGTCATGGGCTACCGGATGAGCGAGCAAGCGCCGTGCCCTCGGGCGAAGAGGCGCCCGCTCGCCGTTGCAGCGCCGCGCGCGCCGTTCACACTCAAGACGCTTTGACGAACACTCGACGAGCAACCGGCCTGGTCGCAGTCTCACTCTCGCTCGCGGCGATCATCGCCGCGCCCGCGCCCGCGCGCGCCGCGCCGCAAGACGGCATCGCGCTGGCGCTGAAATACACCGTGACGCTCGACGGCAGCGGCGTCTACGGCTCGGGCGTGCTGGTCGCTCCCTCGGACGGCCTGGTGCTCACCAACTATCACGTCGTCGAGGGCATGACCGAGCCGCGCGTCACCTTCGACGACGGGCGCACGGTCACCGCCAAGGTGCTCGAGTTCGATCGCGAGCTCGATCTCGCGCTGCTGCAAGTGCCGCCGCAAAAAGGCGCGCCGCCGGTGTGGAGCGACCTGGCCGCGATCCGCCCCGGCGACGAGGTCTACGCCGTCGGCTGCCCGCGCCGCCTGGCGTTCACCGTGTCGCGCGGCATCGTCAGCTTCGTCAACCGGCTGGTCGAGGGCACGCGCTACGTGCAGACCGATCTGCCGATCAACGACGGCAACTCGGGCGGACCGGTGGTCAACGAGCGCGGCGAATTGGTCGGGCTCATGACCTTCGTCTACCGCCGCGCGCAGGGGCTCTCGTTCGCGCTGCCGATCCATTACGCCGCCGAGCGGTTCGCCAAACGGCTCGGCCGCTACGCGACGCGCTCGAGCGTGAGCGGCCCGCGTCCGTCCGACCGATCACTCGCTCCGTAGGCGCGCAACCGGCGCCGCGCGCGCCGCGCCGACAGCACGGCCAGCGGCCAGCCGAACAGCACCCAGAGCACCATCGCCAGCGTCCGCATGAAAGCGAGCGATCGCAAGCCGCGTACCGCGCGCAAGTCCGCGAGCTCGCGTGCGCGCGGTGGGGTGTGCGTGTACCAGTTGCTCGAAGTGGAAAATCGGGCGGCGGTTTTTGCCCACTCGCCCGTCGGCGGACGCGGCGGCGCGAAGATTATTTTTTGTCGGCGGACGCGGCGGGCGCGGGCGCGGCGGGCAGCTCGATGAGGTACTGCGTCGGCGCGGGCGTGCCCGACTTGACGAAGCAGAACTTGGCGATCGCCCAACCCGCGGCGACGAAGCCGGCGACGAACACCGGCGTGTAGATCGGATCGTTCGACGTGCCGTACACGTACGACGCGTAGTGGTTCGAGATCATCAGGAACAGGAGCGGCATCGACATATACGTGTTGTGCTTGGAGCGCAGGCCCGCGAGCGCCGCCCACGCCGCGTCGGGCGCCTTGCCCTCTTTGATCGACGTGATGATGCGCCGCTGATTCGGCCAGATGCGCATCCACACGTTCGCCGCCATGATGATGCCCATCGTCGCGCCGATGTGGATCAGGACCGCGCGGCCGCTGAACACCTGCCCGAGCCCGAACGCCACACCGACGAGCAGCACGAACGAGAGGACCGCGCCCGCCATCTCCTGCTTCTGCAGCGCCTTCCACATCGCGTCGTAGATCACGAACGCGATCAGCGGCACGCCGAGCCCGATCGCCGCCGCCAATCCCTCCGACACCACCAGCCGCCCCTCGGGCTCGATCACGCGCGGCGTGACCTTGACGCCCATGTAGTAAATGAGGCCGAGCAGGAGAATGCCGGTGATGAACGTGTACGCCGCGCCCCAGCGGAACCAGTAGAGCGCGCGCGGCATCAACTCGGGGACCACCTTCTTCTTCGAGTCGGCGTCGTAGGTCTTGGCGACCTGCCCGTTGACGAAGTTGAAGAACCACAGGTGACCGATCCACATCACGCCGGCGATCACGTGCAGCCAGCGGAACGCGAGCTGGAGCCAATTGTTTACGTCGGGCGGCATAGGGCCTCCTTGGAAGCCGAGGTGAGTGTGGCTTGCCGTATTAAGCGGAACGCGCGCTCGTGTCAACTCGCCGCCGGGGTCTTTGCACGGTCTGCCCGACGTGCTAGGTTTCGCGTCCCGGAAGCAGCGCACCGAGGAGGAGGCACACATGAAGAGTCTCAAGGGCACGAAGACGTTCGAACACCTCAAGGAAGCGTTCGCCGGTGAGTCGCAGGCGAACCGCCGCTATCTCTACTTCGCCAAGATCGCCGACGTCGAGGGTCAGCCCGACATCGCCGGTTTGTTCCGCGACACCGCCGAGGGCGAGACCGGCCACGCGCACGGACACCTCGAGTATTTGAAGCAGGTGGGCGATCCGGCGACGGGCGAGCCGATCGGCTCGTCGGATAAGAACCTGAAGGCGGCGATCGCCGGCGAGACGTACGAGTACACGAAGATGTACCCGGGCTTCGCCAAGGCGGCGCGCGAAGAGGGCTTCGAGGAGATCGCCGAGTGGTTCGAGACGCTGGCG
>DASREC010000116.1:0-31883 GCA_035652295.1 Polyangia bacterium
CGTCGTCGTCGCGGCGCAGGTAGAACGGGCGCGCGGGATCCCAGCGCACCACGCCCTCTTCGAGATCTTGCGGCGCGAGCGGCACCTGCAGCGTGCAGCACACCGCGCGGCACAGCGGCAGGCGCGCATCGCAGTCGACCGCGGCGTTCGGCGCCGCGCGTTTGTCGTCGAGCGAGCTCTCGGCCGCCACGCGCGCGCCGTCGGCGAACGGCCCCGCGCCGAGCTGCTCGCCGGCGCGCGCGATCCGCTCGGCCACCTCGGCGCCGTCGAGCAGGCCGCGCTCGATCAGCAGCTCGACGAGCGCGAACACCGTCGACGCCAGCTTGCGCACGTTGGCGTGCTCGACGCCGAGCTGCGTCTGCACCCGAAGCGACGCGCGCTCGAGCAGCCGATCGCGCTGGTCCCCGTCCCCGCTCACCGCCGAGATCATACGCGCGCCGACGGTAAAGTGAAACCGATTTCACTTTTTGCGAGAAAAGTGAAGCCCATTTCACTTTCCGCGCGCGCCCCGCGGAATTTGCTCGACGTCTGTTGCGCACTGCGTCAGAATTCGCACGCGGTGAAACGTCCCTCGGAAAAAGACCGGCAGGCGCTCGTCGAGCGCCATCGCGTTCACCCGGGACGCGGCGGCTGCGGCGTCGGCGCGGTGGTGGACCTGGTTCGTCCGTCGCACGAGGTGATCGAGCTGGCGATCGCGGGGCTCGGCTGCGTCGAGCACCGCGGCGGCGCGATCGACGACACCGGCGACGGCGCGGGCCTGCTGCTGCGCACCGATCAAAAGTTCTTCCGCCGCTTCATCGCGCCCGGGCGGCGGCTGCCGGAAGGCCACCAGCTGATCGTCGGCGTGATCTATTTTCCGCCGGGCGAGGAGTCGAACCTGCCGCCGTGGCAGCTCGAGATCGACGCCACGCTCCGGCGTCACGGCCTTCAGCCGCTCGGCTGGCGCCGCGTTCCCGTCGACGACGACGCGCTCGGCGCGCGCGCCCGCGCCTCGCGCCGCGACGCCTGGCAGGTGCTCATCGGCGAGGGCATGGTCACCGACGAGGAGCTGCCGCGCGCGCTGTACGAGGTGAAGCGCCACCTCGAGCGCTGGTTCCGCGATCTCTACGTGCCGTCGCTCTCGCCGTCGACGCTGGTCTACAAGGCGCTCGCCACCGGCGCGCAGCTTCACCGCTACTATCCCGATCTCGCCGACGCCGCGCTCGAGAGCGACGTGGCGGTGTTTCACCGCCGCTACTCGACCAACACGTTTTCGAATTGGTATCTCGCGCAGTGCTTCCGCACGCTCTGCCACAACGGCGAGATCAACACCATCAAGGCCAACCGCCACGCGGTGCGCAACCTCGAGGGCGAGGTCGGGCGCGACGGGATCCTGATGCCGCAGGGCTCGGACTCGGCGGATCTCGATCGCATCGTCGAGCTGTTCTCCACGCACGGCGTGTCGCTGCCCGAGACGTTGTGCCGCCTGTTGCCGCTGGCGTGGGCCGATCTGCCCGACCCGACGCCCGAGGTGGTGCGCTTCTATAAAGGAGTGCAGCGCGCGCTCGGCACCATCGGCGCGTGGGAGGGGCCGGCCGCGGTGGTCGCGTGCGACGGCAAGCACCTGGTCGCGATGCTCGATCGCATGGGTCTGCGTCCGCTGCGCTGGTGCGTGACGCGCGGGCAGCGCGTGCTCGTCGGCTCGGAGCTGGGCGCGATTCCCGTCGCCGCCGAGGACATCGCCGAGACCGGGCAGCTCGATCCGGGCGAAGGCCTCGCGATCGATCTCGCCTCGCGCCGCGTGATTCGCCCGCGCGAGCTGATCCGCGACGTGGTGGCGCGCTCGCCGATCAACTTCTCCGAGCTGGCCGAGACCAAGCTGCTGCCGCTCCCGCCGCGCGTCCGCGCGCCGGCGCCGTCGAGCGGACGCAAGCCCGACCGCCGCGTGCTCAACGTCTTCGGCTGGTCGCAGGATCGCATCCGCACCGTGAAGTACATGGCGGAGAACGGCAAGGAGCCGATCACGTCGATGGGCTTCGATCGCCCGCTGGCGGTGTTCTCGCCGGCGCGTCCGCCGCTGGCGAAGTACTTCAAGCAGATCGTCGCGGTGGTGACCAACCCGCCGATCGATCCGCTGCGCGAGGGCTCGGCGTTCGATCTCACCGTGTACCTCGGCAAGAATCCGTCGGTGCACGAGACCGCGCCGAGCTACGAGCCGGCGCCGCAGTACAAGCTCGACGGGCCGTTCCTGCTCGGCGATCAGCTCACGCGCATTCGCGACGGCGCGGGCGCGGACGTGCCGGCGTGCCTGCCGCTCGACGCGACTTTTCACGACGGCGGCGCGAACGGCGGCGCGAAGGCGATCGCGCGGCGCATCGGCGATCTCTCGCGCGAGGCGGTGCGCGCGGCGAAGACCGGCGCGGCGTCGATCGTGCTCGTCTCCGATCGCGAGGCGATCCTGCCGCAGCCCGAGGGCGCGCCGCGGCGGCTGCCGGTGCCGATGCTGCTCCAGGTCGCGGCGCTGCACAACGCGCTCACCGACGCCGGCCTGCGCCGCGCCATCTCGATCGTCGTCGAGACCGGCGACGTGCAGGAGGGCCACGACGCCGCGCTCCTGATCGCCAACGGCGCCGACGCGGTTCATCCCTACCTGATGCTCGAGATCGCCGAGGGCTCGCCCGAAGGCGAGCGCAACTTGATCGCCGGCCTCGACGGCACCTTGCGCCGCGTGATGTCGAAGATGGGCATCACCACGCTCGACGGCTATCGCGGCTCGCGGCTGTTCGAAGCGGTCGGCCTCTCGCCGTCGCTGGTCGACTTCTATCTGCCCGGCATCCAGTCGCGCATCGGCGGCATCGACCTCGACGATCTCTACGACGACCTGGTCCACCGCGCGAACCTCGGCGGATCGCCGCACCGCGAGACCGAGGTCAACGTCTATCGCAAAGAGGTCTGGCAGGAGCTGCAGGAGACCGCGCGCGGCAACGACGGCGCGTACGAGCGCTTCCTGCGCCTCATTAATGATACGCCGCCGGTGTACCTGCGCGATCTCTTGCGCTGGAAGGCGGGCGCGCGCGCCAAGGACGGCGCCGCGCGCGCGGTGGTCGGCGACGGCGCGGCCTCGCCCGAGGAGATCATCCGCGCGTGCTTTCGCGGCGCGGCGATGTCGCACGGCGCATTGCATCGCACCGCGCACCGCGCGATCGCCGCCGCGTTCAACTCGTTCGGCGCGGCGTCGAACTGCGGCGAAGGCGGCGAAGACGAGCGGCGCGATCGCGGCCAGCAGTGGGAGGCCGATCGCAGCCGCATCCGCCAGGTCGGCTCGGGCCGCTTCGGCGTCGACGCGCGCTACCTGGCGCACGCCGACGAGGTGCAGATCAAGATCGGCCAGGGCGCCAAGCCGGGCGAAGGCGGCATGCTGCCCGCGGCCAAGGTCACCGACGAGATCGCGCGCATCCGCAAGACGCAGGTCGGCGTCACGCTGATCTCGCCGCCGCCGCACCACGACATCTACTCGATCGAAGATCTGGCGCAGCTCATCTACAACCTGCGCCAGACCAACCCGCGCGCGAAGGTGTCGGTGAAGATCCCCGCGGTCACCGACATCGGCACGATCGCCGTCGGCATCGCCAAGGCGGGCGCCGACGTGATCGACGTGAGCGGCTTCGAGGGCGGCACCGGCGCGGCGTCGTCGTCGAGCATCGAGCACGCCGGGCTGCCGCTCGAGCGCGCGCTCGCCGAGACGCACCAGGCGCTGGTCGTCAACGGGATTCGCGACACCGTGCGCCTGCGCGCCGACGGCGGGCTCAAGACCGGCGGCGACGTGGCGACGGTGCTGGCGCTCGGCGCCGACGAGGTCTCGCTCGGCACCGCGCTGATGATCGCCGAGCAGTGCATCTTCTGCCACGGCTGCTCGAAGGGAAATTGTCCGGCGGGCATCACCACGCAGTCGGATCTGACGGCGCGGCGGCTGATGACCGAGAAGAAGGGGCGGCCGTCCGACGCGGCGCTGCCGGATCTCGAGGAGGAGCGCTATCTCGACGCGCGCGCGGGCGTGGAGCGTTACCTGCGCGCGCTGGCGTCCGACCTGCGCGCGATCCTCGGGCAGCTCGGGCTGGAGCGGCCGGAGCAGCTCGTCGGGCGCGTCGATCTGCTGGAGCAGATCTCGACGGGGAATCCGCGGCTCGACAAGGTCGACCTGAGCGAGCTGCTGGTCGCCGCGCCGTCACCGCTGCCGACGCACGCGCCGCACGCGCACGCGACGCACGCGACGCACGCGACCTCGCACGCGCGGCGCGATCGGCTGCCGATCGATCCGACCTCGGCGGCCAACGCGAAGATCTGCGCCGTCGTGCAAGCGGGCGCGGCCGAGGTCTCGCTCGACGTGACGACCAGCGATCGCGCGGTCGGCGCCACCATCGCCGGCTGGCTGGCGACGCGTCCGGCCGGCGCGCCCGCGTCGGTGTCGATCGCGCTGCGCGGCTACGCGGGGCAGGCGCTCGGCTTCGCGCTCACCGACGGCATGCGCCTCGAGCTCGAAGGCTGGGCCAACGACTCGGTGGCCGAGGCGATGTGCGGCGGCACGTGCGTGGTGCGGCAACCTGCCGCAGTCGGCGCCGAGGCGCGCGCGTCGGCGTCGGTGATCGGCAACGCCGCCTGCTACGGCGCGACCGGCGGCCGCCTGTTCGTCGAAGGCCGCGCCGGGCAGCGGCTCGGCGTGCGCAACTCCGGCGCGGTGATGGTGACCGAGGGCGCCGGCAAATACGCGTTCGAGTACATGACCGGCGGCGCGGGCGTGGTGCTCGGCCCCGTCGGCGCGGTGATCGGCTCGGGGATGACCGGCGGCGTGGTGTGGATCTACGATCCCTCGGGCGCCGTCGAGGACAAGCTGCACCGCGAGAGCGTGAAGTCCGACGCGCCGACGATCGAAGATCTCGCCTCGCTGCGCGCGCTCGTCGAGGCGCACTTCGCCGAGACGCGCAGCCCGCGCGCCAAATCGATCCTCGACGGTTGGGCCGCCGAGTCGCGCTGCTTCGTCAAGATCATCCCCTCGCCCACCGCCGAGGCCGCCGCGCAGCCGGCGCCCGACGCCGCCCTGATCCAGCTCAGCACGCCCAAAGTCTCGCCCTGAGCCCGTTTGCCGGCCTCCCCCCGGTTGACAGCGCCGCTCCTCCGCCGCATTATTGACCCATGAGTCAGAAATTAGGCCGCCCGGCCGATCCGCACGCGAAAGTGGATCTGCTGCGCGCGGCGGAGTCGGTGTTCGTCGAGATCGGCCTCGACGCGGCCAAGGTCGAAGACATCGCGGCGCGCGCGGGAAAATCGAAGGGCGCGTTCTACCTCCACTTCGCGCACAAGGAAGAGGCGTTCAAGCAGATCGTCGAGGGGCTGCTGGCGCGGCTGGCGGCGTGTATCGACGACGGGCGCACCATCATGGCGCAGAGCTGCGGCGCGGCCGGCGGCCCGGCGCTGATGGAGTACTGGCTCGGCAAGGACGTCGAGGTGTTCGAGTTCATCTGGCAGAACCGGCGCGTGATGCGGCTGCTGCTCGAAGGCGGCAAGTCGGCGGCGTTCGCGTACCTGATGGACGAGTTCGCCGAGCGCTGCCGCGTGCACATGGTGAGCTTCTTCGAGTGGGGGCGGCGGCAGGGGATCTATCGCGACGATCTGGACGTCGAGCTGACCAGCCTGCTGGTCGCCGGCGCCTACGATCGCGTGGCGCGGCAGCTGGTGCGCAGCGACGAGAAACCGGACCTGCAGCGGGTGTGCGCGAGCATCCAGCGCACGCTCGGGCGCGGCATCGTCAGCGACACCGTGCACGAACTTATTGACGCGCAGGTCAGAAAAGCCGGCGGATCGCACGCGCGGCGAGGCGCGCGCGCGGAGCGGAGCGCCCGATGACGCGCTACACGTTGGCGCTGCTCGCGCTCGCGCCGCTCACCGCGCTCGCGCCGCTCATCACCGGATGCAGCCACGACACCGAGGCGGCGGCGACCGCGGCGCCCAAGCCGCGGCCGATCCACGTCGACACCATCACCGTCGAGGAGCGCGCGGTGCCCAAGACCGCGCTGCTCGCCGGCTCGCTCAAGGCCAACCAGGAGTCGGATCTCGCCGCCAACGCCAACGGCCGCGTGATGCGCACCATGGTCGAGCGCGGCAGCTTCGTGCCGTCGGGCGCCGCGATCGCGCAGCTCGACACCCGCATCTCGACGCTGGTCGCCACCGAGGCGAAAGCCAACCTCGAGACCGCGCGCGCGCAGAAGACGCTCGCCGAGTCGGACTGCGCCCGCTTTCAACGCCTCAAAGACAAGGACGCCATCTCGCAGCAGGAGTACGACCGCGTGACGTCGGGCTGCAAGACCTCGGCGGAGCAGGCGACCGCCGCGGAGTCGCGCGCGCAGCAGGCGCTGCAGAACGTCGGCGACGCGACGGTGCGCGCGCCGTTCGCCGGGCTGATCGCCGAGCGCTACGTGAGCGCGGGCGAGTACGTGCGCGCCGACACCAAGGTCGTGCACCTGGTCGACATCGATCCGCTGCGGCTCGAGCTGACGATTCCGGAAGCCGACATCGGCTCGGTCAAAATGGGTCAAAAGGTCGATTTCCAGGTGGCGGCGTTTCCCGAGCGGCGCTTTCAGGGGACGGTGCGCTACATCGGCCCGTCGGTGCGATCGGCGACGCGCGACCTCGTGTTCGAGGCGCTGGTGCCCAACCGCGAGAAGCTGCTGCGGCCGGGCCTGTTCGCCACCGCGCGGCTCGACGTCGGCACGCAGAAGCTGCCGGTCGTCCCCGCCGCGTCGCTGCGCAAAGACGGCGACACGCTGCGCGCGTTCGTGATCGTCGAAAAGCATCTCGAAGAGCGCGTGGTGCAGCCGGGGCCGATCGAGGGCGAGCGCGTCGCCATCATCAGCGGCGTGAGCGCGGGCGAGCGCATCGTGGCGCGGCCCACCGAGCAGATCGCCGACGGAATGGACGTCGAGTAAGCCATGCAGTGGCTCGCCAGACTGTGCGTCCGCCGGCCGGTGCTCGCCGCCGTGCTCATGCTGTCGATCTCGGTGGTCGGCGCCGCCGGCTACTTCAAGCTCGGCCTCGATCAATTTCCCAAGGTCGACTTCCCCGTCATCGCCGTCAACACGCGGCTCGACGGCGCGGCGCCCGAAGAAGTCGAGACCGAGATCACCGACAAGATCGAAGAGGCGGTCAACACCATCAGCGGCATCGACGAATTGCGCTCGGTGTCGACCGAGGGCGTGTCGCAGGTGTTCGTCACCTTCGTGCTCGACAAGGACGTGAACGTGGCGGCGCAGGAGGTGCGCGATCACGTCAACACCGCGCTGCCGAACCTGCCGCGCGGGATCGATCAGCCCGTGGTCGTGAAGTTCGATCCCGACGCGGTGCCGATCCTCTACATCTCGGTGCACACCGATCGCCCGGTGCGCGACGCGACCGAGGTCGCCGACAAGCGCATCCGGCGGCAGATCGAGAGCATCGCCGGCGTCGGGCAGGTGTCGATCATCGGCGGGCGCAAGCGGCAGATCAACGTGTGGATCGATCCGGTGGCGCTGCGCTCGACGGGGCTGGTGGCCGCGGACGTGCAGCGCGCGATCGCGATGCAGAACCTGACGACGCCCGGCGGCACGGTGCACACCGGGCCGACCGAGCTGACCTTGCGCGTGCAGGGACGCGTGACGAGCCCCGACGCGATCGGGCAGATCGTGGTGCGGCAGGTCGATCGCCACGCCATCCGCGTCGCCGACGTGGCGCGCGTCGAGGACGGCGAAGAGGAAGAGGAGACGCTGGCGAGCGAGAACGGCAAGCGCGCGGTGATCCTCTCGGTGCGCAAGCAGTCGGGCGAGAACACGGTGGCGGTGGTCGACGCCGTGCGCGCGCGGCTCGGCGAGGTCGAGCGCACGCTGCCGCCCGGCTACAAGCTCGACGTGGTGCGCGACAACTCGGGCGTGGTGCGCACCAGCGTCAACGCGGTGAAGGAGCACCTGGTGCTGGGCGCGCTGTTCGCGTCGCTGGTCGTGCTCCTCTTCCTCGGCAACGTGCGCAGCGCGGTGATCGCGGCGATCGCGATCCCGGTGTCGATCGTCGGCACGTTCGCGCTGATGTGGATCGAGGGCTTCACGCTCAACATGATCACGCTGCTGGCGCTCGCGCTGGCGGTCGGCATCGTGATCGACGACGCGATCGTCGTCTTGGAAAACATCTATCGCTTCATCGACGAGAAACGTTACAAGCCGTTCCCCGCGGCGATCCTGGCGACGAAGGACATCGGGCTCGCGGTGCTGGCGACCACGCTGTCGCTGCTGGCGGTGTTCATCCCGGTCGCGTTCATGAACGGGATCGTCGGGCGGTTCTTGAAAGGCTTCGGCTTGACCATGGCGTTCGCCATCGGCGTGTCGATGCTGGTGAGCTTCTCGCTGACGCCGAGCTTGTCGGCGCGCTGGCTCGATCCGCCCGCCGTCGACGAGAACGGGCGGCCGGTCAAGCACAAGAGCGCGCTCGAGCGGCTGGTCGATCGGTTCTACCAGCCGATCGAGAACGTCTACATGGCGATGCTGCGCTGGGTGATGAAGCGGCGCTGGGTGGTGGTGCTGGCGTGCGTCGGCGCGCTCTACGCCATCGGGCCGCTCGGCAAGCGCGTCCCGGTCGGGTTCATTCCCGAGAACGACGAGGCGCAGTTCGAGATCAACATGCGCGCGCCCGAGGGGGCGAGCTTGCAGGCGACGTCGCTGTACGCCGAGCGCCTCGCGCGCCAGGTGCGCAACCTGACGCCCGACGTGAAGCTGACGCTGATGAGCATCGGCGACAACCAGGCGCGCACGGCCAACCTCGCCAAGATCTACGTGCGGCTGATCGATCCGCGCGCGCGCAAGCAGACGCAGGTGGCGCTGATGGCGCGCGTGCGCGAGGAGATCGTCAAGAAGCAGCCGAAGGAGCTGCGCATCGACGTGTCGGAGGTGGACGCGTTCAACTCGGGACAGTCGACGGCGTCGGTGCAGTACGGCATCTCGGGGCCCGACCTCGACAAGCTCGGCGACTACTCGCGCAAGATCGTCGGCGAGCTGCGCAAGGTGCCGGGCGCCGTCGACGTCGACTCGAACTTGATCGTCGGCAAGCCGGAGATCCAGGTCGCGATCGATCGCGAGAAGGCGGCCGATCTCGGCGTGCAGGTGGCCGACATCGCCGATACGCTGCGGCTGCTCGTCGGCGGACTGAAAGTTTCGACGTACGCCGAGAGCGGCGAAGACTACGACGTGCGCGCGCGCGCCGACAAGCGCTGGCGCTCGGACGCCGAGGGCCTCGCGCTGGTGACGGTGCCGTCGGCGCGCTTCGGATCGGTGCCGCTCGCCGAGGTGGTGTCGCTCAAGCCGGGCTCCGGCCCGTCGGCGATCAACCGCGTCAATCGGCAGCGGCAGGTCGGGCTGATGGCCAACGTCGCGCCCGGGTTCGGTGACAGCGACGTGCAGAAGGCGCTGGAGAAGATCATCGCGGCGCAGCACCTGCCGGCGGCGTATCACGCCGATCCGCAGGGACGCTCGAAGGAGACCGGCAAGGCGACGCTCAACTTCCTGCTCGCGTTCGGGCTGTCGTTCGTCTTCATGTACCTCGTGCTGGCGGCGCAGTTCGAGTCGTGGCTGCACCCGATCACGATCTTGTTGTGCCTGCCGCTGACGGTGCCGTTCGCGCTGCTGGCGCTCCTGATCTTTCACCAGTCGCTCAACATCTTCACCGCGCTCGGGCTGCTGGTGCTGTTCGGCGTGGTGAAGAAGAACTCGATCCTGCAGGTGGACCACACCAACCATTTGCGCGCGACGGGGATGAATCGGCTCGACGCGATCCTGCAGGCGAACAAGGATCGGCTGCGCCCCATATTAATGACGACGGTCGCGTTCGTGGCCGGGATGATCCCGCTGGCGGTGTCGAAGGGGATCGGCGCGGGGCAGAGCCAGGCGACGGGGAGTATCGTGATCGGCGGGCAGTCGCTGTCGCTCTTGCTGACGCTGCTGGCGACGCCGGTGGCGTACTCGCTGTTCGATGACGCGTCGGTGTGGCTGCGCAAGCACGTGTTCCGCGGGTCGAGCGTCGACAAGGGCGAGTCGGAGATCGCCGACGCGCCGGAGGCCGAGCCTGCGCCCGCGCCCGCCGCCGAGCCGCCGGCGCGTCTCGACTCGGTCGGCTGAGCGCGCGCAAAATTCGCACACGAAAAATACGGCGTTCACCGGACGGCCGCGTCTGCCAATCGCGCTATCAGTGAACGATGGCCGTGGTGTCGAAGTGCTCCGAGTGCGGGCGCGCCGTCGAGACCACGGTCGCGCGCGACGACATCCTGTGCATCAACTGCATCGCCGGATCCGCCGACTGGGGCAGCTTCGACGAGGAGGAGCGCACCATGCCGCGCCTCGCCCGCCCGCGCGCCGCCGAGCGCCCACAACCCCGCCGCCGCGCGCTCACATCGAAGCTTTGAAGCAGCCGGTCTGCGGCGCGTCGCGCTATGGCGATACGCTGTAAGTGTCGTGATACGTTTTCCGTCGCATGAACGCCCGACGAGTTGGACACGCACGGCCGATCGCACGGGGGGACAAGGGCCGTGTCTGATATCAGTCGAGCGATCCCGCATCGGCGGCGCCGTCGGTGGTCGCGAGATCGGACACCGAGAGATCCGCCGGCGAAGCGAGATCTGGCATCGAGAGATCCGCCGACGAAGCGAGATCCGACGAAGCGAAATCCGGAGGCGGCAGCGGAGCGCAATCGCAAACCCACGGCGCACTCATATTGTCCACGGTTGCCAGGCAATCAGGGGCCGAGACCCAACCCGCGGGACAATCACAAACGGGCCTGGGGGCAGCCCAACAGGACGTAGGGCGAACGCACCACTCCGTGTCGCACGCAAAGAGGCAGGGTCCGGGATCGCGGGCCGGGACGGTATCCGGGCAGCAGAAGTCTGGGCTGCACTGGAGAAAACCGCTGAGGAAGCCTTTGATTGTCTTTCCTTCGGGCGTACAGGGCGGCGGCTTGGCGTCCTTGCACCAATCCCCGAGACCCCAGTTGCAGGCGGCGAGCATTGCGGCGAATACGAGCGGGGCGAAGCGCTGCAAGACGGATCTCAACCGCTCGATCCAGCCGAGTGACGGAAGTCCAACAGAAAGCGTCAGGGCCTTGCACAGAATGGCCGCTACCGACTTCATTGCGGCGATCAGAGCAATCGCGATGCCGGCGCGCAGACGAGAGGACGTGCAGCGCTTTGAGCTGCGCGAGTCGAGGCAATTCGTTTGCTACGACCCAGCCGCGATGCGGCGGCACAGGTCGACCGCGCGGCCCGGCGAGCTGCAACGATTCGAGCAGCCCAAGATTCTTGTGAAAGGGTCGAGTTCCGTGGGGCACGCGATCGAGCGCCGTGCGATCGTGGACGCGCAGCGGGCGGAGATGGACGACGAGCGGACACAGGCGGGAACCTGAAATTCGCAACCTGCCGAGACGTTTTGCTTTACGCAGCGTCCGTCATCACATCGAAGCTTTGATGCCGAACAGCTTCCAGGTCGGGTGCTCGTAGACGTACTTGAGGCCGAAGTGGAGCGGCGGCTTGCAGTCGAAGTGGCCGACCAGCTCGAGCACGCCGGGGCCGGTCAGCTTGGGCGCGGCGTCGACCACCAGCGGCAGCGCCGCCAGGTCGTCCACCGTCGAGCGCGGCGCCTTGCCGAACGCGGCGAAATCTTTTTGCAGCTCCGCCGCCGTGATCTGCGGGCGCCACAGCGCCGACAGCCCGGCGTGAAACGGCTCGAAGTCTTTCGCCTGCGCCGCGTGAATGAAGTCGATCATCGTGCGCCGCGTGACCCGCTCGAGCTCGACGCCGTTCGGCAGCGGCGGCTTGTCGTCGTACGGCGCGCCGGCGTCCTTGTTCACCTTGATCGCGGCCAGCTTCCACGCGCCCGCCTCCGAGAGGAAGCGCAGCTTGAACCAGGTGCGCGGCGGATCCGACGGATAGAAACCCTCCAGCACCAGCAGCCCGTCGTCGTCGACGATCGGCGGCAGCGTGAAGATCGGCGGCACGCGCTCGACCTCGCTCACGCGCACGCGCTTGTCGAGGAACTCCTGAAAGTGCTGCTTGAGATCGACGGCGGTGAACTGCTTGCGCATCGGCTCGCACGACTGCGCGAGCAGCGGCGCAAAATCGCCGCCGGCGATCGCGCGATCGAAGATGGTGAGCGTGGACGTGACCAGGCGGCGCGACTCCTCGTCGGGCGGCGGGCGGTGCGCGGGCGGCGGCGGAGTGGCGCCCGCGCTGTCGGCGCCGGCGGGCGCTGCGGCGAGCGACAGCACGCGCCACGCGCCCTGCTCCTTCACCAGCGTCACCGACAGCGGCACGACCTCGCCCGCGCGTGTGGTGATGGTGCCGTCGACGAAGCCGCGATTGTTCTCGATGCGCCGGCTCGACCACGACGACGAGCGGCGCTCGGTGAGCTTGAGCCGCGCGACCGCCGCCGCGAACGCCGCCTCGTCCTGCTGCGCGCGCAGCCCGCTCGCCGCCGACAGATACGCCTCGTGCGTCTTGCCGCCGGCGCACAGCGCGACCAGCTGATCGGTCGCGTCGACGACGCCGCCGGTGAGAACGAAGACGAGCGCGACCAGCACCGCGATCGCGCCGACGATGCTGCCGGCGATGATGAGCGCCTTCTTCATGAACGTCCTCCGGAATCGGAATGCGCGGGTCCGCTTTGCGTCCCGCGCAATTGCTCCCGTAGAAGATCGAGCGACGCGGTGGCCGCGAGCGCGCGCGCGAAGCCGGCCGGCATCGAGCTGCGGTGCGAGAGGCCGGCGTCGAGCTGGCGCAGCGCCGCGCGCACGTCGTCGAGCGCCACGCGCGCGCGGCCGGCCTCGGCGGCGTAGGCGCGCGCGAGAAACGCCGCCACCGCCGACGACAGCACCAGCAGATCGAGGCCGGCGGCGATCGGCAGCTCGAACGCCGCCGCGCCGAAGAACGTCAGCGACGCGAGCGCGCCGGCGATCCAGCGCGCGAGCAGCGCCTCGCCGTCGTCGCCGAGACCGGGCGGCACGCGCTCGGCGTCGGCCCAGCGGATCTCGGCGCGCCGCGAATTCGCGCCGCCGCGCCCGCGCAGGCGCACCGCGCTGTTCGACACCAGCGACGCCAGCGCGCCGCCGAGCCGGCCGAGCGCGCCCGCCGGATCGGGCTCGGTCGATTTCAAGAGCGTGCGAAACAACGCGCGCGAGAGGCGATCCACCGACGGCGAATCGGCCAGCGCCTCGGCGGCGAGCGCGTCGCGTTCGGCGAGCGCGGCGTCGAGCGCGGCGTCGAACTTCGCGCCGGCTTCGAGCTTGGCCTGCACCAGCGCCGCGACCGCGCCCGCGCGGCAGAGGCGCGACTCGAGCTTTCCCCCGACGGCGAACGCGCGCTCCAGCTCACCGAGCAGCCGCGCGGCCTCGGGCCAGCCGAGCGCCTGCTCGCCGCCGAGCGCGATCGGCTCGGCCAGGCGCAGGAGGTAGCGCGTGCCGTCGACGGCGCCGGCGAACAGCCGCTCGATGTCGGCGCGCTGATCGGCGAGCGGCGCGCCCTCGCCGTCGATGACCGCCGGGCACGCGAACGACAGGCCGACGCGCACCTCGGTCGGCGTGGCGACGAACGTGAACGGGAAGATCTGACACGCGCGCGGCTTCGCCTCGCCGCCGTGCGCGGCGTGCACGCGGCAGAGCTGATCCTCGGCGAGCGCGACGCACTGCCCGCCGGCGCCGACCAGCGCGTCGACGGCGACGCCGGCGTGCGTGGCGCGCTTGATGGCCTTCGCCAACCGCTCGGCGGGAACCAGCGGCGCGGCCAATCTGCGGAACGCGTCGGCCTCGCCCGGCTGCAGCGGCACGTCCCAGCCGCGGCAGCAGTCGCCGCAGCTGGTGCAGCGGTAGCGCGCCTCGGCGAGTCGGAGCATCGCCGCAGGATATCAGCCCCGTTACGCGCCGGCCACGAGCTGGAGGCGAATCAGGTCGGTGAGCTCGGCCATGCGCGCGCGCACGCGCGGCAGGCGCGGCGCCGGCGTCGACGGGATCTGCTCGGTGAGCGCGCGCAGCTCGTCGACCTCGTACTCGAGATCGGGGTACGGCGCGAGCAGCGCGGCGATCTCGTCGAGCGTCAGCTCGAGCGCGCGCACGTCGGCGGTGCCGACGCGATCGGCGATCGTGTAGGCGTGCGCGTCGACGGCGGCGAGCAGCGCGTGCAGGCGCGCCAGCCGCTCGCCCGACGGCAGCGCGCGGTGGCCGACCACCGGCTCGCGCTCGTTCACGCCCGCCGCCGGCTCGCGATCGATGTTGGGATCGCGCGGCGGATGCTGCAGGTAGCTCGGCAGGCCGCGGTACGGGCGCGGCTCTCCGCCGATCGCCGCGTGCGGCGGCGGCGGCGCGTGCGCGCAACCGGCCGCCAGCATCACAGCGACTAGAATTCTCTTCACCACGACCTCGCGATCGGCGGCGCGGGGAGGAGCGCGTCGAGCTCGCGCACGCGCACCGCCACCTCGATCGCAGCGTCGCGCACGCTCGCGTCCTCGCGCTCGCGCGCCGCCGAGCGCAGGTTCTCCGCCGCCCGCTCGAGCGCGCGCCCGCCCGGACGCAGCAGCGGATCGCCCGCCACCCGCTCGCCCGCCTGCCGGGCGAAGCGCGCCGCCGCGTCGGCGTTCTCGCGCGCGGCGTCGGGATGCAGCCGCGCCACCAGCGCCTCGCCGTCGGCGCGATACAGGAGCGCGCGCACGCGATCCACCGGCGCCGCGTGCGAAGGCGCGCACGCCAGGAGCAGTGACGACAGCAACACGCCGCGCAAGAACATCACGACGAGAACGTAGTGCCCGCGCGCCCGCCGACAATCTCGCCGCCGTTGACTCGTCCGTGCGATGGGGCGAGTATCGAGCGCCCCCGACGGAGGTGCCCCGTGCTCAAGCCCGCTCCCGCCGCCTCGCCCGACGTCACCCGCCTCGCCGTCAACACGATCAAGTTCCTGTCCATCGACGCCATCGAGAAGGCCAACAGCGGCCATCCCGGGCTGCCGATGGGCGCCGCCGACTACGCGTTCATCTTGTGGTCGCGTTACCTGAAATACGATCCGCGCGATCCGCACTGGCCCGATCGCGATCGCTTCATCCTCTCGGCGGGCCACGGCTCGATGCTGCTCTACTCGCTCCTGCACCTCGCCGGCTACGACCTGCCGCTCGACGAGCTGAAGCAGTTTCGCCAGTGGGGCTCGCGCACGCCGGGACATCCGGAGGCGCATCTCACCGCCGGCGTCGAGGCCACCACCGGTCCGCTCGGGCAGGGCTTCGCCAACGGCGTCGGCATGGCGCTCGCCGCCAAGATGGCGCAGGCGCGCTTTCCCGGATTGTTCGAGCACCGCATCTGGGGCCTGGTCTCCGACGGCGACATGATGGAGGGCATCTCGCACGAGGCGGCGTCGCTGGCGGGACACCTCGGGCTCGGCAACCTGACCTACCTCTACGACGACAACAAGATCACGCTCGACGGCGATCTCGACGAGACGATGGACGAGGACGTGGCGGCGCGCTTCCAGGCGTACGGCTGGCGCACGCGGCGCATCGACGGACACGATCACGCGCAGATCGAGTCGGCGCTCGACGAGGCGCGCGCGGAGACCGAGCGGCCGTTCTTGATCTTGTGCCGCACGCACATCGGAAACGGCGCGCCCAACAAGCACGACACGCACAAGGTGCACGGCGAGCCGCTCGGCAAAGAGGAGGCGGAGGCCACCAAGCGCGCCAACAACTGGCCGCTCGACAAACCGTTCTACGTCCCCGACGAGGTGCGCGCGCTGTGGAAGCGCCGCGCCGAGGAGCTGGGCCGCGTGCACGAGGAGTGGCGCGCGCACGAGCGCACCTGGCTCGAGCAGCACCCGACCGAGGCCAAGCTTTATGCTGCGATGCGGGATAAATCGCTGCCGCGCGATCTGCTCGAGCAACTGGCGGCGGCCGCGCCCAAGCAGACCGACGCCACGCGCTCGCTCGCCGGCACGATCCTGCAGCGCGCCGCCGAGCTGGTGCCGTCGCTGGTGGGCGGCGACGCCGATCTCGGCGGCTCCACCAAGACGCCGATCAAGGGCTCGCCGAAAGTCGGGCGCGGCAAGTTCGAGGGGCGCAACCTGCGCTTCGGCATCCGCGAGCACGCGATGGGCGCGATGGCCAACGGCATGTCGCTCTACGGAATGTTCGTGCCGTTCACCGCCACGTTCCTCACGTTCAGCGATTACATGCGGCCGGCGATCCGACTGGCGGCGCTGACCGAGAACCAGGTGATTCACGTCTTCACGCACGACTCGGTGTTCCTCGGCGAGGACGGGCCGACGCACCAGTCGGTCGAGCACGTGGCGGCGCTGCGGCTGATCCCGAACGTGGACGTGTGGCGGCCGGCGGACGCGGTGGAGTGCGCGGCGGCGTGGACGGCGGCGCTCGAGCGGCGCAACGGGCCAACCGAGCTGATCCTGTCGCGGCAGAAGGTGGCCGAGCCGCCGGCGGGGACGCGGGCGGAAGACGCGGCGCGCGGCGGTTACGTGATGCTGCGCGAAGAGGGCGGCGCGCCCGACGTGGTGTTCCTCGCCACCGGCTCGGAGGTCGGCGTCGCCGTCGAGGCGGCGCGCGAGCTGGCCAAGAGCGGCAAGCGCACGCGCGTGGTGTCGCTGCCGTGCCTCGAGGTGTTCGAGCGGCAAAATGCCGCATATCGCGACGAGGTGCTGCCGCCGGTCGGGCGGCGGGTGTCGATCGAGGCGGGGCGCACCGAGACGTGGCGCCGCTGGGTGGGCGCCACGGGGCTCACCATCGGCGTCGATCGCTTCGGCGCCTCCGCGCCGGCGAAGGTGATCGCCGAGCACCTCGGCCTCGACGCGCCGCACGTGGTGGCGCGCGTGACCGCCTGGCTCAAAGGCTGAGCCCGCTACCCCGCCCTACTGAATTCTTCGCGTTTCGCTACTGAACCGACACCTTGATCTGCCGCGGCTGCGCCTCCGCCTTCTTCGGCAGGGTCAGCGTCAGCACGCCGTCCTTGAGCGAGGCGCTGATCTTCTCGGGGTCCACCGTCGGCGGAAGCCGGAACTGCCGCGAGAACGCGCCCGCGGTGCGCTCGTAGCGGCGGTACAGCTCGCCCGCCGTCTGGTCGGGGCGCGCCAACCGGCGCTCGCCTTTTAGCGTCAAAACCTGCTGCTCGATCTGGATGTCCAATCCCTGCTGATCGACGCCCGGCAGATCGGCCTGCACGACGATCTTCTCGACGTCCTCGGTCACGTCCACCGCCGGGTCCCACTGGCCGCGCGCGCGCGGTTCGACCGTCGCCGCCGAGCCGTTGAACAGCCGATTCATCTCCGCCTCGAGCCGCGCCACATCGCTGAAAGGAGTCCAACGTACGAGCATGGTCATCCTCCGTATTCGTGAGTAAGTCGTTTCGCAATCGGCAAGTTGACCATCGTTCGCACGCTGTCAAGAGGTGCCCGTTTACTGGCGGAAAGCGGGCGCTTGATCTTTGAGCGGGCGTGGACGAAAGTGCGCCCACCGGAGGACGCGCATGTCGGAGATCCTGGCCGTACGAGCCCGCGAAATTCTCGATTCACGCGGCAATCCCACCGTCGAGGTCGACGTCACGCTGGCCTCGGGCGCGCGCGGGACCGCGGCGGTGCCGTCGGGCGCGTCGACGGGCGAGCACGAGGCGGTCGAGCTGCGCGACGGCGACAAGCAGCGCTACGTCGGCAAGGGCGTGCGCCGCGCGGTCGAGAACGTGGAGGGCGCGATCGCCGAGGCGATCGTCGGCATGGAGGGGCTGGCGCAGGCGGAGCTGGACGCGGCGATCATCGCGCTCGACGGCAGCGCCAACAAATCCAAGCTCGGCGCCAACGCCATGCTCGGCGTCTCGCTGGCGATCGCGCGCGCGGGCGCCGAGGAGACCGGGCTGCCGCTCTATCGCTACCTCGGCGGCGTCGGCGCGACGCGGCTGCCGGTGCCGATGCTCAACATCTTGAACGGCGGGCGCCACGCCGACAACAACGTCGACCTGCAGGAGTTCATGTGCATGCCCGTCGGCGCGCCGTCGTTCGCCGAGGCGCTGCGCTGGGGCACCGAGACCTATCACGCGCTGAAATCGTTGCTGCACAAGAAGGGCTACTCGACCGCGGTCGGCGACGAGGGCGGCTTCGCGCCGTCGCTGAAGTCGAACGAGGAGGCGGTCGAGCTGATCCTTCAGGCGATCGAGCACGCGGGGCTCAAGACCGGCACCGACGTGGCGATCGCGCTCGATCCGGCGTCGAGCGAATTCGAAAGCGGCGGCGTGTACACGTTCGCCAAGAGCGACAAGTCGAAGAAGTCGTCGGAGGAGATGGTCGAGTTCTGGAAGCGCTGGGTCGATCGCTACCCGATCGTGTCGATCGAGGACGGGCTCGCCGAGGGCGATTGGGACGGCTGGAAGCTGTTGACCAAGACGCTCGGCGATCGCGTGCAGCTCGTCGGCGACGACCTGTTCGTCACCAACGTGAAGTTCGTCGAGCGCGGCATCCGCGAAAAGGCGGCCAACGCGGTGCTGATCAAGCTCAACCAGATCGGCACGCTCACCGAGACGCTCGCCACCATCGCGCTCGCCGGGCGCGCGGGCTGGCGCACCATCATCTCGCACCGCTCGGGCGAGACCGAGGACACGTTCATCGCCGACCTGGCGGTCGCGTCGGGCTCGGGGCAGATCAAGACCGGAGCGCCGGCGCGCTCGGAGCGCGTGGCGAAGTACAATCGGCTGCTGCGCATCGAGGAGGAACTCGGGACGGCGGCGACGTTCGGGCGCTAGTTGAGCCAGAGGAAGTAGCGCAGCTTGCGCTCGAGCGTCTCCTCGCCGCGCGACATTTCTTTCTTCATGCGCTCGAGCCGCTGCAGGAGCGGCGACGGCTTCAGGTTCATCACGTAGACGCTGCCGAACAGCGTGCGCGCGGCCGCCTCGGCGTTCTGGCCCGGGTTATCGAACACGCGCTTGGTGTCGCCGACGTGGAACGACAGATCTTTCGGATCCGAGAGCAGCTTGCCGAGATCGAGGAAGCCGCGCGGCGGCGGGCCGTCGGTGTCGGCGAGACGCGTGAGCTCGGCGAGCGCGATGCCCTCCTGGCTCGCGACCAGGCGGCGCACGTCGCCGATCACCGCCTCCCACGTGCGGTAGAGGTTTTCGTCGACGGGGAGCGGCATCGGATGATTTTTCTGCCGCGGGTTCGGCACCCACTCGCGGTCGTCGTCGGTCTCGGCGAGGTACTCCTTGCGCGCGCGATCGGCGTGCGCGAGCCCGTCGAGCAGCCGCGTGCGCGCCAGCGCGATGCGCGATTTGTCGTCGAGGTGGATGACCAGCAGCTTGGTCTTCGGCTCGTCGCGCGCGAGCCACGGATCGAGATCGCTCCAGTGATAGGCCAGCACCGCGCTCACCAGCGCGTGCTGGAACGCGAGCATCGCGCGCGCCCAGTAGATGTCGCCGACGTCGAAGCGGAAGGTCGGCTTGCGGCGCGGATCGCCGTCGGGGAGCGGCTGGCCGGCGGCGTCCTGCTCGATCTGGAACAGCAGCTCGTCGCCCGAGCGGATACGGCCGTCACCGTTCCAGTCGATGCGCCAGCACGCGAGGCACAATTCGAGCGAGACCTTGGGATCGCGCGCGGCGGCGGCCAGCTCGGCGTCGGTGTCGAGCAACGCCTTTTCGAATTGGCCGAGTGAAAAGCGGAGATATTGCAAATTGACGGCGCGGCTGTCGAGGCCGGCGGCGAGGCCGCGCACGTCGAGGTTGAGCTGGTGCGCGGCGGCTTTGTAGCGCGTGAGGGCGGCGACCAGGTGGGCGGGGGCGTCGTTGGCGTTGCGCGCGATCGCGGCGGCGGCTTCGCGCGCGGCGTCGTCGAAGCGGCCGGCCTGGAGCGCCGCCACGGCCGGCGGTGAAGCGGCGCCCGCGCGCGCCGCGATGAGCCCGAGCACGATCACCAGCCAGCCGCGTGCGCGCATCGATTCCCCCCTCGGACCGAAATGCTAGCGCGAAAAACCGCGACATTCCGCTGCCGGACGCGTCTATTTAATGATGGTTGTAGAGCCCGCAACTTTTTGCGACCCTGGTCCGATAACCAATACCAGGGGATCCCTGTTATGAGCGCGGGCGCACTTTCTCAGAAACCGGGCACTCCGGGCGCGGACTTGAAACCCGCGGCCGTCGAGGATCCCGCGCTCGCGAAGAGCCGCGACCTCTCGGAGTCGGTCGGGCAGGCGCGCTTCAACGGCGTCAAGCGCGAGCGGGCGGCGGCCGGCGCGCAGATCAAGTCGGCGATTCAGCGCGAAGCGATCCATCGCAAGGAAAAACCGGGAAAAGAAAAGCCGGGCCACGAAGCGGCGCCGAAGGGCGCGGCCGGGCCCGATAAGATGAAGGCGGGGGCGGGAGTGGGGGCGGGGGCGATGGGCGGCGGCGCCAAGAGCGCGCCGAAGCCCGAAGCGCCGGCAGCGATCGGCAAGCCGGCGGCGCCGCTCGTCGGTGGCAAGCCGGGAGCGGCGAAACCGGGCGCGCCAGGGGGGAGCGCGCCGGGTGGGCCGCAAGCGCAAGGGCCGGCGGGCCCGCAGGGGGCGAACGGTCCGCCGGCGCCCGACGGCGCGGCGGGGCCGGACGCGAAAGGCGGCGAGCACGCGGCGGCCGCGGGGGGCGATCCGGGCGGCGGCGGCGACGCGGCCGGCGATCCGCACGGCGGCGCGCACGCGCCGGGCGGCGACGGCAAGACGGGCGACGCGAAACCGGGCGACACCAAACCCGGCGACGCGAAAGGCGGCGCGCACGCGCAAGGCGGCGCGCAAGGCGGCGCCGATGCGAAGGGTGGCGACGCGGCGAAAGGCGGCGACACGGCGAAAGGCGGCGCCGACCCGCAAGGTGGCGCGCACGGCGCCGACGCGAAAGGTGGCGACGCGGCGAAAGGTGGCGACGCCGCGCACGGCGCGGACGCGAAAGGCGGCGACGCGGCGGCGGCGCAGGGCGGAGACACGAAAGCGCCCGCGGGAGCGAACGCGCCCGGCGCCGGACCCGCTGCGCCTCCCGCCGCCGAAGTCGAAAAGATGGAGCCGCAGGAAGCGGGCGCCAAGGCGGCCTCGCTCGCCGAGGGCAAGTCTTCCGAAGGCGCCGCGCCGCAAGGTGGCGCGCCCGCGGGCGGCGACAAGGCCGAGGGCTGCACCACCTGCTGCGACGACTGCGCGACCGGCGCCGCCGAGCCGGCGGCCGCGGCCGGCGGCGACGCGCCCGAGATCCAGCGCAAGGAGACGCCGGGCGCCGAGCAGCAACAGCACGAAGGCGTGCAGGTCTCGCAGCCCGGCGACGCGCACGAGCTCGAGGCCGACGCGGTCGCCGATCAAGTGACGAAGCCCGGCGCCGCGCCCGGCGAAAAAAAGAAAAAGAAGAAGGGCGGCGCCCAGGGAAAACAGGACGACCACGGCGGCGGCGCGCACGGCGAGCACGCGGGCGAGCACGGCCACGAACAGGGCGCGGGCGAGCACGGCGGCGGCGAGCACGCGGGCGGCGAGCACGGTCACGAGCACGCCGGCGCGATGGGCGGTGGCGAGCACGGCCACGAGCACGGCGGCGCCGAGCACGCGAACTGCCCCGAGTGCGGCGGCGCGATGGCCGGCGGCGAGTGCCAGGAGTGCGGCAAAAAAGGCGGCGGCGGCGGTGCGGGCGGGCAGGCGCCCGGCGTTCAGCTCAAGGCGAGCGGCGCGCAACCGACCGGCGCCTCGTCGGTCAAGCCACCCGACGCCGGCCGTCCGCTCGACGACGGCATGCGCAAGCGCATCGAGCCCGCCGTCGGCACCGACCTGAGCCACGTGCGCGTGCACGACAGCGAGCAGGCGCAATCGCAAGCCGAAGGTTTCGGCGCCCGCGCGTTCACCCACGGCAGCCACATCTGGCTCGGCAAGGGCGAGTCGGCCAACGACACCAAGCTGATGGCCCACGAGTCGACGCACGTCGCGCAGCAGGCCAAGGGCGGCGGCGCGGCGCCGGTGCAGCGACTGTCGGCGTCGGATCTGATCCCCGACTTCATCATGAACCCGATCAAGTCGCTGTCCGGCCAGGTCGGCGGCTTCGGGTCGGGCGTGCAGTCGAAGGCGCAAGGCGCGGCCGCGACGGGCCAGGGCCAGGCGGACGCGGCGGCGACGCAGGCCGACTCGCAGATGACCTCGGGCGTGAGCGCGCAGCAGACGGCCACCAACGCCGACGCGACGAGCGGCCAGAAGCAGGCGCAGCAGGCGCAGCAGGACACCACGCAGGCCGCGGCCGCCGGCGGCACCGCCGCGCAGGGCTTCTCCGTCGCCGCGCCGATCGCCGATTACGCCACCGACCCGGTCAAGCCGCTCGTGCAGGGCCCGCCGCAAGTCGCCGCGCCGGCCGCCGCGGGCGCGCCGCCGGTCGCGCAGCAGCTCACCGCCAACGCCAAGCCGCCCGACGCCGCGGCCGATTGGGATTGCTCCGAGTCGCAGATCGTCGCGCAGGTCACCTCCCTCGGCAAGAACGTCGTCGACGGCATGACCAAGGCGATCAAGAAAGTCCCCGGCGGCGCCGAAGTGCTGGCGTGGGCCGACGGCAAGATCCAGAGCGCCAAGGCCACCGCGCAGCGCATCCAGAAGACGCTCACCGAGGTCCGCGACGCCGTCGACAAATGGCTCGAGGGCAAGCTCAAGCCGATCAAGGACGCGATCGCCAAAGCCGAGAAATGGATCTCGGACAAGTGGGAAGCCGCCAAGACCGCCATCAGCGAAAAGGCGAAGGCGGTGCTCAAGTGGGCGTCGGATACGTGGGAGAGCGCCAAGAAGGCGATCTCGAGCGCGGTGTCGGGCGCCGTCGACTGGGCGAAGAACGGCGCGATGTCGCTGCTGGCGAAAGCCAAGGGCGTCGCCGGCTCGTGGTGGAGCAAGCTGCCCAACTGGATCACCGGTCCGCTCGAGGCCGCGGGCGAAGCGATCGTCGCGCCGATCGCGCTGGCGTACAAAGCCGGCCAGGCTGCCGTCGAGTACGCGCAGAAAAAAGCCGCCGAGTACAAAGCCAAACTGCAGAAAGCGGCCGACGACGCGGTCAAGTGGATCGCCGAAAAGTACAAGTCGGTCAAGGACACGATCACCAAGGTCGCCGACGCGGCGTCGAAGGCGTGGAACGAGCTCAAGAAGGCCGCACAGCAAAAGTGGCAGCAGGCCTACGACGCGATCGACAAGCTCACCGGCGGGCGCCTCAGCAAGTGGCGCGCGGCGGCGGCGGCGAAGGTCGCCGAGCTCAAGGGCGAGGCGTGCGCGATCGCGGGCAAGGCGGTCGGCCCGTGCATCGAGCAGTTCGTCCCCGATCCGGCCGGCGGAAACGGCGCATCCGGATTCGCCACCTTCTCGCTCAAGGGCAACCTGACGGTGCCGATCGACGGCGTGCCGGTCACCGTCGCGGCGGGCGCGAGCATCAAGATCACGCGCACGGCGAAGACGTATACCGCGACCATCACCGGCGACGCTTCGGCGGCCGTCGGGATGGAGAAGTCCGGCGACAAGAAAGAGACCTCGGGCGACGTCTCCGTCTCGGGGACGCTGCCGGCCAAGGCCGCGGCGATCATGCACCTCAACGGCGGCGCGGCGCCGGCGGTTCCGATTCCATTCGGCGGCGCGAAGCCAGCGCCGGCGGGCGGCGCACCTGCGGGCGGCGCTGCACCGCCTGGCGCCGACGGCTCGCAGGCGGGGAACGGACCCAACCCCAAGGCCGCTCCCACCGACGCCAAGGACGCCGGCAAGGATCCCAACGCCAAGGACCCCAACGCCAAGGACGCCGGCGGCAAGGCCAAGATCAGCGTCGGCAAGAAGCTGAGCGCGTCGCTCACGTACACGTTCGACGCCACCGCCGACAAGACCACCTGCGACGGGCTCGGCGGGCTCTCGGCGTTCGTCGCGTCGCAAGGCGGCGCCGCGCTCCTGCCGTCGCCGTTCAGCAACCTCGCGGCCGGCGCCGGACAGGCCGCGTTCGCCGACAAGCTCACCTCCGCGTCGGTCACCATGGCCGACACCGGCGAGATCGCGCTCGAGTTCAAGGGCGGCGGCGCCAAGGGCAAGCTCGGCGCGAGCGGCGAAATGGGCGTCACCGTCGCCAGCAACCAGGTCGCCGCCACCGACGCCAAAGGCAACGCCGAGAACGGCCCCGACGGCAAGCCGAAGATGGACCAGGTGCTGTCGGCGACGCTCTACGAAAAAGTCAGCGGCGAGGCCAGCGGCGAGTTCGCGCCCGAAGGCGTCAAGCTGTTCAAGGGCTCGGTCGGCCTCGCCGGCCAGGCGCAGTGCCAGATCAGCTACGACGTCACCAAGGACAAGCTCGACGCCGGCCTGTCGCAGTCGATCACCGGCACGGTCTCGCTCGGCGCGTTCCCCGGCATGCTCAACCTCCTGCCCGCGGGCGTGCAGGGCGCGATCAAGTCGAAGATGGCCGGCGTGCCCGACGCCACCGACGGCTCGGTCGCGGTCGCGCTCACCAGCAAGATGGATCACCTGGCCGATCTCGCCTCGCGCCTCGACGCGGTGCTGTCGAAGGGCGACGGCGCGACCGCGGCGGAGGTGTGGGAAGCGGTCAAGGCCTACTTCGCCAACCCGCAGAACGTCAACGTGACGCTCACCGTCACCCTCACGCTCACCGAGAACGTGCTGAACGTGAAGGGCTCGGTCGGCGACGGCGAGACCTCGGGCGGCGGCGAGGCCAGCCTCACGCGCGGCAAAGTCATCCCGCTGTACAGCGGGACGTACCTCAAGTAAACACCGTTCATATCAGCTGGCGAGCGGCGAGCCGAGGCGGAACCAGAGGCGCCGCGCGACACCGCAGCGCATGCACGTCACGTGGGCCGCACGCAGGCTGCGGCCGTCCACGCGCTCGGCGGTCTCCTCGTCGAGCCGCAGCGCGCCGCCGCACAGCGGGCACGGTTTTGCGCGCGCGCGGACGGCGATCACCGACGACGACGGCACCTCGATCGGCCGATCAGGCGCGCCGCCCGGCTCGAGCTCCGCCAGCCGCGCGAGGTCGCGCACCAACTTTCCCGCCGCGCGCTCGCGCTCACGCCTCTCGGTGCGCGCGCGCGGCTTCTTCGTCATCGCGACGACTCGCCCAATTCCTCGTCGAGGAGGCGCTTGCGGTGGCGCAGCTCGCCGAGGCGCTGCTCGAGATCGCGCGCGCGCTCGGCGTCGCCGGTCTGCTCGGCGCGCCGCAGCTCCGACTCGAGCGCGCTGATCTCCATCGACACCATGAGGTGCGTCCGCGCCTTGATCTGGTGCTCGACTTGCGGAAGCTGCGGCGGCGGCTCGACGAACGGGTCCGGCGACGCGGCGGTCGCGGGCGCAGCCGCAGGTGCAGCAACGGGCGGCGGCGCAGCGACGGGCGGCGCAGCGACGCGCGACGGAGGCGGCGCGACGACGGACGGCGGCGGCGCAGCGACGGGCGACGAAGCCGCGGCGGGCAGCGACGCGGCGGCCGGCGTTTGAGCGGAGTCGCTCGCGCCCGGCGCGCGCCGCGTCTCGCGCAGCAAAAAGATCCCGAGCGCCGCCACGATCGCCGCCGCCGCGCCGGTCAGCCAGCCGCGCGCGCTCATCTTCGCCGCGCCCGCCAGATGCGCCCGTCGACGAAATAGTGGAACGGCACGATCGCGTACCACGCCGCCAAGAGCAGCTGCCCGGCGCGCGCCGGCGAGAACAGCCAGCCCGCCAGCGCCAGCGCCGTCGCCCACGCGGCCATCGAGAGCGCGATCGCCGACGCCAGCGGCACCAGCACCGCGGTCGGTTGCTCGAACGGCCGCCGCTCGCGCTCGCGCTCGGCGAGATACGCCAGGTACTGCACGCCGTGAAACGACGCCGACAGCGTGTAGATGATCGTCAGCTCGTCGAGCACCAGCGCCGGCCCGAGCAGCGCCGCGAAATTTCCCGCCACCAGCAGGAGCCCCGCCGCCGACGAGCCGCGCCGCGCGCCGAGCCGCCGCTCGCGCGCGATCACCGTCGCCGGCACGGCCGCGAACGCCAGCGCCACCAGCCACGCCGGCACCGACGGGTGATAGACGTCGGCGGTCCAGAAGCGCCACGGCCCGCGCCACGCGATCAGCAGCCACAGCGCGATCGCCGGCTGAAGGCACACCGCGAGATCGAGCCGCCGGAGCACGCGATCGCCGGCGAGGCCGTCGCGCTGCGCCAGCTCGCGCAGGAACCCGAAGTTCTGCCGCGCGATGTGCCAGCCGCCGTACACCAGCGCGAACGTCGCCAGCGCGCGCGGCGCCCACGCCGACAGCGCCAGCACCGCCGCGCCCCACAGCGCCCAGGTCATCGCCAGCGCGCGCGGCGTCGACGCGCTGGCGTTCCGCTCCGTCGAGAACGCGAAGAAGAACGAGCCGAACACGTGCAAGAACGGGATCGCGATCAGCGACGCCAGCGGCACCAGCGACGAGGCGCGCGCGCCCCACGCCGCGTACAGCACCAGCGCGGGCGCGACGCCGGCCAGCGCGCCGAGCTGCAGCCAGGCGTCGAAGCGCGGCGAGCGCAACCAGGTCCGAGTCGAGGGCACGCCCGAGTGAGCCACGCGCGCGCGGGGCGCGTCAACCGTGTCCCCAACATGTCGATCGCAGCGGCGATCACAGCTCCTCGAACCGCTCGCTCCACCCGCTCCACTTCCACCGGTTGAAGAGGAACTCCCACGCGCGCGAGACGTGGATGCGCTCGCCGACGTGACGCTCGGTGAGCTGACGCAAGCAGCAGGGCGACGGCAGCGGCGCGTACCATTCGCGCCACACCGCCGCCGGATGCTCCTTCACGCACGCGTCCATCGTCGGGTAGGCGCGCACGAACGCGGGCACCGCCGGCGCGGCGTCGTGGACGTCGCCGCACGCGTCCTCGAAAAACGGCCGCGTCACTTCGAGGACCGCGTCCGCTTTCACGCTGCACGCGAGGTTGGCGTCGATGGAGCCGTAGACGAGCTTGGTGTCGAGGCTGACCACCCTGCTCCGCTCGCCGCCGCACACGGCGCCGCAGTGGTGATCGAAGATGGTGCGCAGCTTCTCGCTCGGGAAGGGAAAGAGCCGGCACATGACGGTGTGCGCGGCGCTCGGCCAGACGACCAGGAGCCGCATCACGACGAAGATCCCGACCACGACGCCGAGCACCGCGCGCGCGGCGCGCCGGCGCGGCAGGCGGCGCAGCCCGACCGCCACGAGCGCGACGCCGGCGACGGCGAAGTACGGCGGAAGGTTTCGCTCGGCGATGCCGAACACGCTCACCAGCAACAGGGTCCCACCGATGGCGAAGAGCGCCGCGGCGGCGATTCCGGCGATCGCGACGCCGACTACGCGCAACAGGAACCACAGCGGCCCGCGCGCGCTCGCCGGCAAGCCGAGCGTCGCGCCGAGCCCGACGCCGACGACGCCCGGGATGAGGACGTCGACGAACCCATCGGGATAGGCCTCGCGAAACCCGAGCCGGTGCATCCCCTGAAACCACAGGCCGAGCAGCATCGCGCTCCCCGCCGCCAACCCGCCGCCCCGCGCGAAGTCGAGGAGCGCCTTCCCCATCTTCGCCACGCGCTACTTCGGCGCTTTCAGCACCGCGGTCGAGCCGGTCCAGTACACGCAGTGGCTGTCGACGGCGATGCCCTGCACCGAGCTCGACTGCTGGAACGAGGCGACCTGCGCCGGCGTGCCTCCCGCGAGCGCCACCTTCCAGAGCGTGCCGTCGCGGCTGTTGGTCCAGTACGCGTCGACCGCGTCGATCGCGAGCCCGAGCGGCTGCCGCTGCGCCGACGCGAGCGGGACGGGATTGACGGAGCCGAACGGCAACTTCATCACCGTTCCATCTGTGTAGTTGATCGAAGCCGTTCCCTGATTGACCCAATAGACCGCGCTCGCGTCGACCGCGATGCCGGACGGCACGATCTGTCCCGTCGCGATCGTCGCCGCCGTGCCGCTCCCGCCGGCCGCGATCTTCATGACCGTACCGTCGCCGCTGTTGGTCCAGTAGACGTTGCCGCCGTTGACCGCGATCCCGAGCGGGCTCGCCAGCGACGAGGCGAGCGGCGTCGGCGTCCCCGTTCCTCCGCCGAGCGCGAGCTTCAGGATGGCGCCGTCTTTGTTGCCCGTGGTTCCCTGACTGACCCAATACGCGTTGGCGGCGTCGACGACGATCGCGCCGGGCGTGGTGAGACTTCCCGCGAGCGCGGAGCCGGGCACGCCGCTGCTGCCGAGCGTGGCCCGTTGCAGAAATCCCGTCGAGGCGCTGAAGTTTTGATTGGTCCAGTACGCGTACGTGGCGTCGATCGCCAGCCCGGTGGGATTGGCCTGATTGGTGGCGAGCACCGTCGGGCTGCTCGGATTGCCGCCGCTCAGCGCGATCTTCGAGACGTCGCCCGCGCCGTACGAGTTGATCCAATAGATGTTGGCCGCGTCGACGGCGATGGCGGTGGGGCTGCTCTGCTGATAGGCGACGAAGCCGACGCCGCACATGCCTTGACTGCACTGTCCGCAGCCGTTCGCTCCACACGGGACGTTATCGAGATCGCTCCACGCGTCGCTCCGGCTCGATTGACACGATTGACACGGGTTCTGCGGATTCGCGGCGTCAATCGGATAATAGACTCCATTGATGATGCAACCCGGAGTCAGATCCGGCGGCGGCGCGAGATCCGGCGGCTCCGGCCGATACGTGCGAAACAGGTTCCAGCCGCACGCGGTGTTCAGGATCGCCTCGTCGCGCGAGCAGTCGGTGAGCCCGGCCGCGGGCTGCGTCGTCGCGCCGTTCACCTGACAGCTACACGCGCCGCTCGCGCAGTTGATGCCATACGTCTTCTGATCGCCGCAGCCGGCGATCGTGAACGTGCAGCCCGCCCCCGACGAGGATTCGCCGTGATCGGTGCAGAAGACCGGCCCGCCGGCGCACATCGGCGGCGCAGCGGCGGCGCTGCACGTGCCGGGCGGTCCGTGCTGCGCGTCGCTGCACGACTCGGCCGCGACGTCGGAGAGGCACTGGTCGAACGGGCCCCAATCGTAGCTGCAGCTCGGCGGCACCACCCATTGATTGCAGCCGACGCGCGAGCTCCAGCTCATCTCGCAATCGGGCTCGCTCGCATAAGCGGCCGCGCCGGCTCCGCACTGAAAGAGCTTCTTGCAAAGGGTCGAGACGAATTGGCCGCACTTCTGCTCTGCGGTGACGTCGCTCGAGCAACCGCCCGCGAGCAGCAGGAACGCCCACCATGGAAATCGCATCGCACCATTTTAAGGCAAAGCGACGACCCGGTGCACGCGATCAGCAGGTCAAAGCGCGAGCGCGTCCTCGAGCCGCCGCCAGCCTTCGTCATAGCTGTCGAACGTGAGCAGCGTGAGCCCCGCCAGCTCCGCGACCACGCGCAGCGGCTCGGCCTCCCACGCCGGCAGCATCACGAACGCGGGGATCCGGATGCGCCGCCGCGCGTGGTTGCGCGCGCGCTGATTGAACAGCCACCACAGCGGCCACTCTTCGCGTCCCATGCCGAGCCCGAGGCAAAGGAGCGGCGCGTTCATCGTCACCGCCACCCAGCTCTCGCCCTGCTCCCGGTGCGCGTGCCACAGCGTCCGGCGCTCCTCGTCGGTGGAGTCGCGCTCGCCCCCATGCCCGCCCGGATGGCCCAGCTCGACCTTGAGCTGCTTCTCGGTGAGCTTGAACTGCTCGCGCGCGTCCTCGAGGTGCTGGATCTGCATTCCGTAGAGCCGCACGCCGAGGAGGATGCTCTCCGGCCGCCGCACGCTGCCGTGCGGATACCAGATGCGCGTGCCGGCGGCGGTGCGCGCGTGCGTGTGCACGGAGTTGAAGCGCTCCGGCTCGCGGTGGCTCCAGCGCGGCTCGTCGCTCAGCGCGCCGTAGTCGAAGTTGAACGACACCACGTCGCGAAATCGATTGGCCAGGAACTGATCGGCGAACCCGCGCGTGATGCCGCCTACCGAATAGGTCTCGAGCAGCACCTCGGCCACGCGCGATTGCAGCCGCCCCTCGGCGATCGAGGGATTGCAGTTCTCGCGCGCCGCGAAGCCGCACAAGAGCGACTCCCACACGAAGGTCGCGTTGCCGACGAGCGCGCGCGGATCGGGCAGCGCGCGCCGGCCGGCGATGCGCGCCAGCAGCCCGTGCCAGCTCACCGTCTCGCCGGCGCGGGCGTTGAAGCCGGTGCCGATCATCGGGACGAGATCGCGGCGCCCGTCGTCGCGCGGGCGAGCGGCTGCGGCGAGCTGCTTCCACGGATTGCGCGTCATCGACGCAGCACTATCACGTCGGCCGCGGCTTGTCCCGGCGCGCGCCGCTCACCCGCCGGGCGCGACCCCTGGTATGATGATCTCGATGCGTACCTGCGCGGCGATGGCCCTGCTGGTCCTGGCTTCGGCGAGCGCATGGGGGGAGGGCCTGTCCGATGAAGAGCGGACGCGGCGCGCCAAGGCGCACTTCGATCTCGGACAGACCCACTACGAGCTGAAGAACTGGAGCAAGGCCGCGGCCGAGTTCGAAGAGGGCTATCGCTATCGGCCGCTCTCGATTCTCCTCTGGAACGCGGCGCAGGCGCAGCGGCACGCGGGGCAGGCGCGGCGCGCGATCGACTTGTATCGCCGCTACCTCGCCGCCGAGCCGGCGACGCCCAAGCGAGCGGACGCGGAGCGCTACATCGCCGAGCTGGAACGCGCGCCGCGCCGGGCGGGCGACGATCTGCACGCGCCCGAGTGGGAGGTGGCCGCGGCGCCACCCGCGCCGGCGCCGGCTCCAGCGCGCGCGACGGTGCCTCCGCCGCCGATCGCGAAACCAACGCCTCCTCCCGTGATGGCCGCCGCGCCGCCGCCGAAGCCCGCGCCGCCGCCTCCGCCGAGCGCGAAGCCAACTCCTCCGCCCGTGATGGCCGCCGCGCCGCCGCCGCCGCCGAAGCCCGCGCCGCCACCTCCGCCGATCGCGAAGCCAACGCCTCCTCCGGTGATCGTCGCAGCGGCGCCGCCACCGAAGCCCGCGCCGCCGCCTCCGCCGATCGCGAAGCCGGCGCCGGTCGTCGCGGCGATTACGCCCAAGCCGGCACCGCCACCGCCCGAGGCAGCGCCCGCCGCGACGGAGCCGGTGGTGATCGACGCGCTCCCCGAGGAGCTCACGCCGCGCGCTTCACCGCCGTCGCCCGCGCTGATCGCCGCGCCGCTTCCTGCGCCGATCGCGCGCGCTGCGCCGCCGATCCGGCGCAAGCGCGGCCGCGCGTTCTGGATCGCCATCGGCAGCGCCGCCGGCACCGTGGTGGTCGCCGGCCTGGCGACCGCCATCGCGCTCGCCGTGCCTCACCCGGCCCCCTCCACTTCGCTCGGCAACTTTCCCGTCAATCCGAGATGAGCGCGGTCTGAAACCGCCGCCTCACGGGCACAGCGCCTTGGTCGTGCCCGCGGTCTCGAAGATGTCGGCCTCCGGCGTCTCGCCGATGTTCTTCGAGACGGCGGAGTTCGAGATCTTGAGCGTGCGCGCGTCGCCTCCCTGGCCGTAGGTCGTCTTGTCGCCGGTGCCGTTCACCGTCACCTTCTTGGTGCCGCCGGTGGGATCGAGATCGACCGAGGTCGCGCGCTGCTGTGCGAGCCCGTTCGACTGCCAGTCGCCGGTCGGCGTGCCGAGCCCGTCGATCTTCCCGCCGTTCGGCTTGACGTTGCCGAGCTGCGTACCCGCCGTCAGCTTCGAGGTCGCGGTGGACGGCGCCTGGTAGCGCGGATCCCAACCGACCGCGCTCTCCGCTACCAGGACATCGTCGATATAGGTCCTGAGCGTGATCGGCGCGCCGAAGACGCTGCGAATGAGCCGCTTGTGAATCGTCGTTCGCACGATGTCGCCGGTCGTGGGGCTCTCGGGCAGGACCTT
>DASREC010000117.1:0-12832 GCA_035652295.1 Polyangia bacterium
TCGCCGACGCTGACGCCGCTCCCGATCGATCCGCTGCTGCCGGAGATCGTCGGCGCGCTCCGGCGCGGCTCGTCGCTGGTGCTGGAGGCGCCGCCGGGCGCGGGCAAGACCACGCGGGTGCCGCGCGCGCTCGACGACGCCGGCGTGGTCGACGGGCAGATCCTGGTGCTCGAGCCGCGGCGGCTGGCGGCGCGGCTGGCGGCGGCGCGCCTGGCCGACGAGCGCGGTGAGCCGCTCGGCGAGAGCGTCGGCTACCGCGTGCGCTTCGAGGAGGTGGCGGGGCCGCGCGCGCGCATCGTGTTCGTCACCGAGGGGCTGCTGCTCCGACGGCTGCTCGACGACCCGCGGCTCGACGGCGTGGGCGCGATCCTCTGCGACGAGTTTCACGAGCGCCACCTGCAGGGCGATCTCGCGCTCGCGCTCGGGCGGCGCATCCAGCGCGCGCGCCCGTCGCTGAAGCTGGCGGCGATGTCGGCCACGCTCGAGGCCGCGCCGCTCGCCCGCTACCTCGGTGACTGCCCGTCGCTGCGCGGCGAAGGGCGGCGCTTCGACGTGGCGCTCGAGTACGCCGAGCGGCCGCCCGCGCCCGATCGCCCGCTCGAGAGCGACGTGGCGCAGGCGGTGCGCAAGCTGATCGCCGACGGCCTCGACGGCGACGTGCTGGTTTTTCTGCCGGGCGCGGCGGAGATTCGCCGCGCGGCCGCCGCCTGCGCGCCGCTCGCCGAGCAGCACGGCCTCGACGTGGCGACGCTGCACGGCGACCTGCCGCCCGCCGAGCAGGACCGCGCGATCAAGCCCGGCGCGCGCCGCAAGATCATCCTGTCGACCAACGTGGCCGAGACGTCGGTGACCATCGAGGGCGTGGTGGCCGTGATCGACAGCGGCCTGGCGCGCGTGGCGGCGCACTCGCCGTGGTCGGGGCTGCCGACCTTGCGCGTGCAGCGCATCTCGCGCGCGTCGGCGACGCAGCGGGCGGGACGCGCCGGCCGCCTGCGCCCCGGCCGCTGCCTGCGTCTCTACACGCGCCACGATCACGACACGCGCCCCGCGCAGGAGACGCCCGAGGTGCGCCGCAGCGATCTCGCCGAGGCGGTGCTGCTGCTGGCGGCGTCGGGCGAGCGCGACGCGGCGGCGTTCGACTGGTTCGAGTCGCCGCCCGACGCCGCGCTCGACGCCGCGCGCGCGCTGCTCGCGCGGCTCGGCGCGCTCGACGGGAGCGGCGCGCTCACCGACCTCGGCCGGCGCATGCTGCGCTTTCCGGTGCACCCGCGGCTGGCGCGCCTGGTGGTGGAGGCCGAGCGGCGCGGAGCGGGCCGCGAAGGCTGCGTGGTGGCGGCGCTCGTCGGCGAGCAGGAGCTCGCGCGCAACCGCGGGCCGGCGAAAGTGAGCGGCCCGTCGGATCTCGGCGCCGAGCTGGAGCTGTTCGCCGAGGCGGAGCGCGTGCGCCTGCAACCCGATCGCGTGCGCGCGCTCGGCCTCGACGTGGGCGCGACGCTGGCGGTGGATCGCGTGCGCCGCCAGCTCCAGCGCGAGCTGAAAAATTCGCCGCGCCCGCCGGAGAAGCCGGATCTCGACGCGGCGCTCGGCCTCGCCGTGCTGGCCGGCTATCCCGATCGCGTGGCGCGCCGGCGCAAGCCGGGCGCGCGCGAGCTGGTGCTCTCGGGCGGCGGCACGGCGCGGCTGGCCGACTCGTCGGTGGTCGACGCCGAGCTGCTGGTGGCGGTCGACGCGGAGGAGCGCGCGTCGGCGGGTCGCGCAGGCAGCGTGCTCGTGCGCCGGGCGAGCGCGGTCGAGCCGGAGTGGCTGATCGATCTCTACGCCGATCGCTTGCGAGAAGTCGTCGAGCATCCGTGGAACGCCGAGGCCGAGCGCGTCGAGGTGGTGCGGAAGCTGGTCTACGATCAGCTCACGCTCGACGAGAAACGCGCGCCCGCGCGGCCGGACGCGCCGGGCGCCGACGCCGAGGCGATCGCGCGCGCGCTGGCGGCGGCGGCGCTCGATCGCGGCCCGCGCGCGTTCACCGACGGCGACGCGCTCGAGCGCTTCCTCGGCCGCCTCGAGTTCGTGCGCGCCGCGTGTCCCGAGCTGAACGCGCCCGCCGTCGGTGACGCCGAATTGCGCGCGGCGCTCGAGGCGCTGTGCGCCGGCGCGTCCAGCTTCGCCGAGCTGCGCGAGCGCAACCTGGTCGAGGCCCTGCGCGCGCGCCTCGACGGAAGCTTGCGCCGCCAGCTCGACGAGCTGGCGCCCGAGCGCGTGACCCTGCCCGGCGGCCGCGCCGCGCGCATCACCTACACGCCGGGCCAGCCGCCGTCGGTGGCGTCGCGCCTCCAGAATTTTTTCGGCCTGCGCGAGGGCCCCCGCGTCGCGCGCGGCCGCGTCGCGCTCACGCTGCACCTGCTCGCGCCCAACCAGCGCGCCGTGCAGGTGACGTCCGATCTCGCCGGCTTCTGGCAGCGGCACTACCCGTCGATCCGCCGCGAGCTCATGCGCCGCTATCCGCGCCACGCCTGGCCCGAGGATCCGCTGGCCGCGCGGCCGCCGTCGCGGACGTGATAGCCTTGTGGGCTCCATGAGCGGCGAAGAGCAGCGGGTCCACGCCCGCATCCACGTCTCGACCAAGATCGAGGTCGCCACCCCGCAGGGCATCGTCGAGGCGGAGCTGCGCGACCTCTCGAAAGGCGGCGCGCGCTTCTTCGTGGCGCAGCCGGTGGGCGGCGTGGGCGAGACGGTCGAGCTGTTCCTGCCGTCGCTGAGCGGCGTCGAGATCGTGGTGATGTCCGAGATCATCCGCTCGCAGCCGTCGCCGAAAGACGGCGGCCACTCGGTGGCGGTGCGCTTCGACGTGGTGGAGCCGGCGATGCGCGAGCAGCTGCTCGAGCTGATCGACGTGCTGCTGTCGACGACGGGCGGCGGGCGGCGCGCGCACGCGCGGGTGGCGCGGCGCATCGAGATCCACTTCGGCCAGCTCGACGATCTGCGCGCCATCCTCGAGGACATCTCGTCGGGCGGGCTGCTCATGACCGTGTCCGAGCCGCTGGTCCTCTACGAAGAGGTCGACGTCACGGTGCCCGACATGGGCGGCGGCGAGCTGCTGATCCTGCACGCGCGCGTCGTCAACCAGCGGCCGATCACCAAAGACGGCACGCAGGCGTTCCGCGTCGGCCTCGAGTTCGGCTCGATGCGCCCCGAGGCGAAGCGGCTGCTCGACGAGCTGTTGCGTTCGGTGGCCGAGAAGATCACCGAGTAAGCAGTCTCGACACGCGGGCCGCGAAGTCGCACATTACGCCCATGGCGAACCTGCTACAGCCGCTGCCCCCGGCGTGGAAGCTCGAGGACGAGATCGCTCGCCTGAAGAAGGAGCGCAACGCCGTCCTCCTCGCGCACTACTACCAGGAGTCGGAGATCCAGGACCTCGCCGATCACGTCGGCGACTCGCTCGGCCTGGCGCGTGCGGCGCAGAAGACCACCGCCGACGTGATCGTCTTCGCCGGCGTGCACTTCATGGCCGAGGTGGCGAAGATCCTGAATCCCGAGCGCGTGGTGGTGCTGCCCGATCTCGCCGCCGGCTGCTCGCTGGCCGACGGGTGCCCGCCCGAACAGTTCAAGTATTTTCTAGAAAAGCACCCGGGCCACTACGTCGTCAGCTACATCAACTGCTCGGCGGCGGTGAAGGCGATGAGCGACGTCATCTGCACGTCGTCGAACGCGGTCAGGATCGTCGAGCAGATCCCGCGCGACCAGCCGATCGTGTTCGCGCCCGATCAGCACCTCGGGCGATTCGTGATGAAGCAGACCGGGCGCGAGATGGTGCTGTGGCCGGGGAGCTGCATCGTGCACGAGACGTTCAGCGAGCAGAAGATCATCGAGCTCCTGGTGCGCCACCCGGGCGCGGAGCTGATCGCGCATCCGGAGTGCGAGGAGCCGGTCTTGCGCCACGCGAAGTTCGTCGGCTCGACGACGGCGCTGCTCAAGTACGCGGTGTCGTCGCCGGTGCAGACGCTGATCGTGGCGACCGAGGAGGGGATCCTGCACGCCATGCGGCGCGATGCGCCGGGCAAGACGCTGATTCCCGCGCCGCCCGAGGACGAGTCGTGCGCCTGCAACCAGTGCCCGCACATGCGGCGCAACACGATGGAGAAGCTGTACCTCTGCCTGCGCGATCTTTCGCCGCGCCTCGAGCTCGACGAGGATTTGCGCGTGCGCGCCAAGCGCCCGATCGATCGCATGCTGGAGATGTCGACCGGCGTCTAGCCTTCCACTATAGTCGCGCGCCATGAAAACCCTCCTCGTCTCGGCCGCCCTCGTTTGCGCGTCGGGCGCCGCGCACGGTGCGCCCTATCGACTGACCGAGCTGCGCCAGCAGTATCTCGACGGGCTGTTTCGCGCGAAGCCGCACCTGGCGACGTTCATGGGCGACCACCGCTTCGACGAAAAGCTGGTCGACCTCGGCGCCGAGGCGCTCAAGCAGCGCGAGGCCGAGCTTGCTGCGCTGCAAAAGAAATTGGACGCGCTCAAGCCTTCGCTCGCGTCCACCGACGAGAAAGTGGACGGCGAGATCCTGGCCGACGGCATCGGGCTCGAGCTCTTGTACCTGCGCGAGATCCGCGATTGGGAGTGGGACCCGCGGCTGTTCGATTCGTTTCCCTATTACGACCCGCGCGAGATCGTCGCCGGGCGGCTCTCGGACATCATCCACGGCGACTTCGCGCCCGAGGCCGAGCGGCGCAGGAGCGTGGTCGCGCAGCTCGCCGCGCTGCCCAAGCTCGTCGAGCAGGAGAAGGCGGCGCTCGATCGCTCGAAGCAGAAGGGCGCGCGCCGCGTGTCGAAGGAGTACGCCGACCAGGCGATCAAGGGCAACCAGGGGCGTATCGAATTTTTCGACAGCGAGGTTCGCGAATTCTGCGCGAAGGATCCGAAGGCGGAGGCCGCCCGCGTGAAAGCGGTCGCCGCTCTCAAGGACTACCAGAAATATCTCGAGCAGGACTTGAAGCCGCGCGCCGACGGAGATTGGCGGCTCGGCGCGGCGCTCTACCGCAAGAAGTTCCCGCTGGCGCTGCAGACCTCGCTCACCGCCGACGAGATGGTGGCGCGCGCCGAGGCGAGCTTCAAGCGCGCGCGCGCCGAGCTGTACGCCGCCGCGCGCGGGCTGCACAAGACGCTGTGGCCGGCCGCGCCGCAGCCGGCCGAGAACGCCGACGCTCAGGCGCAGAAGAAGATCATCGAGAAGGTGAAGGACGAGCTCGCCAAGGATCATCCGAAGCCGGACGACCTGGTGGCCTCGCACGCGCGCAACCTGGACGCGCTGCGCGGCTTCATCGAGAAGCACGACCTGCTGGCGCTGCCGCCGCGCGAGACGCTGGTGGTCGAGCCGATGCCGGCGTTCAAGCGCGGCTCGTCGGCGGCCGAGTACCTCGCGCCCGGCGTGCTCGACCGCGCGCCCAAGTGGCACGCGACGTATTACGTCGACCCGATCGATCCGACGTGGCCCGCCGAGCGCGTCGAGTCGTACCTGCGCGGGCAGAACAGCTACGAGGTGCAGCTCGTCGCTGCGCACGAGGCGTACCCGGGCCATCACACGCAATATTTTTATTCGAAGCGCAACCTCAATCCGCTGCGCGCGGTGTTGTGGAACGCGCCGATGGTCGAGGGCTGGGCGGTCTACGGCGAAGGGCTGATGGTCGGGCTCGGCTGGGGCGACGCCAAGAACGCGCGCTTCCATTTCTACGACGTGCGCGGGCAGATGATCGTCGCCACCAACGCGCTGCTCGACGTGAAGCTGCAGAGCGGCACGATGAGCGACGCCGAGGCGGTGCGCTTCATGGTCGAGGAGGGATTTCAGGAGCAGGCGATGGCGGAGAAGAAGTTGCTGCGCGCCAAGCTCGACTCGACGCAGCTCGCGCAGTATTTCCTCGGGCTCGAGGAGATCCGCGATCTCGAGCGCGACTACCGCAAGAAGGTCGGCGGCGCGTTCACGCAGCGCAAGTTCAACGAGGCGCTCATCGGGCAGGGCTCGGTGGCGGTGAAGTTCCTGCGGCGCTACCTGCTCGAATAATGCGGCTGCTCACGGCGCACAAGATCCTGGTCTCGGCGTGGCTGGTGCTGTGCGCCGTGATGATCGTCTGGGGCGTGGTGCACGCGGTTCTCCGACGGGAGCCGCACGCGTGGATGGTGCTGGCGATGGGCGCGGTGGCGCTGCCGCCGGGCGCGCTCTACCTGCGCAAACTTTACCGAACGCCGCCGATCCGATAATTCTCGAAGCATGGGTGGGACGGACGAGGAGCTGCGCGAGTTCGCGGCGCTGAGCGCCAAGGTCTCGAACAAGCAGGCGAGCGAGCCGGAGCGCGAGCGGTGGCGCACGCTGCGCGCGAAGCTGGCGCCGCACAATCCCAAGCCGCCGCCGGGGCAGCCGGCGCGGGCGCACGCGCGCACGGCCAAGAAGCTGCGGCTGTCGTATCTGCCGGTGACGGAGATGACCGTCACGTTCACCGACGAGATCGGGGGCGGCGGGTTTCGGCTGCGCGCGCCGCGGCACTTCGACGTCGGCACCGAGCTGGCGCTGCGCCTCGAGGTGGGCGGGCCGACGGGCGCGCACCTGTTCACCGTCGGGCGCGTGGTGTGGGCCAAGCGCGAGGGCGGGCACTTCGCCATCGGCGTCGAGCTGCCGCTATTGCGGCCCGAGGAGCGCGAGCGGCTCGAGGCGTTCGCGCACGCGCCGAGCACGTAGGCTTGTCGGCGACGATCGCGGGCCTACCATCTAACCTGATGGTCGCGATCGTTTTGTTCGCCATGATCTTCATGAGCGCGCTGGCCGTGCTGCTGGCGCGTTATGCTACCAACCCGACCGTGGTGCGCGCCGCCGAGGTGGATCGAGAACACGTCGATCGACGCCCGCGCATGGCGCCACCGCAGCTGCGCTCGCTGGTGATCGAGCTGCTCGACGCGCTCGGGCTCGAGGTGCGCGAAGAAGAGGTGCTCGGTCCGGATCGCCTACTGGTGGCGCACCAGCGATCGGCGCCGCTCGGGGGCACCAGCTACGTGGTGCTGATCGTCGCGCAGCCGCCGGGCGATCTCGTCGAGCAGCCGCAAGTGGTCGAGCTGGCGGAGCAGGTCAAGGCGGAGCGCGGGGCGGTCGGGCTGCTGGTCACGCCGTACGCGATCGAGCTCAGCGGGCTGGCGGGGCTGGAAGTTCCGGTCGAGCTGATCGACGGCCCGCGGCTGCGCGAGCTGGTCTCGGCGCACCTGCCGTCGCGGCTCCCGGCGCTCGACGGCTACCGCGGCTTCGCCCGTCCGACCCTACCGCAACAACCGCTCTCGCCCCAGCCCGCCTAGCACGCGCGAGGTCGCGCTCGATTCACCGCTGCACTCCGCGCCGCTCGGGTAAACCGGCCCGGATTGGCGATTTGACCGGTTTTGCGAATCTGGCGCGTAGCGGAGTGGAGCGGGCGGGCTGCGGCAATTTGCCGCCGCGCGCAGTTTCGCAGGGCGCGTCTGCGCGACCGAGAATGTTTGAGCACGGCGGCAAATTGCCGCAGCCCGCCCGCGGAACGCAGCGCCGTCATGCGAGCACAGGGCGCGATCAGATGCGGCGGCGGAGACCGCGGCTGAGGAGGAGCGCGACGCCGACGATCAGCATGAGCGCGAGCTTGGTGCGATCGGAGGAGCCGGGCGCCGCGGAGCAGCCGCCGACCAGCGAGTTCGAAGGCGCGCTGCCGCCGACGCAGACGAGCTGCCCCTGGTGGCCGACGCCGCACTGGCGCGACTGGCAGTCGTCGTCGCGCGAGCAGGGATCGCCGAGCGCGGCGAGCGCCGACGGCGTGCCGGGCGGATCTCCGCCGTTCGACGCCGACGGCGGATCGCCGCCGCCGGTCCCCGGGCTGCTCGGCGCGCCCGGTCCCGCCATATCGGGCGACGGCGCCGGCCCCGCCATGTCGGGCGGCGAGAGCGGCTGCTGCGGATCGTTCGCCTGGATGTACGGATCGACGAACGACACCATCGCGTCGAGCCGCGTGTCGTAGCCGCCCATGTTGCAGTTGACGTCGCCGAACGACGTGAGCCCGACGATCTGCTCGCGCCCGCCGAGCGTCATGAACGCCGGCCCGCCCGAGTCGCCGTTGCACGTCTCGTGCGTCCCGTCGGTGAAATGGACCAGCACGGTGTCGAAGTCGGTGAGCGTGGTCATGGTGGTGCGCTTGACGCCGGCGCCGGTCTGCTGCGCGGCGTTGTTGAGGCCGTAGCCGACGAAGCGCACCGGCTGGCCCTGCATCGCGGCGGTGAGCGGCGCGCGGTTCATGGCGAGCGGCGCGATCGAGACGGGGTTTTGCAGAATCGCCACGCCGATGTCGTGGCCCGCGGTGAGGTTGTTGGTGTCGAACAGCGGATCGAAGTGCGTCTCCTTCACGGCGAGCGTGTTGCCCTGGTTCGCCTGGCTGAAGTCGCTGCCCGGGTAGACGATGAACTGCGCGCCCTGGCCGACCTCCGCCGGCGACACGCAGTGCGCGGCGGTGATCACGACGTGCGGCGAGACGATCTCCGCCGTGCACAGCGAGCCGTTCTGCGCGCCCGGCACCTGCGCGAACAGCAGCACCACGCCGGGATCCGCGGTGTCGAGCGTGCCGCCGATGATCGCGCCCTCGCGTTCGTCGACGGGCGCCGGCGCGCCGAGACAGCCGGAGAGGAGCACGCACGACGCGAAGCTGGCGAACACGGATCGGCGCATGCGGCTCTCTTGAGCAAGGCGCGAGCCGCGTTCTCCGACGGGAAATTTCGCGCAGTTGCGCCCGCCCGACGCGTGTCTCGCGCCGCGGCCGTGGGGGAGCCGCTCCCAGCGGTCAAACGCGTCTGCACCCACAATCGTGCGCACTTTACTGGGGACGCGTCCCCCCGGCTAACGCGCCTGCCGTCGCGATTGGGTACGTGAGTGTGGGACGAAGCCTCGGGGGTTTCGCGACCACAGCCTGCAAGGCGCCGAATTCAGTGCCCGTTACAACGTGAGCGCAATGGATCAACGGTTGCAGAACGAGCCGCCCGCGGAGGTACCTCGGATGTCTCGTTTCGTACGCCTCTTCGGCTTCGCTTCGATGCTCTCGCTCGGCTGCTCCGGCTCGGGACTGAACGGCAGCGGCGCCGACCTGGCCGACAACGGCCAGATGCCGGTCGTCGACATGGCGACCCCGCCGGCGGACTTCTCGCTGCCGCGGCGCGACCCGACCGATCACCCGGCGCTGCCGCAGCTCAGCGACTTCGGCGGTCCGACGATCCACGCGATGGAGGTCTGGACCATCGTCTGGCCGGGCGACGAAGCCACCGGCGCGCAAGCCGAGCGCTTCCACCAGTGGATGATGACCAGCGACTACTGGACCCAGTCGCTCGGCGAATACGGCGTCGGCCCGGGCAAGAGCATGGGCCTCGTGGTCATGCCCACCGCCGCGCCCAAGACGATCGACGATCAGGAGTTCACGCCGCTCATCGCCAAGCTGATCTCCGGCGGCACTTTGCCGCACCCGAACTCGAACACCGTGTTCGCGTTCATCGTCCCCACCACGACGCAATCGACGCTCTACGGCCAGACCGGCTGCGCCTCCTACGGCGGCTACCACAGCGAGACCAACGACAACACCAACGTGCCGTACGAGGTGAACCTGCAGTAAACCAACTTCGGCTCGGGCTCCGCGTTCGATCAGCTCACCGACGTCATCAGCCACGAAGGCGCCGAGGTCGCGACCGATCCGCACCCGGGCTCGCGCCCCGGCTGGCTCAACGACTCGATGCCGCTCGGCGGCGAGGTCGGCGATCTCTGCGTCGGCCTCGACGCGCAGTTCACCGCCACCTTCGATGAAGCCGACGCCGGCACGCTCACCGAGAGCTACGTCGTCACCCGTTTGTACTCGCAGCAAGCCGCCGCCGCCGGCACGTCCGACCCCTGCGTTCCGGCGCCGAAGCGGCCCTACTTCAACGTCGGCGTCGAGCCGGCTGATTGGCAGGTCACGCACGATCCGAGCATGACGGTCACCGCGTTCGCCAAGATCGAACCGTACGCGTTCGGCGACGTCGGCCTCATCAAGTGGCAGCTCGAGCAGCAGCCGGGCTCAGGCGTCAAGATCACGCCGTCGTCGGGCCAGGCGATGGCCGGCGACACCATCCCGCTCCAGGTCACCGTCTCGCCGACGGCGCGGCAGCGCACCTTGCCGATCGCCATCTACGCGCAGTCGGCCAAGGGCGGCACCAATCAGTGGTTCAGCACCATCACCATTCAGTGACCCGCCGCCTTCAGCTCGCGCCGCTCCTCCTCATCCTCGCGCCCGCCGCCGCGCTCGCCGCGCCGGCGCCGCGCCTTCCGGACGCGGTGCGCCCGTCGCGCTACGCGGTCACGTTCGAGCCCGATCTCGCGGCGTCGACGTTCCGCGGGCGCGAGACCATCGAGGTCGAGGTGCGCGCGCCGGTACGCGCGATCGTTTTAAACGCGGCGGAAGTGGAGATCCGCTCGGCTAAAGTGGACGGCGCCCTGGCGGTGGTCAGCTACGACAAGGCGAACGAGACCATCGCGCTCACGCCGCCCAAGCCGCTTACACCGGGCCGGGTGACGCTATCGCTCGAGTGGAGCGCGCGCCTCTCCGACAAGCTGCGCGGCTTCTACGCCGCCGAGTCCGAAGGCCGCCGCTACGCCTTCACGCAGTTCGAGGCCACCGACGCGCGCCGCGCGTTCCCGTGCTTCGACGAGCCGGCGATGAAGGCGCGCTTCGAGGTGACCGCGGTGGTCGCGCCGTCGGACTCGGTGGTATCGAACGAGCCGCCGGCGCAGGAGCGCGTCGATCCGCGCAGCGGCAAGAAGGTGGTGCGCTTCCGCGAGACGCCGCGCATGTCGACGTATTTGGTGGCGCTCGCCGTCGGCCCGCTGATCGAGGCGCGCGCCATCACCGTCGGAAAAACCACCATCCGCGTGCTGTCGACGCCGGGCCACCAGAAGCTCGCCGGCTTCGCCCTCGACTCCGCCGCCGCGATCCTGCCGCGCCTCGAGGCCTACTTCGGCATTCCCTATCCCTACGGAAAGCTCGATCTCGTCGGCGTGCCCGACTTCGCCGCCGGCGCGATGGAGAACGCCGGCGCGATCTTCTTCCGCGAGTCGACGCTGCTGGTCGATCCCGAGCGCTCGAGCGTCGAGCAGCGGCGCAACGTCGCGGCGACCATCGCGCACGAGATGGCGCACCAGTGGTTCGGCGATCTCGTCACCATGCAGTGGTGGGACGATCTCTGGCTCAACGAGGCGTTCGCCAGCTGGATGGAGACGCGCGTGCTCGCCGAATTGCGCCCCGACTGGGGCATGTGGCTCGAGTTCGAGCGCTGGAAGTCGTACGCGCTCGGCATCGACGCGCTCGCCTCGACGCACCCGATCCACACGCCGGTCGGCAGCCCCGAGGAGGCGAACGAGCAGTTCGACGGCATCACCTACTCGAAGGGCGCGGCGGTCCTGCGCATGCTCGAGCTGTTCCTCGGCGAGGAGAGCTTTCGCCGCGGCGTCTCGCGCTACCTCGCCGAGCACCGCGAGTCGAACGCCGGCGCCGGCGATCTGTGGCGCGCGCTCGCCGCCGAGTCGAAGCAGCCGGTGGACGCGCTGGCGCGCAGTTGGTTCGAGCAGCCCGGCTATCCGCTGGTCGACGTCGAGGGCGGCTGCGCGGGCGGCAAGGCGACGCTCGGCGTTTCGCAGCGGCGCTTCTTCGCGCTGCACGGACAGGGAAATGCTGCGTCGCAACAAAAATGGCTGGTGCCGCTGTGCGCGCGCGGCGCGGCCGGCTCGGAGTGCCGCCTCGTCGACGGCGCGCAGGCGCGGCTCCAGCTCACGGCGCCGTGCGGCTGGACGCTGGCCAACGCGCGGCGCGCCGGCTTCTACCGCGTGCGCTACGACGCGCCGTCGCTGGCGGCGCTCACGCGCGTGGCCGAGAGCGCGCTCGAGCCGCCCGAGCGCATCGGCCTCAGCTCCGACGAGTGGGCGCTGGTCGAGGAGGGCTCGCAGCCGATCACCGGCTGGCTCGAGCTCGCGGCCGCGCTGCGCGGCGAGCGCACCGAGGAGGTGCTGGCCGAGCTGACCGCGCACCTCGCCACGCTCGACGAGGATCTGGTCGACGACGCGAGCCGCGCCGGCCTGGAGCGCTTCGTCGACGAATTGCTGTCGCCGCTCGCCGGCGAGCTGGGCTGGACGCCGAAGCCGGGCGAGCCCGATCGCACGCGCCTCCTGCGCGCGCACGTGCTCTCGGCGCTCGGCGAGCTCGCGCGCTCGAAGCCGGTGCTCGACGAGGTCGATCGCCGCCTGCCGGAGCTGCTGGCCGCGCCGTCGGCGGCGGACGCGACCATCGGCGAGGTGGTGGTGAAGCTGGGCGCGCTGCGCGGCACGCCGGAGCGCTACGACGCGTACCTCGCGCGGCTGCGCGCGTCGCCGGCGCCCGACGAGCAGGAGCTGCTCGTCGAGGCGCTCGCCGGGTTCGACGATCCGCGGCTGGTCGAGCGCACGCTCGCGTGGTCGCTGACGTCGGAGGTGCGCGCGCACGACGTGGCGCGCGTGGTGGCGACCCTGCTCGGGCGGCGCAAGACGCGCGCGCAGGCGTGGACGTTCTTTCGCGAGCACTTCGACGCGCTGAAAAAGAAGGCGCCCGAGTTCGGCTTCGAGCGCGTGGTGCGCGCCACCGGCTCGTTCTGCGACGAGGCGCGCCGCCGCGAGGTGGCCGCGTTCTTCGCCGATCCCAAGCACCACGTCGACGCCGGCGCGCGCGCCATCCACCAGGCCGACGAGGCGATGGGGCTGTGCATCGACCTCAAGCGGCGCGAGTCCGCTCGCCTCGCC
>DASREC010000118.1:0-7398 GCA_035652295.1 Polyangia bacterium
CGGCGCGCCGGCGTCGCCGTCGAAAAGAACGAGGTCGGGCAGGCGTACACCCTCTTGTCGGAGGCGGTGAAGCTCTCGCCCGACGATCTCATGACCAACCGCAACCTCGGGCTGGTGCTGATCGTCGGGAAGAAGTACGCCGAGGCGGAGGTGGCGCTGCAGCGGCCGCTCAAGAAAGTTCCCAACGACATGACGGTGAACCGGCTGCTCGGGCGCGCGCTGCTCGCGCAGTCGAAGACCAGCGCGGCGCTGGCGGCGTACGAGAAGGCGGCGCAAGTGGCGCTGCGCACGCGCGGCATCGATCTCGCCGGCGTGTACACCGAGATCGGCCCGCTCTACCTCGACGGCGGCAAGCTCGACTCGGCGGTGACGGTGCTCGAGATCGCGCTCAAGGAGGCGGGCGCGACGCCGCTTCAGCAGGCGGCGCAGCGCAACCTCGCCATCGCCTACTACACGCGCGGCACGTCGCGGCTGCGCGATCCGAAAGACGTCGAGGGCGCGCTCGAGGACATCTTGAAGGCGGTGCAGGCGCCCAAGGGCACGTTCACCGCCAAGGAGCTGACGGCGCTCACGTGCGGCGAGGCGTTCGCCGCGCTCAAGGCCGGCAAGATCTCGGAGGCGCAGGACGCGTTCGCGCGCGCCATCAGCGGCGGCGGCTGCGCGGTGCGGCCGCCGTACGACAAGCTCGGCGTGGCGCTGTTCTCGGCGTACGCCGGTTATCGCGACTCGGGCAATCCCGCCAAGCGCGAGGCGGCGGCCAAGACGCTCACGCAGCTGCAGTCGAAGTCGACCGGCGCGGCGGCCGAGTGGGTCAAGCAGCTCCTGCGCTCGTGCTACGAGTTCCTCGCGTACGATTATTTCCAGCGCTCCGACGAGAAACGCGCCGAGCAATATCTGAAGAGCGCGAAGAAGGTGCCGACCAAGGGCGACGCGCTGGTGCTCGAGCACAACCAGGGCGCGCTCGATCTGGCGCTCGGGCGCTCGGCGGTGGCGGAGAAAGAGTTCGAGGCGCTCAACGGGCGGCCGGCGGAGTCGCTGATCAACCTCGGCATCCTCAAGGATCGCCAGGGCGACGCCAAGAAGGCGCTCGAATTGTACAAGCGCGCGCTCGAACGCGGCGCGCGCTCGCCCAAGCTGAAAGAATGGATCGACGTGAAAGAGCGCCTGTTCGAGGTGAAGTCGTGAGCCGCGCGCTGATCGTGCTCGCGGCGCTGTTTGCCGTCGCCAATTTCTTCGATGGCGGCGCGCGCGCGGCCGACCCCAAGCCGCTGACCATCGCCATCTACGCGCCCAACGCGCCGTTCGATTCGGGCGCGGAGCGCTTCGCGTTCGTCAACCGGCTGGCGCAGCAGATCACCTCGGTGGCGGGGGTGCCGGCCGAGGGCAAGGCGTTCGCGCGCGCGAGCGATCTCGAGGCCGCGATCAAGAACAAGCAGGTCGACTTCGCGATCATCGATGGCGTGTACCTCGCCGAGATCGGCGTGCGCTACAACGTGCTCGCCACCGCCACGTCGGGCGGCGACACGTCGCCGCGCTGGGCGCTGTACTCGTCGACCGCCAACAGCGTGCAGGACCTGCAAGGCAAGAAGCTGAGCCTCGCGGCTTCGGGCACCAAGGACACGGCGTTCCTCGAGAACGCGCTGCTCGACGGCGAATTGCCGCTCGCCAAGTGGTTCGCGTCGCGCACCAGCGCTCCCGACATCAGCTCGGCGGTGGCGGCGGTGAACCTGAAGAAAGCCGACGCGGTGTTCGCGCCCGAGTCGCAGTCGAAGGGGCTGAAGAAAATCTTCGACGCCGGGCGCGTGCCCAATCCGGCGTTCTGCGAGATCGCGTCGGGCCTGTCGCCCGACGTCGTGGCCAAGGTGAAGAACGCGGTGCTGAGCCACGGCGCCGCCGGTCCGGGGCTCGACGGCTGGAAGGCGGGCGGCGGCGAGCCGTACCGCGCGCTCGCGTCGCGCATGGGCGCGCGCGTGCGCCGGCCGGTGATGGTCGAGCCCGAGCCGGTGCGCATCGAGGATCAGGATGTGCTGGTGCCGCCGACGTTCGAGCCGGCGATGCCGGAGCTCAAGCCGCTGTTCTGGTCGCCGTAACGAGGAGCAGGTTTGGCCGCCGATTATTACTCGGCTCCGCCGCCGCCGGTCACCGCGTCGGGCTCGCCGCTCACGTGGAAGCTCGAGCCGCGCGCGGGCGGCACGCTGGCGCACCTGTCGGGCGAGATCAACGAGAACGCCGATCTGCTCGAGTTGCGGCGGCAGCTGCGCGGCGACGTGGAGCTGGATCTCGAGAACATCACGCGCGTCAACTCGTGCGGCGTGCGCGAGTGGGTCAACTTCGTGCGCGCGCTCGACGGGCACGTCGACGCGCTGCAGTTCGCGCGCTGCTCGCCGGTGGTGGTGCTGCAGCTCAACACCATCTTCAACTTTCGCGGCAGCGCGCGCGTGGTGTCGTTCCTGGCGCCGTACGTGTGCGAGGTGTGCCACGTCGACGAGTACCGGCTCTTGGTGGTGGCCGAGCACTTTCCCGATCGCGCGAACCCGCACGTGCCGGCGTTCCGCTGCGGGCGCTGCGGCGGCGTGATGGTGTTCGACGAGCTGCCGGAGCGTTACCTCTCGTTCCTGATCGAGGAAGCCGCCGAATGAGCGGCGCCGATCCGACCGCGCAGCACGCCGACCTCATGCGCACGCTCGAGGGCGCGGTCGACGCGGCGATCATCGTCGACCAGGAGCACCGCGTGCTGTACCGCAACCCGGCGTACGACGCGTACACCGGGCGGCGGCCGCGCGAGGTGGCGTCGCTGGCGGAGTCGGGCACGCCGTGCCACGCGCTGTTCAATCTCGAGATCTGCGCCGAGAGCTGCATCATGAAGCGCGCGCTCTCGGCGGGGAAGCCGCTGCGCATGCACGAGATCCACGCGCGCCGCGGCGACGGCGAGGAGCTGACGCTGATCGTGACCTCGACGCCGCTCGGCGACGGGCTGACGCTCGAGACCTACCGCGACGTCACCGCCGAGTCGCGCGTGCAGCGCAAGTATCACGCGCTGCTCTCGCGCGAGCGCGGCGCCAAGGAGGAGCTGGAGCGCAAGGTCTCGGAGCGCACCGAGGCGCTCAAGCGCGCGCAGGACCAGCTGGTGCTCAACGAGAAGATGTCGTCGCTCGGGCGCTTGGTCGCCGGCATCGCGCACGAGCTGAACAACCCGATCAACTTCGTCTACGGCAACGTCGATTTCCTGGCGCAGTATTTCCGCCACCTGATCTCGATCCTGCAGGTCTACGAAAGCGCGGAGGTGCCGCCCGAGCTGCGCGCGCGCGTCGACGAGCTGAAGAAGAGCATCGACTTCGATTTTCTCCTCGACGATTGGGAGCGGCTGCTCAAGAGCGTGCGCGCCGGCGCCGAGCGCACCGCGCAGATCGTCGCCGGCCTCAAGGCGTTCTCGCGGCCGCAGATCGGCAAGCTCGAGGAGACCGATCTGATCGCGGGGCTCGAGACCACGCTCAACCTGCTCGCGCCGATGCTGCGCGACAGCTTGAAGGTGCACCGCGACTTTCGTCCGGTGCCGCGCGTGCGCTGCCGCGGCGGGCAGATTCAGCAGGTGTTCATGAACCTGCTCACCAACGCGGCGCAGGCGGCGGGGCCGGGCGGCGAGATCTTCATCGAGGCGTGGCCGCTCGCCGAGGGCGTGAGCGTGAGCGTGCGCGACACCGGGCCGGGCGTGCCGCCCGAGCTGGCGGGAAAAATCTTCGATCCGTTCTTCACGACCAAGGACGTCGGCGAGGGCACCGGGCTGGGCCTCGCGATCTCGCAGCGCATCGTGCGCTCGCACGGCGGGCGCATCGAGCTGGTGCCGCCGGATCCGAACCGCGTCGGCGCCGAGTTCATCGTGTGGCTGCCGCGCGAGCCGCCGGCGACGGTGGACAAGCCGAGCGAAGGCGGCTGAGCGGCGTGCGGCGCGCCGCCAGCGTCGACGGTTTTCGCGCCGCGCCGGCGGGCAGCTTCCTGGTCGGGCGCTCGTGGATCCATTTCTGCGCGCGCGCCGAGCTGTGGGGCGTGGTGCTGTTCGGGCGGCCGGATCGCGAAGACGCCGCGCAGCTCACGCGCTCGATCTCGGTCGAGCTGTCGCCCGACGTCGAGCGGCACGGCTCGTACATCGACGCGCGCCGGCTCGAGGGCGTCGATCCCGGCGCGTACACGGTGCTGCTCGAGCACGTGCAGCGCACCTGGGACGCCTCGACGCGGCAGTTCACGCGGCTGGCGCTGGTGTGCCCGTCCGGCTTCGAGGGCGCGGTGGTGGCGGGGTTCTACGGCGCGCTGCCGCCGCCGTGCCCGGTGCAGGTGTTCGAGAGCGCCGGCGAGGCGCTGGCCTGGCTCGGCGAGCCGGACGCGTCGCTCGACGAACGGCTGCGCGAGATCTTGGCCGAGGTGCGCGGCACGGCGCCGCTCCTCGACGCGCTGCGGGCGCTCCTGCGCGAGCAGCTGGTGTCCCCCGACCTTGCGGCAATTTGCCGCACGCTGAGCCTGTCGGCGCGGACGCTGCAGCGGCGGCTGCACGAGGAGGGCACCTCGTTTCACAAGGAGCTGCTGGCCGCGCGCGTCGAGGAGGCGCGGCGCCGGCTGCGCGACAGCGACGATCCGCTGACGGTGGTGGCGCTCGAGGTCGGCTTCGCGTCGCCGCAACACTTCAGCGCACGCTTCCGCGACGCGTTCGGCGAATCACCGAGCGCCTGGCGCGCGCGTCACCGCGGCTAGAAGCGCCAGCCGAGCGACACGATCGGCAGCGCCTGCAGCATGGCGACGTAGAACTGCCCGGGCGCGCTCTCGGTGCTCGCCGCGCCGCCGAACGCAACGCCGATCACCGGCAGCTTGAAGCCGACGGCGAAGCCGCTGCGATACGTGTAGTGGAAGCCGAGCCCGACGCCGAGCCCGCCATAGGGCGCCGCCTGCGCCGCGCGGAATCCGTCGCTGCTCGACGACCACGCGGCGGTGGCGACGGCGAATAGATCGAACTTCCAGGGCGACGTGCGCTTGATGCGGAACGAGTGGCCGAGCCCGACGGCGAACGCGCCGGTCTCGCCGCCGGTGAACGCCGGCATCCCCACGCTCCCGGAGACGAAGCCGTAGAACGGGTGGTAATCGAAGTCGAGCGCCAGCACGACCGGCCCGAGCGCGGCGTGCACGCCGACGTGGCGCGCCTTGGGCAGCGGCTCGGCGGCCGCCACCACGCGCAGCGACACCACCTGTGCGCGCTCCAGCTCGACCACGCGCGTGGAGTCGCGCTCCGCGACGAGGATCGTCACGTGCCGGGCGTCGAAGCCCGAGAGGTCGCCCGAGACCTCGCGCCCGTCCGCGAGTCGCGCGGTCACCTCGCGCATCACCATCGCGCTCCACGCCGCGTCGGGAATTTCCTGCGCCGCCGCCACGCTCGCCATCGACAACCAAACCAAGCAGGTCCACCGCATGACCACCTCCTTGGTGGCCATCTAGCCGCGGACGCGCGCGCGCCGCGTTCGCCTGCGCGCCAACCGCGTGTCCGGCCGCGCCACGTCGGATCGCCAAATTGACCGGGTAAACTTGATTTGGCGCTAATCGAGCGAAACCGGCTCGTTCGACAAGACCGCGGTCCAGATGTTGACGCGGGTGGTGCGGCCGTGGCCGCCGCCGCCGGGCGTGGCGATCGAGAGGCGATCGCCGGCGCGGCCTTGGAACGTGATCTTGCCGGGCAGCCGCACGGTGCGATCGCCGCGCGTGAGCGTGTCTTCGCCGGTGGCGCCCGGTCCGCCGCCGGCGATGCCGTAGGGCGGGCGGCGCCGGCGATCGGCGACCAGCGTGATCACCGCGTCGGCGAGCAGCTCGAGCTCGCGCACCACGCCGTCGCCGCCGGGATGCGCGCCGCCGCCGCCCGAGCCGCGCCGCACGGCGTAGCGGGTGACGCGGATCGGCAGCGCGTGCTCGAGCGCCTCGATCGGCGTGTTGAGCGTGTTGGTCATGTGCGTCTGGATCGCCGACGCGCCCGCGCCCGCGGCCGAGCCGCCCGCGCCGCCGGCGATGGTCTCGTAGTAGGCGTACTCGCCGTCGCCGATCAGCAGGTTGCTCATGGTGCCCGCGCTCGCCGCCGGCATCTCGGCGAGCGCCTGGCCGAGCGCGCCCAGCACCACGTCGACGATGCGCTGCGAGGTCTCGACGTTTCCCGCGGCGACGGCGCGCGGCGGGCGCGCGTTGACGATCGTGCCTTCGGGCGCGATCACGGTGAGCGGCTCGGAGAGGCCCTCGTTGGTCGGCGCCTCCTCGGGGAGCAGCAGGCGGAACGCGTAGAGCACCGCCGAGAGCGTGACCGCGTAGACGGCGTTGAGCGGGCCGTCCACCTCGCCGTCGGAGTCGGAGAAGTCGACGATCGCGCGCTCGCCGTCGATGGTGATGGTGACGCGCACGCCGACGTCGCGGCCGCCGGCGCCGTCGTCGTCGAGCGAGTCGGCGAACGCGTAGACGCCGTCGGGGATGCGCGCGATCGCGGCGCGCATGAGCCGCGCGCTGTAACGCTGGAGCGCCGCCATCTCGCGCGCGAGCGACGCTTCGCCGTGACGCGCGGCGAGCGCGACCAGGCGCGCGCGGCCGACGTCGATCGCCGCGCGTTGCGCGCGCAGGTCGCCGCGCCGCTCGTCGGGCGCGCGCGCGCTTTCGCAAAAGCGCCGCTCCGCCTCGGCGGTGAGCCGCGCGGGCGGCAGGCGGATCCCCTCCTCGTCGATGGTCACCGCGCGCGTCTCCAGCGACGGCGACGGCGCCGCGCGATACCGCGGGCCGACCGCCGGCTCGATCGGCTCCGCCTCCGGCAACTCGTCGCCGCGCGCGCGCACGCCGACCGGCATCGATCCCGGCGCCGAGCCGCCGACGTCGGCGTGGTGCGCGCGATCGGCCACCCAGCCGAGCAGCGTCCCCGACGGCGCGAACACCGGCGCCACCAGCGTCACGTCGGGCAGGTGCGTCCCGCCCGCGAACGGATCGTTGACGATCGCGACCTCGCCGTCGGCGAGCGCGACGCTACGGATCACCGCGCGCACCGACAGCGCCGTCGAGCCGAGGTGCACCGGGATGTGCGCCGCCTGCGCGGCGAGATTGCCGCCGGCGTCGAACAGCGCGCACGAGTAGTCGCGCCGCTCTTTGATGTTGGGCGAGAACGCCGCGCGCTTGAGCGTGAGCCCCATCTCCTCGGCGACCTGCGCCAGGCGATGGTTCCAGATTTCGAGCTGCGCCGGATCCTCGACGGGAGACGTCACGCGCGCCGCGCTCACGGCCACCAGCAGAAGCCGGCGTAGAACTGCCCCGACGCGATCGGCTCGCTCACCGAGCTCGCCGACAGCGTCACCGACGGCGTGATCATGCCGCGCCCCATCAGCCGCACGCCCGCGC
>DASREC010000119.1:0-6684 GCA_035652295.1 Polyangia bacterium
GTTGATGCCGTCGCCGGTGAACGGATCGCCGGGAATGGACGGCTTGCACGCGGCGGTGCCGTTCGTCATCGGCGTAGGTACCAGGATGGGATTGCACGTCGTGAGCGCGAACAGCGCGATCACGATCGAGGTTGCCCGCAGCGTACGCATGGTGGGCCTCACATGTCACCGGTGCCGGGGAACAGCGCGGCGACGCACGGCTCGAACGTGCTCGGGTCGCACGGCGTGTTCGGTTGCTGGAGACAAGACGCGAGCTGGCTCGCCGCGCTCGGCGTGAGCGCGGCCGCGATCGACCGGCAGTAATCGATCGCGTCGAACGGATCGCCGGACGCGCACAGCGCGGCGACGACGTCGCACGGCGACGCGCTCGGATCGGCGGGCGCGCACGACTGGTTCGCGGCCGGGAGGAAGCAGTCGGCGATCATCGTCGCGTCGCAGCGCGGGTCGAGCTGCGCGATGCAATCCATCGCCAACCCGGCTTCGCGCGGATTGAGGTACTGCGCGAGCGCTTGACACACCGAGGCCGTCAGGCACGTGACGCCGCCGTCGGCGCTCGCGCCGCACGCGCTCTCGTCGCCGGTCGATTCGCTGCAAGCGATCGGCGCGGCCTCGTCGGTCGAGTCGGCGTCCATCGACGGATCGGGACCGGAGCCCGGGCTTTCGTCGACGAGGACGCCGTAGTCGCCGGGTTGATCGGTCGACGCCGCGTCGCAGCCGGCGGCCGGCGCGAGCAGAACCAAGGCGAGTCGCGTGAGCATCGCGCGCATGCCGTCTCAGTTGAGGTAGAGGTTTTCGTCGGGTGCGGTCGGCCCGGCGATCACGGTCGGTTTGTCGATCTCGCCCGTGATCACGTCCCAGATCTTTCCCCAGGTGATCTCGACGCCGTAGTAATAACTGGCGCCGATCAGGAACGTGTCGAGCGCGAGCAGCACCCAGCCGACGACCGGGATGAACCGCGAGCCGACCCAGCGCGCGCACGCGCCGGCGGCGTTCGCCGAGATCACCCGGCCGGCGAGCCACGCGGCGCCGACGACGGCGCCGGTCACGAACGCCGAGGTGACCATGCCGACGCCGAAGCCGATGGTCGTCGCCTGCAGCCCGTCGTGCCCGGCGTGCAGCGCGAAGTTCACCGCGAGCAGGAGGAAGCTGGCGGCGCCGACGTAGGGTACGCGCGTGCCGCCGAAGCGCGTCAGGCGGACCAGGTTCATGCGCACCCAGGAGCCCGCCGAGCGCAGCGCGCCCGCCGTCCAGATCGCGCCCGCGCGCCCGCCGCTGAACACCGCCACGCCGGCGCGCACCGACGTGGCGACGATTCGCAGCGTCAACCGGCCGGCGGGTGTTTGCAAGAAGGCTTCGACCGCTTGGATCTGATCGCGGAAGCGAACGCTGAAGCCGTTGAGGCCGAACATGCGCATGCGATTGAGCATCCGGCCGCCGTTGAGCTGCACGCTGCCGCCGATGGTGCAGCTCTGCGCCAGGAACGCGTACTCGCCGCCGACCTGGCTCACCGCGAGAACGCCGCGTCCTTCGAAGTTCTCCGGTTTGAAATAGTGCTCAATCAGATATTCGAACTTGGGATGTCCCGGCTCGTATTCGAAGTAGCCTTTGGGGACTCCGGTCTCCTCGAACAACTGGACCGGCTCACTATAGAGAAGCTCTTCGTTGTAGTGACCTCCCGAGAACGCCTGTGGACTCTCGTTGCGCGGTAGATACTCGCTGATACCGATTATCTTGTTGGGATTCTCCTTATCGAAGAACACCTGAAAGCTGTGCGAGACGATGTCCCGCCCGCGCGGGATCGCGTGATAGGGATCTTTGTTGTCCCCCAAGAAAACGATCCACGGTTTGCGATATTGCTCGAACGGGCTGCCGAGTGGAAAACGGGTCGGCAGCTTGGGCGTGCCGGGGACGCGAAAGAAGTAGCACTTGTCGCCGTCGAGGTTGACGTACGGTCCGAAGTCGTCGAGGCCGAAGCCGAGCGCGTGGGCCGTCGACGCGAACAGCGCGACGAATGCCAGCGCCAGCAGAAACCGCATCCGCAGCCGCAAACGCAACCGCATGCAGCACCTCCCCACTCCGCCGACGAGATCACTTTACCGCGGCGCCGGGTCCGGCCGCAACCGCGTCAGTAGACGGCCGCGCCGAAGCCGCCCATCGCGTCCATGAGATCGAGCGCCGGCGTGGTCGACGGCGGCGCGTCGAGCGGAGCGCCGCGATAGAGCGCGACCGTGTTCGCGTCGGGCGCGCCGACGAGCACGTCGTCGAAGCCGTCGAGATCGAGATCGCCCGCGCGCGCGACCGCGGCGCCGAACGACGCCAGGTTGCTCGCCAGCGTCAGCGAGGGCGTGAGCGCGCCGGGCGCAGCGCCGCCGAGGAACAGCGACACGCTCGCCGCGCCGCGATCGCCGACGAGCACGTCGGCGAAGCCGTCGCGGTCGAAGTCGCCGGCGCTCGCGCAGCTGGTGCCGCCGGGGAGCGTCCACGCCGCGGCGAGCCCGTTCGCGCCGCCGCGCAGGATCCGAGGCGCCGCGCCGAGCACGACCACGTCGGCGAAGCCGTCGCCGTCGAAGTCGCCCGCGCCGGCGAGCGCGCCGCCGCTCGTGCCTGCGATCGGCGCGCCGCTCGACGGGCCGCCGCTCCCGCCGAGGAACAGCGCCGCCGGGCCGGTGTCGCCGCCGACGATCACGTCGGCGAAGCCGTCGCCGTTCACGTCACCGGGGCCGGCGACGAAGCGGCCGAAGCTGCTCGAGCCCGCGGGCGCGGCGAGCACGAGCGGCGCCTGCGCGAGGCCGGACGCGCCGCCGAGCCAGACGTACGCGCGGCCGCTCGCGCCCGCCGCCGGCGCGCCGACGACGACGTCGGCGTAGCCGTCACCGTTCACGTCGCCCGCGCCGGCGACGGCGGCGCCGAAGCTGCCGCCGTCGGGTCCGGCGATCACCGTCGCTGCGCCGAGCGACGGGCCGCCGCGGTAGAGGTACGCGCTGCTCGCGCCCGGCGCGCCGACGACCAGGTCGGCGTAGCCGTCGCCGTCGACGTCGCCGGCGCTCGCGAGCGCGGCGCCGAAGCGGCCGCCGGCGGGCGCGGCGAGCGCGGTCGGCGTACCCGGCCCGCTCGCGCCGCCGAGCCGCAGCTCGACGAGGCCGGCGCCCGACTGCGCGTCGGCCGCGCCGCCGGCGAGGTCGGGGAAGCCGTCGCCGTTCACGTCGAGCGTCGTGCCCCACGCCAGCGCCGGTGAGCCCGGCGCGCCGGCGCCGACGTCGAGCTCCCACGGCGGGCTCGTCGCCGCGCCGATCACGCCGCCCGAGACGCCGCGCAGGCGCCAGAAGACGACGCCGGGCGAAAGGTTCGGCGCCGTGACCGACGAGCCGCTGGCGAAGAAGGTCGCGAGTGACACGGCGCAGTCGCGGTCGACGCAGATCTCGACGAACGCGCCGTCGGTGCCGGGCGCGAGCGACCAGGCGAGCGGCGGCGACACGGTGCGCGCGATCGACGTCGAGAGCGGCGCGATCGGCCGCGGCGCGGCGGCGTCGCCGAGCGGCGGCGCGACGTGCACGGCGACGGCGATGACTCCGTCGCCGCTCACGAACGCGGTGCTCGATCCCGACGCGACCTCGGCGCCGCTCGCGTCGAGCGCCGACACGTCGACTTCGAACAGGCCTTGCGACGAGTCGGGTAGCTGGAGGCTCAGCGTCTGCGGCCACGTGAGCGGCGCGCCCGCCGTCGCCGGCGCCGTGCGCGACGCGCTCGCCGACGACTCGCTCGACACGGTCACGGCGAGCTGTGCGACGCTTGGCGTCCCCGCGGCCGCGTCGACGGTGACGACCAGGTACGGCGCGCTGTAGCGGCAAGCGGCCACGAGCGACACGAGCGCCCAGCAGAGCCTCATCGCCGACGCCTCCCCAGGGCGATTATCCACCATCCTCCGCGCGCGCGAAAGCGGCGCGGAAGTCGACACGGCCCGGGCCGACATGATTCAATCAAGCATGCCGCCGAGCGCGGAGGGCGAGTCATTCGGCCGCTACCGGCTGATCGAGCGGCTCGGGTCCGGCGGCATGGCGGCGGTATGGCGCGCGGTCGTCGACGGACCGCAGGGATTCAGCCGAGAGCTGGTGATCAAGCGCGTGCTGCCGCTGCGCTCGCACGAGCCGGAGTTCGTGCAGCTCCTGATCGAGGAGGCGCGGCTCTCGGCGCGGCTGCGCCATCCGTCGATCGTGCACGTCTACGAGCTCGGCCAGGTGGGCGACGAGTACTACCTGGCGATGGAGTACGTCGAGGGCGCGACGCTGGCGGCGCTGCTGTTGCGCTGCGCCGCGGTCGGCCACCCGGTGCCGCTCGGCGTGACCTGCTTCGTGATCTCGGAGTTGGCGGCGGCGCTCGCGTACGCGCACGAGCTGCGCGACGCCGACGGGCGCCCGCTCGAGATCGTCCACCGCGACGTCACGCCGTCGAACGTCATGGTCGCGTCGTCGGGCGGCGTGAAGCTGCTCGACTTCGGCATCGCCAGGGCGGCCGATCGCATCCGCGACGAACGCACGCGCGCGGGCGTCCTCAAGGGCAAGCTCGGCTACGTCTCGCCCGAGCAGGCCGACGGTCTGCCGCCGGATCGCCGCAGCGACATCTTCGCGCTCGGCGTGGTCATGTACGAGTGCTTGACCAACGCGCGCCTGTTTCAGGGGAGCGGGATGGACACGCTCAAGCAGGTGCGCGAGGCGCGCGTCGTGCCGCTGACTACGCGGCGGCCGGGCGTCGATCGCGACGTGAGCGCGGTGGTGCACCGCATGCTGGCGCGCGATCCCAAGGACCGTTATCAGCGGTGCGAGCAGGTCGTGGCCGCGCTCGCGCCGCTGGTGCACCGGTTCCAGGGCGACGCGGGCGCGGTGCGCGAGTTCTTGAAAGAGATCGATCCCGAGCGCGCGGAGCACACCGCGACCTCGATTCAGCTGCGCGTGGATGACGTGATTCCCGTCGGGGCGAAGCGGCCGGCGCCGGTGGCGGCGGAGCCGGTGGCGGCGGAGCCGGTGGCGGCGGAGCCGGTCGCGGCAAAACCGGTCGCGGCAAAACCGGCCGCGGCAAAACCGGTTGCGGCAAAACGCCGCAGGCCGGGCGATCGGCTGCTGCCCTGGTACGTGGTGGCGTTCGCCGGCGGCATCTCGCTGGCGCTGGCCGTCGTGCTGGTGATGGTCCTGCATCGGTCGGATGCGCCGCGCGCGCCGGCCGCCGCGCCGGCTGCCGCGCCCGCGGCTGCGAGCGCGCCGGTTCACCTGCGCCTCGACGGAACCGCCGACGCCGAGGTGCTGCTCGACGGCAAGACGGTCGGCCGCCTGCCGCTCGCGCTCGAGCTGCCGCGGCTCGCGGCCGGGGCCACGCGCGCGCTCACCGTGCGGCGGCGCGGATTCCGCAGCGTGTCGCGCGCCATCGCGGCCGATCAGGATCTCGAGCTCACCATCAAGCTCGCCGCGCGCCCCGCCGCTCCCGCTCCCGCGCACGGGCCCGAGATCGAAAACCCTTTCTAATGATATGATCGCGCCGGGGAGGTGGTGCATGCCTCGGTTGGCGGCGCTCGCGGCGCTCCTGGCGGTGATGCCACTCGGCGCGGCCCACGCCGAGGAGCCGGCTCCTCTGTCGGAGAGCGATCGCGCGGCGCGCGCCAAGACCCGCTTCGACGAGGGACAGGCGCGCTTCAATCACGGCGAGTTCGAAGCCGCGGCGCTCGAGTTCGAGGCGGCGTATCAGTATCGACCGCTGCCGATCCTGCTCTGGAACATCGCCCAGTCGTATCGCAAGGCGGGGCTGGCGGCCAAGGCGCTCGACTTCTACCGTCAATATCAAAAGGCCGAGCCGGCGAGCAAGCACCGGGCGGAGGTCGCGCAGCACATCGCCGAGCTCGACGCGCGGCCGGCGACGCGCGCGCCGCCGCCGCCGGACACCGTCGCGCCGCCCGCCGCCGCGCCGCCCGCGCGCGCCGTTCCCGACGACGAAGAGCGCCCGCCGCTCGCGCGCGAGACCAACTCGCTGATGCCGCCGCCGGCGTTCTCGACGGATACGCCGGCGCCGGTCCGGTCGGCGCCGCCGCCCGCGTGGTACCGCGACGTCGCGGGCGCGACGCTGTGCTCACTCGGCCTGGTGACGGCGGCCGTCGGCGCGGGCCTGCTCGGCGACGCGCTGGTGACCGCATCGAACGCCAACCAGAGCTACGATCGCTTCAAGGCCGCACAGGGCGCCGGCGACGAGCGCACCGCCGGCGCCGTGCTGATGGTCGCCGGAGCGTCGGTGGTTGCCGGCGGCGTGGTGCGCTACCTCCTGGTGCGGAAGCGATCGCGCGGCGCGTCCGCGCTGGTCGCGCCGGCGCCGGGCGGCGCGGTCCTGGTGATCGCGGGGACGTTCTGAGCCGTGCGCGCCGTGCTGCTGAGTTGCCTGGTCGCGGCCGGCTGCGTTGACGTCGGCACCGCGTTCAAGTGCTCGAGCTCGTCGCAGTGCGGAGCCGGGCACTGCGAGGCGACCGGCTTTTGCAGCTTCGACGACAGCGGCTGCGCGTCGGGCCGGCGCTACGGCGAGCTGGTCGGCGACGGGCTCGCCGGCCTGTGCGTGCTCGAGGGCGGCGGCGGCGATCTGGCGGGCGCCGCTTCGAGCGATCTCGCGGCGGCCGGCGGCTCGGACCTGAGCGGCAATTTGCCGCAGGACCTG
>DASREC010000120.1:0-8893 GCA_035652295.1 Polyangia bacterium
CGAAGAAGATCCAGTTGATGCCGATGCCGGCGCTCCAGAAGTTGAACAGGGTGTAGTCGCTCGGCAGCGACAAGCTGGTGGCGATCCGCGCGCAGTTGGGATCGGTGATCGGCTGGCCGTTGGCCTGCACCGTCGAGCAGACGCCGAGCTGCGGCTGGCCGGCGCCGCCGAGCGGGAACACGCCGGTGGTCGGCGGGGCCGCGAGCAGGCGCTTGAGGCCGGGCGTGACGGCGAAGTTCGCCGTCTGCGGCTGGTAGAAGAAGCTGGCGGTCAGCGACGGCAAAAATCCCGCGCCGGCTTGCGTGAGGCGCGCGCGGGCGGCCGCGAGCTGCGCGCGCGTGGCCTCGAGGTTGGGCTGGTGCGTCTCGGCGATGCGCAGCGCCTCGTCGAGCGTGAGGCGCGTCGGCTCGGCGAACGCGGCGGCGGAGACGGCGGCGAAGAGCGCGGCGGAGACGGCGACGGGGATGGCGGCGATCGGGCGGCGTGGCATGCGCTCGATCGTGTAGTGAAGCGCGCGCCGAAAGGCAATGGGTTGGGAGATCGTGATGGGGGGATCCACGGGCTGAAGGCCGCGGCTCCGACAGAGGGAAGCCCCGCGGGCTGCGAAGGCCGGATTCTCGGTCGACCAGATTCAGAGCTACGCGCGGCTCCGGATCGAGACGGCCTACTGATGTCTTTGCGGATCGAGCCCGCGGGGCTTCCCTCTGTCGGAGCCGCGGTCTTTAGACCGTGGATCCCCTGATGGGTCCCATCAGCCTTTTACCGCGCCTTGCGTGAGGCCGCCGACGAGGTGGCGCTCGAGCGCCAGGAACAGCGCCATCACCGGCAGCGAGACGACCACGGCGCCTGCGGCAAAATGCCCCCACTCGGTCGAGTAGTCGCCGACGTAGCGCTGCAGCGCGACCGGCAGCGTGTACGAGAGCGGATCGTTCATGAACGTCGCGGCGAGGATGAACTCGTTCCACGCGGTGAGAAACGAGAACAGCGCCGTCACCGCCAGCGCCGGCCGCGCCAGCGGCAGCGCCACGCGAAAGAACGCGTCGAAGCGCGTGCCGCCGTCGAGCAGCACCGCCTCCTCCAGCTCGCGCGGCAGCGTGTCGAAGTACGCCTTGAGCATGAACACGCAGAACGGGATCGCGGTGGTCGCGTAGACCAGCACCAGGCCCATGAGGTGATTGAGCAGGCCGAGGCGATCGAGCAGCACGTAGAGCGGGATCGACGTGACCACGCCGGGGAACATCTGCGAGACGAGAAAACCGCGCAGGCTGGTCTGCCGCCCCGGGAAGCGGAAGCGCGACAGCGAATACGCCGCCGTGCACGCCAGCGTCACGCCGATGACGGTGACCGCCAGCGACACCGCGATCGAGTTGCCGAGCTGGCGGCCGAACAGCCAGTGGCCGGCGGCGTCGCGCGCGCCCAGCACCTCGCGAAAGTTGTCGAGCGTGGCGTGGCGCCAGTCGGGCAGCGGGCTCGGCGAGAGCGAGAAGCCCTGCGACGGCGACAGCGCCATCTTGAGCACCCACAGCACGGGATAGAGCGTCACCACGGTGGCGATCATCAGCGCGGCGTGCGTGAGGAGCGCGCGCGCTTTCATGCGTCGACCTCGGTCGCGCGGCGCGACAGCGCGCTCTGCGCGGCGAGCACGAGGAAGATCAAGACCGCGTACGCCGCCGCGTAGCCGTAGCGGTGGCCGCGCGTGAACGCCCAGCGGTACGCCTGCGAGACGAGGATCTCGGTCGCGCCGTCGGGCTCGCCGCCCGAAACCAGGAACACGATGTTGAACATGTTGAACGTCCACACCGCGCCCAAGAGCACCGACGGCAAGATCGCCGGCCACATGAGCGGCAGCGTGACGTGGCGCAGCCGCTGCCAGCGCGACGCGCCGTCGAGCGCCGCCGCCTCCTCCAATTCGCGCGGGATGCGGCTGAGCGCGCCGAGCGCCACCACCATCATGAACGGGAAGCCGAGCCACACGTTGGTCGTCAGGTTGGCGGTGAACGCGGTCCAGAAGCGCGAGAACCAGCTCACCGGCTGAAGCCCGACGGCGGCGAGCAGCCCGTTCACCGCGCCGAACTGGCGGTGGAACATCCCCTTCCAGATCAGCGCGGTGATGTAGTTCGGCATGGCCCACGGCACGATCAAGAGCGTTCGATAGATGCCGCGCATGCGCAGCAGTGGATCGCGCAGGAGGAGCGCCAGCGTCACGCCGAGCGCGACGTGCAGCGCCACGTTGGCGACGGTCCACAGCGCGGTCACCACCAGCGTGAAGTAGAACGACAGCGGCGCCCACACCGGCCCGTCGCGCGACTGAAGGATGTCGCCGAAGTTGCGCAGCCCGACGAAGGTCCACGTCTGGCCGTCATAGTGGTAGAGCGACATGCCGGCGCCGACGAGGAACGGCACGAACACCAGGATCGCCATCGCCAGCGCGGCGGGCGCGAGGTACGCGTAGGCCCAGCCCTGGCGGCGCACGGCGACGAGACCGCCGCGCTGTTGCCCGCGGCGGTAGAGGTACGCCATCAGTAAAACGGCGAGGATCGCGAATCCGACCGAGTAGGGCGCGCGCGGCGATTCGGGCGGCGACGGGCGCAGCGCCTCGAGGATCGACTGCTCGGCCTCGGCGAGCGCGGCGTGCGGCTCGGCCGCTTTGCGTAAAACGCGTCGCAGGGCGCGATTGGCGGGCTCCCAGACGTAGCGCATCTCGGCGCGGCTCGACATCGCGACGGTGTCGGGGAGCTGCGCGCGAAACGCCTGCAGCACCGGATCGGCGGCCACGCGCGGATCGCTCCACGCGGCGCGCGCGGCCACGGTCTGGCGCCCGACGGTGGCGCGGATGAGCGCGCCCTCGGGGCCGGCGAGCCAGCGGGCGAAGGCGAGCGCCTCGGCCGGCGCGTGCGCGCGCGCGGGCAGCATCAGCGCCTCGATGCCGACCAGCGGCGCGGCGCGGCGGCCGGTGGCGCTCACGGTCGGCAGCGGGGCGACGGCGAACGGCACGCCGGGCGCGAGCTCGCCGAGGAACCACGGGCCGTTGATGGTCATGGCCGCGCGGCCGTCGTTGAAGAGCTGCGTGGCGACGGCGGAGGAGGTCTCGTCGGGCATCGGCAGGCGCGCGACGAAAGCGAGCGATCGCTCACATTCGGGGGAGTCGAGCTGCGGGCGGCCGCGCTCGTCGAGGATGCGGCCGCCGAAGCCGTGCAGCCACGGCGCGTGATAGAAGAAGCTGCCGGCCTCGTAGGCGATGGCGTACGTGCCGCGCGGCCGCGGAAGATGCGCCAGCTGCTCCAGCTCGTCGGTGGTGGCGGGGGCGCGCGGCAATTTGTCGGTGCGGTAGAAGAGCGCCAAACTTTTGAACGTGAGCGGAAGGCCGTAAAGGTGGCCGTTTACGCGTAGCGGGGCCACCGTGCCGTCGAGGAAGCCGTCGAGGTCGGCGGCGGGGACACGGGCTTCGATCGGCTCGATCAGGCCGGAGCGCGACCACTCGCCGACGTCGTCGCTCTTGTTGACGAACAGGTCGGGGCCGTTGCCGCGCGGGATCGCGGCCTCGAGCTTGTACGAGTAGGCGTCGAAGGGGACGGCGACCGGCTCGACGACCACGTCGGCGTGCGCGGCGTTGTAAGCGCGCGCGGCCTCGGCCAGCGCCTGCTCCTCGCCGGCGCGGTACGAGTGCCACACCACGACGTGCACCGCCGCCAGCGCGACGGCGCCGATCATGCGCCGCCTCTCATGGACGCGCCCGGCGCGCGGCCGGCGTCTCGACGCGCGCGCCGCCGTCGGCGAACAGGTGCACGCGCTCCTCGTCGAGCGTCACGCGCACGCGCTCGCCGGGGCGCGGCGCCTCGCCCGCCTCGACGCGCGCCACCAGCCGCAGCGGATTTTGCGACGCGGCGGCATCGCCCACGCCGACGTGCACCAGCGCCTCCCAGCCGAGGTGCTCGACGACCTCGACCACGCCGGCCGCGCCTGCGCCGGCGCCCTGAAATGTCTGCGGCCGGCCGAGCCGCACCGCCTCGGCGCGCGCGCCCACGTGCGCCACGCCCTGCGGCAAAGTGCCGCACAGCCCCAGCGACTCGGCGCGCGGCGCGTCGAGCACGTTCATCTCCGGCGTGCCGATGAAGCGCGCCACGAACAGGTTGGCCGGCCGCTGGTACAGCTCGTCGGGCGCGCCCACCTGCTCGAGCCGCCCCGCCTGCAAGACCGCGATGCGATCGGCCAGCGTCATCGCCTCGACCTGGTCGTGCGTCACGTAGATCATCGTGGCCGACAATTTCTGGTGCAGCCGCATAAGCTCGACGCGCATCTGGCCGCGCAGCGCCGCGTCGAGGTTCGACAGCGGCTCGTCGAAGAGGAACGCCTTCGGGCGGCGCACCACCGCGCGCCCCATCGCCACGCGCTGCCGCTGCCCGCCCGAGAGCTGCGCCGGCCGCCGATCGAGCAGCGCCTCCAAACCCAAGATCGCCGCCGCCTCGTCGACGCGCCTCACGATCTCGGCGCGCGGCGTCTTGCGCATCTTGAGCCCGAAGGCGAGGTTCTCGCGCACCGTCAGGTGCGGATACAGCGCGTAGCTCTGGAACACCATCGCGATGTCGCGGTCGCGCGGCTCGGCGCGCGAGACGTCCTTGCCGTCGAGGATCACCGCGCCGCGCGTGAGCGTCTCGAGGCCGGCGATGCAGCGCAAGAGCGTCGACTTGCCGCAGCCCGACGGGCCGACCAGCACCAAGAGCTCGCCGTCCTTCACGTCGAGCGACACGTCGCCGAGGATCCGCGCCTCGCCGTGATCCTTGCCGACGTGTTGGAGGGAGACGGTCGCCATGTTCCGCGCCCGAGCTTACGGCAGCTCGACGACGTCCGTCGAGGGCACGTAGATCTTCTGGCCGCGCGACGGCACCTGCACCGTGAGCGCGCCCGCCGCGCCGACGGTGATCGTCGCCGTCGGGTCGCCCGCCGCCGCCAGCACGTCGGTGAGCTGCGTGCCCGCGGGGAACGACGTCATCATCTGCCCGCCGCCGGTCGCCGCCGCCGACGTCTCCGACTGCTTGACGTCGGAGGTGTTGATCACCACCAGCGCCTTCTTGCCGCCGTCGTTGCGCTCGAACGCGAACATGCCGGCGTCCTGCTCCATGGCCACGTTCATCGTCGACCACTTGACGGCCAGGTCGCCGCGGCGCAGCGGCGAGTACGCCTTGCGGATCTTGATCAGCCGCTGCACGAACTGGAACGTGCCGCCCGACGTATCGAAGCCGGTGTCCCAGAGCCGCTCGCGGTTGTTGGGATCGTTGCCGCCCGCGAACTCCTGCTCGGTGCCGTAGTACAGGCACGGGATCCCGTCCTCGGTCATGAGGTACGAGAGCGCGTTCTGCAGCGCGGGCACGCTCGGCTTGTCGAACAGGAAGCGCGGCACGTCGTGGTTGTCCATGAAGTTGACCAGCGACTGCTGCGCCGAGAGGCCGGTGCCGTCGGTGTTCGGCGTCGCGGCGTACTTGGTCTGCTTGCGCTGGAACTGCTGCTCGATGGCGACGGTCGGCCCGCCGTACTTGAACACCGCGTCGAACACCGAAAACTTTTGCGGGAAGTAGAACACCGCGTCGACTTCCTGGTTCATGGTGTAGCTGCCGTCGAGATCGTCGTCGCCGTCGAACGATTCGCCGAACATGAAGAACTTTTGCTTCGGCACGGAGAGCGGCTTGACGATGGCGTTGGGATCGCCGGTCGTCGGATCGGGGAGCTGCATGGTGCCGGCGCAGTACTTGCGGAGGCTCGGGCAGAACTCTTGCCAGAACTCGTGCTCGACGTGCTTGAGCGTGTCGATGCGGAAGCCGTCGAAGTCGGCGGCCTGGATCCAGCGGGCGAACACCGCGGTCAGCGCCGTGCGCACGTCGGGGTTTTCGGTCTTGAGATCTTTCAGGCCGCCGGGGAAGTCGCCGGTCAGCACCTGCTGCCGCACCGAGTAGTCGGTGATGCGGCCCATGCGGTGATACCAGTCGTCGCGTTGGAACAGGCGCTGCGACTCGAGCGGCAGCTGGCCGGCGTTCGAGCCCGGCATGGTCGGCTCGCGATCGATCGCGGGGATGTAGAGCCAGCGGATCGGCGCCTGGCCGGAGAAGCCGAGCGAGGTGTAGCCGCGCACGCCGTTGGGATCGAAGTCGGGATCGTACTCGGTGATGTGCGTGATGATGGCGCCGCCGGGACACGGCTGGCGATCGGCGGGCGCCTGCTCGCCGCAGCCGGCGCCGTAGACGTTCTCGTCGGGCGAGCCGTTGCCGTTGATGTCGTAGTAGAAGAGCTGCGCGACGTGATTCGTCACGATATCTAGAATCACCTTGAAGTTCTTGGCGTGCGCCTTCTGCACCAACTCGCGCAGCTTGGCCAGGTCGCCGAAGTGCGGATTGACCTGCTCGAAGTCCTGCTGCCAGTAGCCGTGGTACGAGTCGAAGTTGGCGTCGGTCTCGAGGTTGCGCACCACCGGCGAGATCCACAGCGCGGTCACGCCGAGCGTCTGCAGGTAGTCGAGGTGATCGATCACGCCCTGCCAGTCGCCGCCTTGAAAGCGGCCGAGCGCGTAGGGCACGACGCGATCATTGTTGTTGAGATCGCCGTCGGCGAAGCGATCGACCAGGAGCTGGTAGATGACCTCGTCGCGCCAGTCGCCCTGCTGGCCGGAGGTGGTCTTCCAGTCGGCGTCGACCGAAGACGCATCCGCGCATCCGCATGCGAAGATGGCCGCGAGGCTCAGCGATAGGAGCTGTTGAACCACCATTCGACTCCTGTTCCGAGGTAGTGCACCGTTCCCGTGCCGTAGCGGAAATCGAGCGGATCGTACAGCGCGATGCGCGCGTCGTCGTTCATCGCCGAGACCGTGTAGATGAGGTAGAGCTGCGGGCGCGAGTAGGTGCCGCGGCCCATCGGCGCGACCAGCGGCATCACCGAGAAGCGGAACACGCTCGGCTGGAGCACGCGCTGCGCGGTGAAGTCGACGCCGTCGGAGCGGCGCGTCTGATACGACAGCTCGATCGCCGCGTGGAAGTAGTTGTTGAAGTAGAGGTGCGGGCGGATGGCGACGATGCCCTCGGTGTAGCTATTGGCGTCGAACGAGCCGGGGCCGGGATCGCGGAAGCGGCGCACGTAGGCGCCGGCCATGACGCCGAGCCAGCGCGACTCCCAGTTGGCCGAGAGCGCGCCGACGATCTCGAGCGCGCTGCCGACGGAGCGGCGCGGATCGAGGCTGGTCGGCACGGTGAGCTCGCCGAACGCGGCCAGGCCGCCGGCGACGCGCAGCCACAGGTTCAAGAACACGAACGGGCGCAGCCAGCCGCCGAGCTGCAGGCCGGTGACCCAGCCGACGTCGCCGGGCAGCGGCGTCTTCACCATCGTCGTCGCGTCGGTCTGCTCGCCCGACGGCAAGAGGTGCAGCTCGCCGTAGAGCGACACTTTCGCGCCGCGGAGCCCGCCGAAGAACTGTGTCAATTTGAGAGAGGTGACGAACCGCGGGCGGTCGAGCACCGTCGCCGAGCCGGGCGGACCGAGCCCGCGCGGCGGCGTATCGAGTCTCTCAAATTGATAGAGGTCGTCGAGGCGGTTGAGGCCGGCGTGGATCGCGCCTTCGAACTTCTTGTAGCGGTACTGCGCGCCGGCGCCGACGGTGTTGAGGTTGTCCATCGGCCAGTAGTCGAACAGGTAGATGTCGTCGCCGCGGTACATGCGCGAGCCGGCCCAGAGGCTGAGGCCCTGCAGGCCGACGTTCTCGGTCTCGGCGTAGGCGTTGCGGATGGCGATGTGCGAGGTGAACGTGCCCGAGTAGTGGAAGAGATCGCCGCCGGCGAACGCGGGGGCGAGCACCACGCGCCAGCGCTTGAGCGGATCGCCGCCGACGGGATGCGAGTAGTAGAAGTCGAGCTCGAGGTAGGGCGCCTCTTCCAGGCGCGAGCCGTGCGAGACCACGTTGGTCGAGTAGCCTTCGTGGCCGCGCGCGTCGGTGCCGACGCCGACGCGGCCGTAGCTGCCGTAGTCGAAGCCGAGCGCCGTCGCCGTGGGCGGCGGGGGCGAGCCGGGCTCGCGCGTCGGGTTCGATTCGCTGGCCTGCGGCTGCGCGGACGCAAACCGTGTCCCTAAACTGAGTGACGCCACGATCGCGCACACCACGACGAGGATTTTGCCGTCGGCGCGCATTTACTTGAGCGTCGGGGAGATGGTCGCGTGGCCCTTGAGCGGGGCCAGCATCTTCTTGTAGACGTCGCCGATGCGCTTGGCGTTCTCGCGCGCGGCCTTCGCGTCGGAGGACTTGGCGGTCGACAGCTCGAGGAACACGCGGCCGTGCAGTTGGCCGATCTGCTCGTCGACGTCGTTGAGCTTGATCGCCTGGTACTCGGTGCGGTCGAGCGAGATCTTCACGACCTCCTGATCCTTCCACTTGCCGACGAAGGTCATGGCGTGCAGCTCGGGGACTTTTTCGAACAGCGCCTGCGTGACGTCGGTGAACACGTTCATCGCCATGTTGAACGACAGCGTGTCGGCCCACTGATCCTTGCCCGGCTCGGTGTACGGCACGGTGATGATCAGCGTCTTGTTGGCGTCGTCGCGCGCGACCTTCTTCTCCAGCTTCCAACCTTTGTCGCTGTGCTCGAGCGCTTGATCGATCTGCTGCCAGAACTCGAGCGGCACCTTGTTGTCGAAGGTCGGCCCGACGTCGCCCGGCTTCTGGATCACGGTGGCGATGGGCGAGCGGGGCGGCGTCTTGTACTGCGCCTCATTCGAATATACGGATGCGGAGATACCCGAGGGCGCCGGATCGCGGCGGGTCATCAGGTGGCGGTAGAGGAACTTGAGCAGGCCGTCGACGTCGTCGTGCTTGGGGCCGTCGGCGATCAGCACGTGGTAGTCGGCGGTGTTGGCCGCCTTG
>DASREC010000121.1:0-27804 GCA_035652295.1 Polyangia bacterium
TCGGGCTCCGACGCCGCTCGCTCGGGCGTCTGCGTGATGAGTAGGACCTTCACTCCGCGGACTATACGTCAGGATTGTTTCCTGAGAGTTTCGCGAGTTTCCCCATCTTGTGGGCGACGGGAAAGCGAAGGTGGTTGGCACGACCGCCGGACGCATGTAAGAATCATAGTGATGGATGACTTCCACTGCTCCTTCTGCGGCAAGCGTCGCCGCGAAGTCCGGAAGCTGATCTCCGGTCCACGGGTGTTCATCTGCGACGAATGCGTCGCGCTCTGTAACGACATCATCGCCAAGGAAGAGGCCCAGGAACGGCCGAAATACCCGCGCCCCAAGGAGATCGCCGAGGAGCTGGAGAAGTACGTCATCGGCCAGTACCGGGCCAAGAAGGCCCTGTCGGTGGCGGTCTACAACCACTACAAGCGCGTGGGCCAGCAGAAGGGCGGCAAGTCCGGCGAGGTCGAAGTGCAGAAGGGCAACATCCTGCTGCTCGGCCCGACGGGCTGCGGCAAGACCCTCCTCGCGCAGACCCTCGCCAAGAAGCTCGACGTGCCGTTCGCGATCGCCGACGCCACCACGCTCACCGAGGCCGGTTACGTCGGCGAAGACGTCGAGAGCGTGATCAAGGCGCTGTACCGCAACGCCGGCGGCGACGTGGAGAAGGCGGCGCGCGGCATCGTGTGCATCGACGAGATCGACAAGATCGCGCGCAAGGGCGGCGGTCCGTCGGTGACGCGCGACGTGTCCGGCGAAGGCGTGCAGCAGGCGCTGCTGAAGATCCTCGAAGGCAAGCACGCGACCATCACTCCCGACGGGGCGCGCAACCGCCCGCAGCAGGAGCTGATCCAGATCGACACGACCAACATCCTGTTCATCTGCACCGGCGCGTTCAACGGGCTCGAGGACATCGTGCGCCGCCGCGTCGGCGAGCGCGGCCTCGGCTTCGGCGCGAAGCTGGCCGAGCGCCACGACGACAAAGATCAGCTGCGCGCGCTCGCGCGCACCGAGGACCTCGTCAAGTACGGCATGATCCCCGAGTTCATGGGACGCCTGCCGATCATCGTCTCGTGCGACGCGCTCGACGTCGACGCGCTCACGCAGGTGCTGTGGAAGCCGAAGAACGCGCTGGCCAAGCAGTACCAGCGGCTGTTCGAGCTCGAGGGCGTCAAGCTCAAGATCACCGAGGACGCGCTGCGCGCCATCGCCGAGGAGGCGCACCGCCGCAAGTCGGGCGCGCGCGGCCTGCGCGCCATCGTCGAGGAGGTGATGCTCGACGTGATGTACGAGATCCCGTCGCTGACCGGCGTGCAGGAGTGCGTGGTCACGCGCGAGGTGGTCGCCAACCGCGAGCGCCCGCTGCTCATCCGCGACACGAAAAAAGCCAGCTAGCCGTTCTGCTCGCTCCCCTTCCGCGCAAATAATCAAGCGTTGATCTTCCGCGACCCGCGTCTATACACTTGCAGGACGCACAGCGACGAGGACTCCACGATGTTGAGCGAAAAAGAACGCGACAAGCTACGCGCCGCCCTCGAGGCGGAGCGCCAGCGCCTGGTTCGCAACGCGCAAGACGGGCTCGCCTTCAGCATGAACCGCGAGCGCAACATCGGGCGCGACTCGATCGACGAGTCGATGGAGGAGGAGATCTTCTCCACCGAGCTGCGGCTGCGCGACCGCGAGAAGTTTCTCCTCGGCAAGATCATGGGCGCGCTCGATCGGCTCAACGAGAACACCATCGACGAGTGCGAGTCGTGCGGCGAGGCCATCGGGTTCAAGCGCCTGCTCGCGCGTCCGGTGACCACCCTATGCATCGAGTGCAAAGAGGAGCGCGAGAAAGAGGAGCAGGCCAACGTCCAGCAGCGCGGCTCCGGCGGCATGGGGATGCGCGAAGAGATGAGCGACGAGCCCGCCTCCTCGACCAGCGAAGAATAGCCCCCGCCGCGCCTCCCGCCTTTTGCTTCCCCGACCTCCCATGTTAGAGTAGAAAGGCTCGGCTCGAGCCGCGCGCGCGGATGCCCGACAACCAGCGATATCGCATTACCGACAAGATCGACGCCGGAGGCATGGCCGAGGTCTATCGCGGAGTCGCCGAAGCCACCGTCGGTGGCATGAAGAAGGCCGTCGCGATCAAGCGCATCCTGCCGACGCTCACCAAGAACAAGAAGTTCGTCTCCATGTTCCTCGACGAGGCGCGCGTCTCGATGCAGCTCCAGCACGCCAACGTCGTCGGCGTCTTCGACATCGGGATGGCCGACACCGCGTACTTCATCGTCATGGAGTACGTCGACGGGGCCAACCTGAAGACGATCCTCGAGTCGCTCCGCCGCCAGGGCAAACGCCTCCCGGTCGCGCAGACGCTCTACATCATGATGGAGGTCTGCAAGGGCCTCCAGTACGCGCACGACGTGGTCGATCCGGAGAACGGCCACGCGCTCGGCATCGTGCACCGCGACATCTCGCCGCCGAACATTTTGATCTCAAAGCGCGGCGAGGTGAAGCTGGTCGACTTCGGTCTCGCCAAGGCGACCTCGCAGCTCGAGTCGACCGACCCGGGCGTGGTCAAGGGCAAGTTCAGCTATCTCTCGCCGGAGGCGGCGTCGGGCAAAGAGGTCGATCGCCGCGCCGATATCTTCGCCGTCGGGATCTTGCTCTACGAGCTGCTCACCGGGAAGCGGCTGTTCTACGGCGAGACCGACTACCAGACGGTCGAGCTGGTGCGCCAGGCCAAGGTGCCGCCGATCGCGCAGCAGAACCCCGACGTGCAGCCCGAGCTCGAGCAGATCATCCGCCACGCGCTCGCGCGCGACGTGGGCGCGCGCTTCCAGAACGCCGGCGACCTGCAGGACGCGCTGGCGCAGTACCTGTTCTCGACGCGGCAGAAGGTCACCAACCGCGACATCGAGCAGCTGGTGCAGGTGTGTTTGCAGGAGAAGGCGCGCTCGCAGCCGAAGGCGTCGGCGCCCGTCGGCAGCTTGATCGACGAGCTGATCAACGAGGAGATGCTCAAGTTCACCTCGCTCGACGAGATCGGCGAGGGCGAGAACAGCCCGTCGCCGAACAGCCCGTCGCCGGCGGGCTCGACGGGAAACGCGCCGCTCGATCCGGGATCGTTCATCGACACGCGCGGCTGGGTGGAGGATCTGTCGACCGATCCGAAGGCGCAGTCGCCGCACGCCGCGCGCAACGGCGCCGGGATGCCGCGCAGCCGCAAAGATTCGTCGAGCGACGTGCCCGGCCTCGAGGCGCTGCTCGAGGGCGACGGCAATACGCCGCGTCCGACCAAGTCGCCGGCCGCGCCGCAGTCGATCTCGAACAAGCCGGCGCCCAAGCCTCCGGCGCCGTCGTCGCAGCGGCTCGACGCGCTCCGCCGCTCGGGCCAGCGCCCGGCGATCGATCCCGCCACCGGCCCGACGCCGATCGTCCCGCCGATGCGCAAGCCCGGCACCGGCGGCCGCCTGGTCGCGGTGGTCGTGGTCGTGCTGCTGCTCGCCGGCTTCGGTCTCGCCGCGGTCTACTACCTGCGCACCTCGTCGAGCAGCAAAGCCCCGCCGCCCGCTCCGTCGCACAATCCATAGCGGCATGAGCTCGAGCGCGCCGGCGTTTCAATCACGACGGGGACCGACGCCGCACGTGCTGGCGGTGGTGCTCGCCGGCGGTGAAGGCCGCCGCCTCTGGCCGCTCACCGTCGACCGCGCCAAGCCGGCGGTGCCGATCGCCGGCCGCTACCGCCTGGTCGACTTCGTCCTGTCGAACTTCGCCAACTCCGGCCTGCTGAAGATCAAAGTCCTCACGCAGTACAAATCGGACTCGCTCAACACGCACATCGCGCGCGGCTGGCGCCTGCCGGCGTTCCTCGATCTCTACGTCGAGGCGGTGCCCGCGCAGCAGCGGACCGGGCGCGACTGGTTCAAGGGATCGGCCGACGCCATCTTCCAGTCGATCAACGTCATCACCGACGAGGATCCCGAGCACGTGTGCGTGTTCGGCGGCGATCACATCTACAAGATGGACGTGAGCCAGATGCTCGACGCGCACCTTCAGGCGAACGCCGACGCGACGGTGGCGGTGATCCCGGTGCCGGTCGACGAGGCGCGCTCGTTCGGCGTGCTCGAGGTCGACGCGCGCGGAAAAGTGATCGCGTTCGAGGAGAAGCCGAAGTCGCCGCGCGAGATGCCGGGCAAGCCGGGCTGGGCGCTGGCGTCGATGGGAAATTACATCTTCGCCACCGGCGTGCTCGTCGAGGAGTTGACGCGCGACGCGTCTTCGCACGGCGACTCGTCGCACGACTTCGGGCGCAACATCCTGCCCGACATGGTGGCGCGCGGGCGCGAGATCTACGCCTACGATTTTTCGCTCAACCAGATCCCGGGCGCGAGCGAGAACGAGCGCGGCTACTGGCGCGACGTCGGCACCATCGGCGCGTACTGGCAGGCCAACATGGATCTCGTGCAGGTGGTGCCGACGTTCGATCTCTACAACCCGCGCTGGCCGATCCGCACCTGGACGCGCCCGCTGCCGCCGGCCAAGTTCGTGTTCGCCGATCCCGGCTCGGGCGCGACGCACGCGCGCATGGGCATCGCCACCGACTCGCTGGTGAGCGAAGGGTGCATCATCTCGGGCGGGCGCATCGATCGCACGGTGTGCTCGCCGTCGGTGCGCATCAACAGCTTCGCGCACGTCGAGGAGTCGGTGCTGCTCGACGGCGTCGACGTCGGGCGCCACGCGCGCGTGCGGCGCGCGATCATCGACAAGGGCGTGCACGTGCCGCAGGGCGCCGAGATCGGCTTCGATCCGATCGCCGACGCGCGCCGCTTCACGGTCGTCGACGGGATCGTCGTGGTGCCGAAGAACTACGACTTCGGCGCCGCGCGGGAGAAGCCCGTTTGAGAAAAGCGCACGTCTGTTTTCTTTTGCACATGCACCAGCCGCAGTACGTCGATCCGCGCACCGGGCGCGCGGAGCTGCCGTGGGTGCGGCTGCACGGCGCGCGCGCGTACCTCGACGTGGCGCGGCTGCTCGAGGAGTATCCGCACGTCAAGCTGACGGTGAACTTCGTGCCGTCGCTGACCGCGCAGCTCGAGGCCATCGGCGCCGGCCGCGCGCGCGACGCGTGGCTCGAGGTGGCCGAGAAGCCGACCGCCGATCTGACGCCGCCCGAGCGCGAGCTTTTGGTCACGCGCTTCTTCTCGCTCAACTGGGGACGCGGGATCGATCCGCGCCCGCGCTACCGCGAGCTGCTCGACAAGCGCGGCCGCTCCGCCTCGGCCGAGGAGCTGCGCCAGCGCGCCGCGCAATTCTCCGACGGGGAGCTGCGCGATCTCACGGTGCTGTTCTACCTGTCGTGGCTCGGCTTCGCGGCGCGCGAGGGCCACCGCGAGCTGGAGGCGCTCGAGCGCAAGGGACGCGGCTTCGATCGCGACGACTTTCAGCTCGTCGTCGAGCGGCAGCAGGCGGCGTGCGCGAGCGTGCTGCCGGCGTGGCGCGCGCTCGCCGATCGCGGCCAGGTGGAGCTGTCGGCCTCGCCGTTCTACCACCCGATCGTGCCGCTGCTCCTCGACAGCGACGTGGCGCGGCGCGCGCGGCCCGATCTCCAGCTCCCCGCGCGCTACAGCGCCCCCGACGACGCGCGCGCGCAGATCGAGCGCGGCGCCGAGTCGCACCGCCGCGTGTTCGGCGAGCGCCCGCGCGGCATGTGGCCGCCCGAGGGATCGATCTCGCCCGAGGCGGTGGCGGCGTATCACGCGGCCGGCGTCGGCTGGCTCGCCTCCGACGAGGGCAACCTGTGGCGCTCGTTCGAGCTGGCCGGCCGCGCGCAAGTCCCGCGCGGCGAGCTGTACCGCGCGTACCGCCACGGCGGCGTCGACCTGGTGTTCCGCGATCGCGAGGCGTCCGATCGCATCGGCTTCTCCTACGCGCACGGCGATCCCGGCGAAGGCGCCGCCGATCTGCTGCGCCGCGCGCGCGAAGCCGCCGAGCGCTCGACCGCGCCCGCGTCCGACCCGGCGCTGGTGCCGCTGTTCCTCGACGGAGAAAACCCGTGGGAGGCCTACCCCGACTCGGGTCAGCCGTTCCTGCGCGCGCTGTTCGCCGGCCTCGCGCCCGGCGGCGCGGTCGAGTCGGCGTCGATCGCGCAGCACCTCGCCGAGGCGCGCGAGCGCGTGGAGCTGCCGTCGCTGCACTCGGGATCGTGGATCGACTCCGACTTCCACATCTGGATCGGCGACCCGATCAAGAACCGCGCGTGGGAGCTGCTCGGCAAAGTCCGCCGCCGCTTCGAGCGCGCGCTCGCCGACGGCACCGCGCCCGATCGCGTCGAGGCGGCGCACGAAGCGCTGCTCGCCGCCGAAGGCTCGGATTGGTTCTGGTGGTTCGGCGAGCCGTTTCACTCGGCGGAGGACGCGCTGTTCGATCGGCTGTTCCGCGCGCACCTGCAGGGCGTGCTGGCCGCGCTCGGCGATCCGATCCCCGAGGAGCTGGAGCGCCCGGTCGCGCCGTCGCACGGCGCGCGCGGCAGCGAAGGGTTGCGCGCGCCGTACGCGTTCATCCGCCCGCGCATCGACGCGGGCCACGCGCCGTCGTTCTACGAGTGGCACGGCGCGGGCCGCTACGACGTGCCGCGCGGCGCGGCGATGGCCGACACGCCGATGATCGAGCGCATCCACTTCGGCTTCGATCCGGCGACGCTGTACCTGCGCCTCGACGCCGCGCCCGCGCGCGCCGCCGAGCTCGACGGCGCCACGCTCGAGATCGAGATCGCCGCCGGCGCGCGCCGCCTGCGCGTTCGCGTCTCCGGCGAAAAGGGCGACGACGGGTGGCGGCTCTACGAGGCGGAGGGCGACGCGTGGCGCGATCTCGGCACCGGCGCGCCCGCGAGCGCGCGCCGCCCGCTCGAGCTCGGCGTCGGCTTCGCGCGCCTCGGCGTGGTGCCGGGCGAAAAGCTCGAGCTGGCGTTTCGCATCCTGCGCGGCGAGGTGGCGCTCGCCCGCTACCCGCAAGACGGCGCGCTCGCGCTCACCGTCCCCGACGCTTCTTTCGAAGCGGAGAATTGGTCGGCTTGACCGCCTCCGGATTCAGCGCGCGCCGCGCGTCGTCGGCGTAGACGCCCTTCGGCGCCACGTCGAGGTACTGCTGGAACGCCTCGTGCGCGCGCGCGTCGCCGGCGTCGGTGCGCAGCCGCCCCAAGTTGTAGAGCGCGTCGGGGAAGCGCGGATCGCACTTGACCGCCGACTCCATCGCCTGGCGCGCCTCGACGGGGCGCTGCAGGTCCTCGTCGACGAGCGCGAGATAGTAGAACGCGCGCGCCGAGAACGGATCGAGATCGGCCGCGGTCTTGAGCGAGCGCTGCGCCGGCCGAAAAATTCCCTGCTCCCACTGCGAGCGCCCGAGCACCACCAGCGCCTCGGCCTTGAGCCAGCGCGACGCCGTCGGGCCGCGCAGCCGATTGAGCGCCTCCGACGCCAGCACCTCGCCCGCCACGTCGCGGCCGCGCTCGACCTGCATGCGCGCGCGCGCCACCAGCATGTCCACCGACAAGCGCACGCGCGGCGGCACCATCAGGCGCGCCGCCACCGCCTTGTCGGGCTGCTCGCGATCGAGGTACGCGTCGATGAGGAGCGCGCCGGTCTCGCCGCGCGCCGCCGCCGGCGCCGCTTTCAGGAGCAGCGCGATCGCGTCGTCGGTCTTGTGCTCCTGCAGATCGGCGCGCGCCAGCAGATCGATCGACTCCTCGACGGTGGGCGGGCTGGCGTCGAGCTTCCTGGCCTTCTCCACGCGCTCGCGCGCGCCGGGCAGATCGCCGAGCACGAGGTGCGCGCGCGCGGCGCCGAGCAGCGTCGGCGCGTCGGGATCCTTGTCGGCGAGCGCATCGAACTGATCGCGCGCCGCCGCCGCGTCGCCTTGCGCCAGCGCCAGCTCGGCCATCTGCCGCCGCGCCGGCGCGTACGCCGGGTTGAGCTGCAGGATCTGGTTGAGCTCGCCGCGCGCCTCGTCGAGCTTGCCGTCCGAGGCGTAGAGGCGCGCCAGCTCGACGCGCGCGTCGACCAGCAGCGGATCGCGCTTGAGCGCCTCGTGCAGCCAGAAGCGCGCGCGATCGCCGGCGTGCTTGGCCGCGTGCAGCGCGCCGAGCGCCGCCGCCACGTCGGCGCCGTGGGTCGCCTGCTCCAGCCGATCGAGATCGCGCTGCGCCTTGTCGAGCCGACCGTCGGCGATGTCGACGCGCGCCAGCGCCACCTTCGCGACCAACAAATCCGGCTGCACGCGCAGCGCCGCCTCCGCGTCGAGGCGCGCCTGCTCGCGGCGGCCGAGCTGGATGTTGGCCAGCGCGCGCAGCACCAGCGCCTCGGGCCGCGACGTGGTCGCCTCCTCGATCACCGCCAGCGCCTGCGCGGGACGCCCGCGGCGCAGCTGCACCTCGGCGAGCACCAGCCGCGGCGCGAGGCGGCTCGAGCCGGCCATCGCGCGCGTGGCCTCGCGCTCCGCCGCGTCGAGCGCGAACGCGCGCGCGAAATCTTTCGCCAGCTCCTCGGAGAGCAGCGTGTCGCCCTCGCGCCGCTTGGCCACCGCCGAGTCGAGCGCGCGCCGCGCCGCCTCGAGATCGCCGCGCGCCAGCTCCAGCTCCGCCAGCCCGACGAAGCCGCGCGCCAGCTGCCCCGACGACGCGTCGCCGACCAGCTTGGTCACCACGCCCTCGAGCGCCACGCGCGCGGCGTCGCGATCGGCCGGCGCGCCGCGGCGCACCTGCAGGATCGCGCGATCGACCAGCGTCGCGATGTGGTTCGAGTTGGAGTCGAGCGCGCGGCGGTACGCGTCGAGCGCCTTGTCGTCGCGGCGCGCCTGCGACTCGGCGAGCCCGAGCGCGTGCAGCACCAGCGGATCGCGCGGCTCGCGCTCGGCTGCCGCGCGCAGGGCATCGACCGCGGTCTCCGGACGCTCGAGCAGGAGCTCGGCACGCCCGACGAGATAGCTCGACTGCCCGTCGGGAAGCTTGCGCCGCAGCGCGGCCGCCATGCGGCCCGCGCGCTCCAGCTCGCCGCGCGTCATCGCCAGGTAGACGCGCGCCGCCTGCGCGTCCTCGCAGCCGGGCCTCGCGTCCTTGCACGGCATCAGCTCGTCCGCTTCGCCGAGGCTGGCGACCGCGCGCGCGGCGGCGTCGGGCGGATCGCCGAACTCGAACGCCATCTGCGCCAGCACGCGCGCCCGCAGCGCCCGCGCCGGCGGATCGTCGCGCTCGGTCAGGATCTGCCGGTAGAGCAGCTCCGCCGCCTGGAAGCCGGGATAATTTCCCGACGCCAATTTCTGTTTCGCCAGCTCGTGCCGCCGCGCCACGCGCGCGCGCATGCGCATCTCGCGGATCAACAAACCGGTCACCACGCCGACGGCGATCACGACGACGATCGCGGTGGCGATCAGCGCCAGCCCGCCGCGCGGCAGCCGCTCGGCGCCGAGCGCGTGGCGCAGCCGCTCCCAGACGTTCGGCATCTCCGCGGTCACCGACGGCGGCGAGCGCCGCCCGATGGGCACGCGCACCACGCCCGGCGTCGTCGGCGGCCGGTCATTGTCCGAGTACGACTGGCCGGCGTTGTGCGACTCCATCGTCGGCGCGTCCGACTGCCACGTCGGCTGCGGCGTCACCAGCGGCGACGACAACGGGTGCATCGCCTGCGGCCGCGGCGACGGCGAGCGATCGACCGCGCGCTGCGCTTCGAACGGACGCAGCGGCCGATTGCGATTGACCACCGGCTCGGGCGCCTCGGGCCGCGTGCCCGCGTTCTCGTCCACCTGCCGCTGGTGCCGCTGCTCGGTCAGCTCGTCTTCGTCCTCCGAGAGATCGAAGCGCTCCGCCGAGCCGACGCTCACCAGATCGCGCGAGTTCAGCTCGATCGACGGATCGGTCGACTCCGGCGCGAGCTTTCCACCGTGGGCCGCGGGGCGGAGCGGCCCCGGGCGGTGCGGGCGGCGGCTCTCGATCGGAGTGCGCGTGTCGACGTGGCCGGGATCGCTCGGCTCGTCGATCAGCGACTGCACCGCCGGCCGCGCGCGCTCGGCGTAGTCGTCGGCCGCCGGCGATTCGTAGCTCGACTCGACCGAGCCGCGCACCGGCAGAAAGGTCTCGGTCGAGCTCTCGTCGACGTCCTCGTCGGTGTCGTCGGGCAGCGTGGGCGTGGTCGGCGTCGGCTCGCGCGCGCGCTTCGATTTCTTCGGCTCGTTGGGATCCGGCTGCTTGACGCTCGGCGCGGCGCCCATCAGCAGGCGCACTTGATCCGACGGCTCGGGATCGACCTCGGTCGCCTCGTCCTCGTACTCGAGCGCGATGTCGCCGCTCTGCGCGTCGAGGATCCCGGGATCGGTGATCGGCGTGGCGCTGTCCGGCTCGGTCGCCTTCGCCGGATAGACTTTCGTGTCCGTCGGCTCGGCGGGAATCCCCTCGAAGCCCGCCGCGCGCGCGATCTGGATCTCCGACAGCAATTGATCCGCCTTGCTGTTCGACGGATCCAGCTCCTTGGCGCGCTTGAGGCTCGCCTCCGCCTGCGCGTAGTCGCCCTTGCCGACCAGCGCCTCGCCCTTGAGCAGCCACGCGAGCGCGCTCTGCGTGTCGATCTCGAGCGCCACGCGCATCTCCGCGAGCACCTCGTCCCAGCGCTCGAGCGCGGTCAGCGCCATGCCGAGCACCAGCCGGCCCTCGAGGAGGGTCGGGTTGCCGAGGAGTCCCAGCCGGCAGATCTTCACCGCCTCCGCGTATTGGCGGCGCACGATGGAGACCTTGCCGCGCTGGACAAACTCTAAGGAGTCGTTCGCCACGCGTCGCGCATGCTAAATCGCGGGCAAATTATACGATTTCTCGTCGAGAAAGGCTAATTCGAGTTTGCCGCTTTGGTCGGTTCGTCGAACAAGCTCAAAGGCGCGCCCTTGGTCCGTGTCTCCGAATCCACGATCCACTGCCCGCCCCGCTCCACCCACACCTGCTCGATGGCGGTTTTTTTCAGCAGCCCCTCGCGCTTCATGGTCCACGTGTACTCGACGTGCGCCATGGCGCGGTCCTTCTTCTTCGGGTCGACGAGGTCGAGGTCGAGCACCTCGCAGTCGGCGAACTCCAGCTCGTCCTCGAGCGTCTTGTGGCGCTCGATGAAGTGCGCGCGCTTGTCCGCCGCCACGTGCACCGCCGCGCGGTCGTAGCGTCCCCAGCGCACGCCGTCGTTGTACTCGCGCGCCGCCAGCGTCACCTTGTCGCGCGCGGTGTAGCCTTCGCCGAGCATGCAGCCGGTCCCGCCGAGCACGAACAGCACGATCGCGACCAGGCGCCTCATCGCTCCAAGGTATCCCTCGGCGCGCCTCGGTCAATTTTTTGCGGGCGTTATTGTCGGGTGCCGGTCCACGCGCCGTTGAAGGTGCCCGAGTAGGGCGTGCCGCCGGCGGTGGTGCCGACGTACGTGCCGGCGATGTTGACGGTGACGGTGGCGCCGCTGATGGTCGCGGTGTGCGTCGAGTTGGTGTTGGTCTGGTGCGAGCCGTTCGCCAGCGTGTACGAGCACGTCTGGTCGGCGGGCGACGCGGTGGCGCTGTCGCCGGTGCGGTTGTACGTGAACGTGCAGGAGCCGGTCGAGTCGGTGAGCACCTCGATCATGTCGGTGGCGGTGCCGTCCTTGAACGTCATGGTGGCGTTGCCGCCGAAGGGAAACGGCTGCGAGCCGTTGAGCGTGACCATCTCGTTGAGCGTCACCGCGTAGCTGCCGGCGAAGTTTCCCGCGCCGTTGTTCCCCGTCATCATCATGTCGCCGCCGCCGGGCGCGACGCCCGACGAGCCGCAGCCGAGGACGAACAGCGCGAGCAGCGATGCGGTCAGCTTCACCATGGTCCCCCTCCGTCGATCAGCGGCGAAATTTTTTGAGCGCGTCGAGGCGCAGCTCGCCGAGGCCGATCGCCACCGCGAGGAACGCGGAGCCCGACGCCGCGCACGCGATCAGTGTACCCAACTTGCCGCCGAGAAAACCACCCGACGGCCAGAACCGCCCCACGCCCACCGCCGCCGCCGACGCCGCCGCGACGCGCGCGATCGAGACGAGCGGCAGCGACGCGCCGAGCTGGCGCTGCAGATACAGCGACGAGAGCAGCACGCCGAACGCCATCGCGCACGTGGTGGCGATCGCGGCGTAGAGCAGCGGATCGCGTCCGCTCGCGAGCGCGTACGAGATCGCCGCCCAGTTGGCCAGCGCGCACGCGGCGAGCGTCACCGAGCCGATCACCGCCGTCGGCCGCGTGCGCCCCGCGCCGTTGATGATCGTGCCGGCGATGTTGAACAGCGAGAAGCAGACGTAGCCCGCCGCCAGCACCGCGAACGCGGCCGCGCCGGCGGTGTACTCGGGTTTGTAGAACAGGCGCAGCACCGCCGTCGGGCGCGCCGCCAGCGTCGAGGCGAGCAGCGCGACCACGACCAGCGAGTAGCGCATGGTCGACTCGACGTAGCCGCGCGTCTTGGCGGTGTCGGCTTCGAACGTCGCCTTCGACACCAGCGGAAAGATCACGAACGTGACGGCGAGGATGAGCTGGTACGGGATCCGCGACACCGTCTGCGCCGCGCCGTAGTAGGCCACCTGCGCGTTGGCCATCGCCGCCGCCGCGTCGCTCGAGAGCCCGCGCGCGAGCCCGGCGCGCGCCTCGAGCGCGCTCAGCAAGATGCCGTCGACGAACATCAGCAGGTTCACGATCAGCAGGTAGAACGCTACGCCGCCGAAGAAGCGCCACAGCCGCGCCGGCGGAAACGGCTCGGTCTTTTCATGGGGACCGAGCCCGACGACGACGAACGAGATGACCAGGATCAGCGCCGCCGCCGCGACGAAGCCGCCCACCGCGCCGAGCACCGAGTGCGTGACCACCGCCGCGCCGACGACCAGGAGCGCGCGCAGCGTCGAGAACGTGGCGTCGAGGCCGGCCTGCTTGTGAAACGCGCGCGTGCCGTTGGCGCGCCCGACCAGCACCGCGTACAGCGAGTAGCAGAGCACCACGCCCGCGGCGATGCGCAGCGGCGCGACCAGCGGCTCGTTGTGCAGGAAGATGCGCGCGCCGAGCGGCGCCAGGAAAAAAAATCCCGCCGCGATCGCCGTGCCGAGCACGCCCTGCATGCGCAGCGCCGCGCGCGCCACCGCGCCGCTCTGCCCGTCGCGCTCCGACGAGAACTTGCTCACGCCCTGGATGGTCGCGGTCACCATCACGTTGTTGAGCGTCGACACCGCGGCCAGCACGGTGAACCACACGCCCATGGCGCTGTCGGCGAGCGCGCGCGGCAGCGCGAACTGCACCACGTAGCCCGCCACCATGAACCACAGCTTGGCGCCAGTGATCAGCACCAGCCCGCGCGCCGCACCGACGGGGGCGGGCGCCTTCTCGGAACTTTCGGAGTCGCTCACGTCGGGAAAACGTCGCACGCCGCTTTCCACGCGGTCAAGGTTTCGCTTATGATTCGGGGCTCCGCCGTCACTGAGTAGGGGTGAATGATGACGCGCCGCTCTAGCTTTTCCACGGGCTTTGCCATGGGCTCGCTCGCGCTGTTTTGTTTGCTCGCGCCCGCGCACGCCGCGTGGCCTCCGCCGACAAACGACACCGGCTTCGACTATTCCGATCCGTCGAATTGGCCGAACGACCCCGGCTACTCGGGCGATTGGCAGTTCTGGAGCTTCGTGCCCAACGTCATCAAGGCGCAGGTCGACGACGCCACGCGGCGGCTCGGCACCGGCGCGCACTACGATCGCGCGTGGGCCAAGACCACCGGCGATCCGCGCGTGCTGATCGCGTACACCGACTCGGGCATCGAGTGGTCCGAGGGCGAGCTGGTCAACAAAGTCTTCCTGAACGCGGGCGAGCTCAAGGCGCCCGTCGGCTGCCCCGGCGCCGACGGCGTGAAGTTCGACGTCAACGGCGACGGGCGCTTCAACGTGCAGGACTACACCACCGTCACCGGCCACGCGCTGCCCGACTTCGCCAAGGTCTGCGACGCGCGCATCACCAAGGACGTGAACGCGAACGGCGTGCTCGACGCGGAGGATCTGATCAACGCGTTCTCCGACGGCAAAGACGACGACGGCAACGGGTACATCGACGACATCAGCGGCTGGGACTTCTTCCACAACGACAACGATCCCGCCGACGACACGCACTTCGGCCACGGCACCGGCTCGTCGCGCGACGGCGCGGCCGAGACCAACAACTCGATGGGCGGCGCCGGCGTGTGCCCCGACTGCACGATGGTCATGCTGCGCATGGGCGACGCGTTCGTGCCCGAGGACTCGAAGTGGGGCGCGGCCGTCGCCTACGCGGTAGATCTCGGCGCGTCGGTGATCGACATCTCCGGCGGCGGCGGATTATCGAACACGCCGTTCTCGCGCGACGCCATCGACTACGCCTACAAGAACAACGTCACCATCATCGCGTCCAACTCCGACCTCGACTCGTTCCACCACAACTATCCCAACACCAACGATCACATCATCTCGGTCCACGCCATCACCTACGACATGGGGAACTACGAATCCTCGACGACGTTCTTCAACTACGAGACGTGCACCAACTACGGCGCGCAGCTCATGCTGTCGATCCCGGCGACCGGCTGCTCGTCGGAGGCGGCGGGACGATCGGGCGGGCTCGCGGGGCTGCTCTACTCGGCGGCGCTCAAGGCGGGCCTACCGGCGCCGTCGGGAAAAGCCGGAGACAACCGGCGGCTCACCGCCGAGCAGGTGCGGCAGCTGCTGATCACCACCGTCGACAGCTTCTACAATCCGGCCGACGCGACCAACCCGCTCAAGTATCCGACCAAGCCGGGCTTCGCGCGCCGCTTCGGCTACGGGCGCCCGAACGCGCGCTCGGCCGTCGACGCGATCCTCGCCGGCGCGCTGCCGCCCGAGGTCGACATCCGCACGCCGGCGTGGTTCGACACCATCTACAACGACAAGGTGCAGTCGGTGCCGATCGTCGGGCACGTCGGGCTGCCCGTCGGCGTTCCGGGCGCGGGGCTCACGTACGACTACGTGCTCGAGTGGGCGCCGGGCGTGGATCCGGATGATTCGGCGTTCCAGACCATCGCGCACGCCGAGATGCAGACGCAGGCGGTCGACGGGCCGCTCGGCACGTGGGACGTCTCGAACGTCACCGTCAACAATCCGGTGCCGGCGCTCACCGATCCGTCGTGGCAGCCCGACGACGCGTCGAACGTCCACGTGGTGACGCTGCGCCTGCGCGCGACGCTGCACTCGTCGAATCCGATCTGGAACGGCATCAAGGCCGACGCGCGGCGCGCGGTGCACGTCTACAAAGATCCCGATCTGCTGCCGGGCTTCCCGATGTTCGTCGGCGCGTCGGGCGAAGGCTCGGCGCACCTCGCCGATCTGCTCGGCGACGGCAAGCGCGAGATCGTCTACGGCGAGACCTCGGGCCGCGTGCACGCCATTCGCGCCGACGGCACCGAGCTGCCCGGCTGGCCGGTCAAGGTCGAACTCTTGCCGCTGCTCGATCCGATGAGCCACCAGGGCAAGGGCCACGCGGCGGCCGTCGCGTACACCACCGGCGGCCTCGCGCCCGACGTGCACGCGCCGCTCGGCGGCACCATCGCCGTCGGCGACATCGACGGCGACGGCAAACCCGAGGTCGTCGGCGGCACGTGGCAGGGCTACATCTGGGCGTGGCACGCCGACGGCAGCGTGGTGAACGGCTTTCCCGTCGAGCTGGATCGCGACACCGCGCAGGTCGCGCTCGACTCGGGCCACGAGCTCGAGGACGGCTTCTGGGCCTCGCCGGTGCTGGCCGATCTCACCGGCGACAAGACCTACGAGATCATCGCCGCCGGCATGGACGCGAAGGTCTACGTGTGGAAGGGCGACGGCTCGCGCCTCGACGGCTTTCCCGTCGTGGTGCAGGACCTCAGCTTCCCCGAGGCGATGCGCCAGCGCGAGCGCATCATGACCACGCCCGCCGTCGGCGATCTCAACGGCGACGGCGTGCCCGACATCGTGGTCTCCACCAACGAGAACTACAACGACACGGGCCGCATGTACGCGATCGACGGCCACGGCGCGAAAGCCGCCGGCGGCCCGTTCCTCCCCGGCTGGCCGATCTCCGTCGTCTCGACGCGCTTCCTCCCCGTCGTCGCGCAGGGCCTGCCCAACTCGCCGGCGATGGGCGACACCAACGGCGACAAGATCCCCGAGATCCTGCAGAGCGGCCTCGCCTCGACGCTGCGCGTGTACGACGCGCACGGAAAGCCGTCGGGACCCGCGCTGGCCAACAACTCGTCCAAGTACGGAGCGAAGTCGAACGCCAAGAACATGGTCGAGTTCATGATGGTGTCCAATCCCGCGGTCGGCGATCTCGACGACGACGGCACGCTCGATCTGCTCGAGGGCGGCGCCGGCTCCGACGTGGCGCTGGCGTTCGCCACCGGCGGGCAGCGCCACGACTTCGAGCACCACATGGGCGCGTGGGACTCCAAGACCGGCCGCTACAAGAACGGCTTTCCGCAGGTGATCGAGGACTGGCAGTTCTTCTCGCAGCCGGCGCTCGCCGACGTCGACGGCGACGGCAAGATCGACGTCATCGCCGGCTCGGCCGGCTACTTCGTGCACGGCTGGAACGTCGACGGCGTCGAGGCCAAGGGCTTCCCCAAGTTCACCGGCGGCTGGATCATCTCCACGCCCGCCATCGGCGATCTCGACGGCGACGGCAAGCTCGAGGTGGTCGTCTCGACGAGAAACGGCTGGCTCTACGCGTGGCACGTGGCCGGCTCCTCGAAGGGCCGTATCGACTGGGCGGGCTTTCACCACGACAACCAGAACACGGGAAACTTCGGCACCAAGCTGGACGAAGGGCGCGGCGCGTCGCCGGGTGGCTGCTCGATGGCGGGCGGCGAAAACCCGCCTCCCGTCGGTGTGATCGCCGTCGCCGCGCTTGCGCTGGCTTCGATCTACGCTAAAAGGCGAAAGCAAAGAGGGTGACGATGAGCTCGCTCGGACGGTACGCGATCGTGATCGGCCTCGCGCTCCCGTCGGTGGCGCTGGCGCAGCCGCAAAATGATCCGCAGCAGCAACCGCCGCCGCCGCCGCGCCAGCAGCGGCCGTACTATCCGCAGCAGCCGCAGCAGCCGTATCCGCCGCAGCAGGGCTACCCGCCGCCGCAAAATTATCCGCAGCAGCCGCAGCAACAGCCGTATCCGCAGCCGCCGCAGCAGGGCTACCCGCCGCCGCAGCAGCCGTATCCTCAGCAGCCGTACGGACAGAATCCGCCGCCGTACGGACAGCCGCCGTACGGACAAAATCCGCAACCGTACGGACAGCCGCAGCAGCCGTATCCTTATTACCCGCAGCAGCCGTATCCGCAGGGCGGCTATCCGCAGCAGGGTTATCCCTACGGCTACCCGCCGCCGCCGCCCAAGCCGCGGCTGGTCTTGCCGTCGATGAACCCGGAGGCGGTGGCGCTGACGTGGGCGTGCGCCGACGCGATCGACAACCGGCACCTCGACCAGGCGCGCGCCAGGTGCGGCGACGCGCTCGGGCGCGACGAGTCGATCGCGTTCGCGCACTTCCTGCTGGCGCAGGCGGAGCCGCCGGACCTCGCGCGCGTCGAGCTGTCGCGCGCGAGCGAGCTGGCCAAGCGCGGCGCGCCCGCCGAGAAGTTATTCGTCGACGCGTTTCGCGCCATGAAGGAGCAGAAGCTGGCCGACGCGCGCAAGCTGTACGATCAGCTGGTCACGGCGGTGCCGGGCGAGCCGCGGGCGTTCACCGCGCGCGGGCGGTTCCGGCTGGCGCTGCTCGGTGACGTCGAGGGCGCGCTGGCCGATTTTCGCGCGGCCATCGAGCTGGATCCGAAATTGGGCGCGGCGCAGGGCTACCTGGCGGCGGCGCTGGCGTCGCGCGGGCAGCTCGACGACGCGATCGCGGCGGCGAAAAAATATCGCGACCTGCAGCCGACCGAGGCCAACGCCGACGTCACGCTGACGCGGCTGGCGCTGCTCAAGGGCGACGTGCTGGTGGCGCTGGCGGCCGCGCGGCAGGGCGTGACCGCCGACGAGAAGTTCGCGCCCGCGCACGCCGCGCTCGGCGACGCGCTCCTGTTCGCCGGCAAGGGCGCCGAGGCGCGCAAGGAGTACGGCGTGCTGGTCGGCAACGAGGATCCGGCGATCCACCACGAAGGCGCGATGCGCGAGGCGCGCAGTTGGGTGTTCGATGCGCGCGGCGGCGACGCGGAGCGCGCCCTCGCCGTCGAGGCGGACCTGGCGGCCAAGACGCACCGGCCCGGCGATCAAGTGGACGCGCTGGTCGAGCTCGGGCGCATCCAGCTCGATCGCGGCGCGGTCTCCGACGCGGGGCAGAGCTTGCGACAGGCGAGCGAGGTGCTGGCGACGCCCGAGGCGCAGGCGGCGTTCGACGACGAGGAGCGGCGCCACTTGCAGGCGGAGATGCTGAACGTGCGCGCGATGGTGCTCGGCGCCGTCGGGGAGCGCGGGCTCGCCGAGGCGCGCGCCGACGAATTGGGCGGGCTGCTCAAGGCGGCGCTCGATCCGCGCGCGACCGAGAAGGCGACCGCGCTCAAGGGCTGGATCGCGGCGCGCAACCACGACGACAAGACCGCGCTGGCGCAGCTGCAGACGGCCTATCGCCCGACGCTGCGCATGGCGCTGGCGCTGGCCGCGCAGCGCGCCGGCGACGTCGCGCGCGCGCGCCAGATCATGGAGGAGCTGTCGCGCCGCATGGAGAACGATCTCGAAGGCGCCCTCACCCGCCCCCGCGCCCTCGCCTGGCTCAAGCAGCAAAAATCCTGAACAGAGGATTGAAACGCCAAGACGCCGAGACGCCAGACAGAAAATTATTAATTTCTGAACTGGCGTCTTGGCGTCTTGGCGTTTAATCCGCCGCTGACGTGAGTCGCGCGGCCACGACGCGTTCGATGTTGGCGAGGTCGCGCGTTATCGACGGAGCGGCGTAGCCGGCGGCGGTGAGCAATTCGGCGACGAGCGGGGCCTGGCCGGCGCCGACTTCGAGGACCAGCGCGCCCGCGGGATGCAGCAGCGGGCGGGCGTCGGCGATCAGGCGGCGCAGGACGGCGAGGCCGTCGGGGCCGCCGTCGAGGGCGGAGTGCGGCTCGCGGCGCACCTCGGGCGGGAGCTGCGGCAAATCGCCGCTGGCGATGTACGGCGGATTGGAGACGACGAGGTCGAACGGCGCGCGCGCGGCGGCGGGCGCCAGCAGATCGCCGACGAGGATCTCCACCGCCAGCGACAGCCGCTCGGCGTTCGCGCGCGCCACCTCGGCGGCGTCGGGCGAGCGATCGATCGCCAGCACCTCGACGTCGGGGCGCGCCGCCTTGATCGCCAGCGCGATCGCGCCCGAGCCGGTGCCGACGTCGACCACGCGCGGCGCCGCGCCCTCGCGCGCCTCGGGCAGGAGCCCGAGCGCCACCTCGACCACGGTCTCCGTCTCGGGACGCGGCACCAGCACCCGCGCGTCGACGCGCAAGTCGAGCGAGCGGAACTCGCGCCGCCCGAGGAGGTACGCCACCGGCTCGCCCGCGAGGCGCCGCTTGATCAGCTCGCGATACGCCGCCAGCTCGTCCGCCTTGAGCGGCTGATCGAAGTGCGTGTAGAGCCCGACGCGATCCAGCTTCAAGACCTCGGCGAGCAGCAGCTCGGCGTCGAGGCGCGGCGTGGCGATCGCGCGATCGGCGAAGCGCCCCTGCGTCCAGCCGAGCACCTTCAGGATCGTCCAGATCTCGCCCGCCACGTGCGAGGTATATCAGACGCGGAGGCGGAGGCGGAGAACCGCCAAGGCGCCGCAGACGCCAACAGATAAAAGATTTTAAATTTTTAAATATAACAATCTGGTTCTTTGGCGTCTGCGGCGCCTTGGCGGTTCAATCCTCTGTTTCTTCTATCCCGTCGAGCGGGCGGGTTGCGGCGCGGCGCCGGCGGCGGCGAGGCGCGCGAGCTGCAGGCCGTGACGAAAGCGCGCGTCGAGCGGCGCGCAGCGCACGGCGCGCTCCAACTCGGCGACCGCGCGCGCGAACTCGCGGCGGCGAAACAGCGCCATGCCGCGCTCCCAGCGGCCCTGCGCCGACCACGGCGCGATCTCGAGCCCGTGCCGCACCCGCCCGGCGCACGGCCGGCAGTAGTCGGGCGCGAGCGCGTCGAGCGAGTCGAGCTGCGTGACCACGCCCATCACGCACGCGCGCGCCTCGCAGTGCGGCGCGCCGAAGGTGTGCCCGACCTCGTGCACCAGCGCCCGCTCGACGCGCGCCGCCTCGACCGCGGCGTCGGGCGCGCGCGCGTAGAACTGCTCGCGCAGGCGCGCCAGCGAGTAGATCGCCATGCCGTCGGTGAGGTGGGCGTAGCCGAACACGAACGTCCGGCCGCTCACGTAGAGATCGTGCTCGGTGACGCCCACCACGCGCAGGCAGCGCTCGGGCAGGCGGGCGAACAATTCGTCGAGCAGCACGTCGGCGTCGAACTGGCGGCGGTCGGCGGCGAACGCGAACGGCGGCAGCGCCACCGGCTCGAGCGCGACGGTGGCGGCGGCGAACCGCGCGCCGATGATGCGCTCGGCGCGCTCCACCTCGACGGGCGAGACGTCACCGAACGGCAGCACCGCGATCGGCGCGGCGGCGGAGATCCTCATGCAGAGGGTCTAAGCAGCGCGCGCCAGCAGATAAAGGTCCGTGAGGTTGGTGCCGGTTGAGCCGGTGCGGATCGCGGCGCCGGCGGCGTCGAGCAGCGGGTGCGCGTCGAAGCGGGCGAGCGCGCGTTCGGGAGCGAGGCCGCGCCGCTCGGCGTCGCGCCACGTGTCGCCGTCGACGGCGCCGCCGGCGGCGTCGGTGGGGCCGTCGCTCCCGTCGCTGCCGCAGGCCACGAACGCGAAGCCGCGGCCGGCGAGCGCGCGCGCCATCGCCAGCGCCAGGTGCTGCGCGCGGCCGCCGAGCCCGTCGCCGCGCACGCGCACGGTCGGCTCACCGACGGCGATCAGCGCCTCGCCGGCGGACAGCCGCTCGGCGGCGGCGGTCAGCTCGGCGGCGAAGTCTTCCAGCGCGCCTTCGACCAGGCCGGCGCGCTCGACGGCGACGAGCCCGTGCGCGCGCGCCGCCTCGGCCGCGACCGCCGCGAGCGCGAGCGGGCTCGCCAGGATCCGGTGATGCACGCGCGCGAACGCGGGATGATCGCGCTTCGGCGTCTCGCCCGCCGCCGCGATCGCCGCGCCGATCTCCGCCGGCAAACGGTAGCGGCGCGCGATCTCGAGCGCGTCGTCGACGGTGCTCGGGTCGGGCGACGCCGGCCCGGAGCCGATCGCCGCCGGGTCGTCGCCGACGACGTCCGAGAGCGCGAGCACCTCGAGCGCCGCCTCCGTCGCCGCCGCCAGCCGCCCGCCGAGCGCCGCGCCGAGATGGCGCCGCACGACGTTGAGCTCGCCGATCGACGCGCCTCCGAAGAGCAGCGCCTTCGTCGCCGCGCGCAAGGTATCGAGCGTCGCCGGCGGCACGGTCGCGGCCAGCAGCGCCGAGGTGCCGCCGGAGAGCAGGAGCAGCGCGCGTTCGCCGGCGTGCCGCGCGCGCGCGTCGTCGAGCAGCGCGCGCGCCGCGATGACGCCGCGCTCGTCGGGCAACGGGTGCGCGGCGACGAAAAACTTCAGGCGCGCATCGACGCGCGCGTCCGCCTTCGCGATCACCAGCCCGCCGTCGAGCTCGCCGCCGAGCGCGCTCGCCGCGCCCTCCGCCATCGCCGCCGCCGCCTTGCCCACCGCCCACACGCGCACCGCGCCCGGCGCGCGTCCGCCGAGCGCGCGCTCCACCAACCGCGCGCCGTGCAGGCTCGCGATCGCCTCGCGCGCGACCCGCTCCAGCGTCTCCTTCAATCTGACGCAATGCGCCACAAACCCATCGTATCACACGCTTTTTCGTTGCTCGCCCTCCGAGCGGCCGATATAACGCTCGCGGAGGAATCGTGGAAATCTTCGAGTCGCTTTCGTCGCTCGGCTACGGCGAGCTGCACTTCGGCCGCGATCCGCAAGCCGGCCTGCGCACCATCGTCGCGCTGCACTCGACGCGCCTCGGCCCCGCCATCGGCGGCTGCCGCGTGCGCGCGTATCCGACGGAGGCCGCGGCCATCGAAGACGTCACGCGCCTCGGCCAGGGCATGACCTACAAGGCGGCGCTGGCGCGGCTGCCGCACGGCGGCGCCAAGTCGGTGCTGATCGCGCCGCCCGAGCTGGGCACGCCCGCGTTCACCGCCGAGCGGCGCGCCGAGATGTTCCGCGCGTTCGGCCGCTTCGTCGACGGGCTCAACGGCCGCTACTACACCGCCGAAGACTCGGGCACGAGCGCGAGCGACATGGACGTGATTCGCGGCGTGACCAAGTATGTTTTGGGCGCCTCCGCAGAACGCGGCGGATCGGGCGATCCGTCGCCTTTTACCGCGCTCGGCGTCCGCCGCGGCATCGAGGCCTGCGCCCACGCGATCCTCGGCCGCGCCGATCTCAAGGGCCTGCACGTCGCGGTGCAGGGCGTCGGCCACGTCGGCACGTACCTCGCGCGCGAGCTGCACCAGGCGGGCGCGCGCCTCACCATCAGCGACGTCGATCCGGCGCGGCGCGCGGCCATCGCCACCGAGCTGGGCGCCGCGGTCGTCGAGGTCGAGCGCATCCTCGAGGTCGACTGCGACGTGATCGCGCCGTGCGCGCTCGGCGGCGCGCTCACCGAGGACGTGGTGCCGCGCCTCAAGGCCAGGATCGTCGCCGGCGCCGCCAACAACCAGCTGCGCACGCCCGCCGTCGGCCGCGCGCTCAAGGAGCGCGGCATCTTCTACGCGCCCGACTACGCCATCAACGCCGGCGGGCTGATCAACGTCGCCGAGGAGTACCGCGGCTACGACCGCGAGCGCGCGCGCAAGAAGACGCTGGCGATCTACGACACCATCGCCGACATCGCCGAGCGCGCGCGCCGCGATCGCGAGCAGCCCGAGGTGATCGCCGACCGCATGGCCGAAGAGATCATCGCCGCCGGCCCCACGAACTAGAAGATCCTTCGCCGCCCGCGGACGTACTAAGGAGCGTGGGACGGCTCGCGCTCCTGGTTTCGCTGGTCGCGGTCTCGGCCGTGGCGCTCTCGCAGACGCGTCGAAAAGCGGGTTTGGCGCCGGTTCAGCCGAGCGGATCGCGCGCCGCGCCCGTCGCCATCGACGCGACGCCCGAGCCCGAGCGGCCCGCGACGCCGCGGCTGTGGCAACCGCTTCCGGCGCCGGCCGTCGCGCACGCGCCGGCGGGGTTGAGCGGCGTGGTGGTGGATGGGCGCGGCCAGCCGGTGGTGGGGATGCTGGTGATCGTCGAGCCGCCGGATCAGGGCTGGCACGCGGTGGCGCGCAGCGACGCGGGCGGCGGGTTCCGCTTCGACCTCGCGCCCGGCCGCTACCAGCTGCGCACGCTCAACGGCATCAGCGAGCGGCTCGAGCTCGACGTGGGCGCGGGCGAGCGGCTCGACGGCGTCGAGCTGCGCTGGGCGCCGCAGCCGCCGAGCCCCGTCGAGACCGGCGAGGGCGACGTGCTCGATCAGCGCGACCGCTGCCCCAATCAGCCGAACGACGACGAGGACATCGACGGCTGCCCCGAATACACCGTGTACGAATGATGCGGCTGGCGGCGGTGGCGGTGTTCGCCGCGCTCGGGCTGCTCGCCTGGAGCGCGCAGTCGCAAACGAAACCGCAAAACCAACGTCAAACTTTTCCGCAAAACGAACCGCAAAGTTTGCCGCAAAGTAAAACTCAATCCGAGCCGCAAAGCCGCCGTCAAACGCCGTTGCCGGATCGCGCGCCGCCGGCGACGGTGATGGTCGCTCCGCCGGTGGCGCGGACGAGCGGTTTCAGCGGGCTCATCATCGGCATTAACGGGCAGCCTTGCGGCGGCGCCAACGTCTTCGTTGGATCGGGCGGAGTGACCGTGGCAAGAGCGACCGCAAACGACCAGGGCGCGTTCGCCGTGGAGCTCCCGCCCGGCGACTACACGCTCACCGCCGACGACGACATGGGCGCGTCCGAGCCGCTGGCGCTGGCGCTCGAAGCGGGCGAGCGCCTCGACGGCCTCGAGCTCGACCTGAAGGAGCACGACGCGCCGGCGAACGCCGAGCCGGTCTACTTTACCGTCGAGACCGGCGAGGACGGCCGCAAGATCTTCCGCATCCAGACCGAGATCATCATCGACTGAGCGCGGCGATCAGCTCCGCCTCGGTGAGCCGCCGCTCCTGCCGCGACTCGGCGTCGCGCAGCGCGAACACGCCCGAGCGCGCCTCCTCCTCGCCGACCAGCACCAGCTTGGGCAGCGCCGCCGCCGTCGAGTACTTGAAGATCTTGTCCTTCTTCGCCACGCCGGCGAAGCGCGCCGCCACGCCCGCGCGCCTGAGCGCGAGCGCCAGCTTCTGCGCGGTCTCGACGCGCTCGGCGTCGAGCGCGGCCACCAGCAGCGGCTGCGCGCCGAGATCCTTCGCGCCGCCGCGCTCCTCGATCAGCCCGATCAGCCGCTCGACGCCGAACGAGATCCCGACCGCGCCCTGTGCCTGCCCGCCGTACAGCCCTATCAGATCGTCATAACGCCCGCCGCCCGCGAAGCTGCCGAACCCCGCTTCGCTCTTCGCGTGCGCCTCGAAGATCGGCCCCGTGTAGTAGTCGAGCCCGCGCACCAGTGTCCAGTCGAAGTGCAGCTTGTCGCCGATGCCGAGCCGCCCCGCCTTGGCGAAGATCTCGCGCAGCTCGGCCACGCCGCGCGCGCCGGTCTCGTCGCCGGCCACCCGCTTCTCCACGTCGTCGAGCGACTCGACGACCACGTTGGCGAAAAAATCCTCGAACTGTTTTTCGCTGAGCCCGTACTTGACGAACTCGTCGCGCACGCCGTCCTTGCCGATCTTGTGCAGCTTGTCGAGGCCGCGCAGCGCGTCCGGCTTCTGCTCCGGCGGAATCCCCGACAGCCGCACCTGCGCGTCGAGGATCTTGCGGTTGTTGATCAAGAGCCGGTACTCGGGCAGGTCGAAGCCGCGCAGCACCTCGGTGGCCATGAGCAGCAGCTCGACCTCGCAGTCGCTCGAGTAGGAGCCGAGGATGTCGGCGTCGGCCTGGTAGAACTCGCGGTAGCGGCCGGCCTGCACGTTGTCGTAACGCCAGACCTTGCCGATCTGGTAGCGGTAGATCGGGCGCGGCAGCTCGGCGTGCGCGGCGGCCAGGCGGCCCGTCGACGACGTCAGGTCGAAGCGCAGGCCGAGGCGGCGGCCGGCCTTGTCGTCGAAGGCGTAGATCTCCTTCTCGGCGGCGGGCCCGCTCTTGAGCGTGAGCACCTCGAGGTACTCGAACGCCGGCGTGTCGAGCTCGTCGAAGCCGTACAGCTCGAAGTAGCGGCGCAGGCGATCGAACACCGCGCGCCGCGTGCGCATCTCGACGGGAAGAATGTCGCGCGTGCCTTTCGGCGTCTGAAACGTTTTGCTCATGGCGGGCGCAGCCTAGCAGAATTCAGAAGGGCTGGATGGTGAGCGTCGACGGGGTGGAGGAGTTGATCGTGGGGCGGGTGACGACGACCACGGCGGCGACGATCGCGCCGGCGGCCACCACGCCGCCGATGACGCCCCAGAACCACGCCTTGGCGTAGAGCGGCTTTTTGTAGATCGCCACGTCGACGGTGAGCGGCTGCGAGAACGAGCCGCCGCGCGCCACCGCCGCGCCGCCGTCGTCGACCAGCTCGACGTAGTACTCGACCCCCGGCGCGTGCACCGACAGGCCGGGGATGACCACCTCGAAGGCGCCGTGCTCGTCGGGCCGCGCGTCGACGCGCGAGAACATCTCCTGCCCGCGCACGCGGTGGAACAGCTGCAGGTGATCGACCGCGCCGCCGTGATAGCTGAGCGAGACGGTGAGCGGGCGGCCCTCGCGCTGCGCCGGCGGCGACACGCTCGGCACCACCTCGGGGATCTTGAACGAGCCCTCGCCCGTCGAGACGTGGCCGGTGGCGACCGCCGCCTTGGCCTTCTCGAACACCGCGCGCACGCGCGGCGCCACCATGCGGTCGAGCTCCATCGACGGATTCACGCGCAACAGGTTCTCGAAGTCGATGCGCGCCGCCTCCATCTGCCCGAGCGCCGCGTGCGCGAAGCCGAGCGTCTTATAGGTGAGGATGCGCTCGTCGCGCGTCAGCGTCTCGCGCAGCGCCCGCTGCAAGAGATCGATCGCCTTCGGGTACTCGAGGTCGTCGTAGGCCGCCACGCCGGCGCGGATCAGCTCGCTCTCGACGGCTGCGCGCGCCGGACGCGAGGCCAGCGAGCCGGCGAGCACCACGGCGGCGATCATTATTGTGCGCTGCAACATGGGCTGCGAGGCGATCGTACCACGTCCGCGCGCCGGGCGGCAAACCGGCGCTTGTTGCTGCTTTGCCGTCGGATTTGATACGATCCCCCTGGATGTCGAAGCGGCTGGCCTGGGCGGTGGGGGCTCTCTTCGCGGTTTCGGCCGCCGGCTGCGGCGTGAGCGCGCCCAACACGCCGTGCACGCCGATGAACGGCCCGAGCCCGCTGGTCACCGGCGCGGCGCTGCTGCGCCTCGACGTGTACGCCGCCGGCACCGCGTGCGCGGGCGTGATCATCGCGCCGGGCGCGGGCGCGCCGCTGCTCTCGCACAGCTTCAAGCCCGGCGAAAAAGTCTCGCTGTCGATCCCGAACGGCCCGCACACCGTCGTGCTGACCACGTTCTCCGACGCCGCCGGCGCCGTCGAGCTGGGCTCGGTTTGCCAGATGGTGACCATCCAGCCGGGCGGATCGCTGTGCCTCGATCTGACGGTCGAGCCCGCGCCCGACCTCGGCCCGCCCGACGCGGCGATGGACCTGGCGATGACGTGCACCGGCCCGCAGTGCCCGTGCGCGCACGACGGCGACTGCAAAGAGTCGTCGCGGCCGCGCTGCTCGCCGGGCGGGCTGTGCGTGCCGTGCGTGCCGACCAACGACAACTGTCCGTCGCAGGAGTACTGCACCGCCAGCTTCGCGTGCTCGTCGGGATGCAAGGACGATCCCGACTGCGCCGGCGCGACCGGCGGCGCGGACGGCGGCGCCACCGACGGCGGCGCGCCGAGCGCCACGCCGTTCTGCAACACCACGCGCCACTCGTGCGTGCAGTGCATCTCGGCCAACGACTGCGCCACCGGCCAGCTGTGCAGCCCGTCGGGCGCGTGCGTGCAGGGCTGCGATCTCTCGATGGGCAAGGGCTGCCCCGGCACGCTCACCTGCTGCAACAAGCTGTGCGTCGACACGCGCTCCGATCCGCTCAACTGCTCGGCGTGCGGCATGGCGTGCACCGGCGCGAGCACGCAGTGCTGCAACAGCGTGTGCTCCGATCCCAACTCCGACGCGCTCAACTGCGGCGGCTGCGGCAAGCCGTGCAGCACCGTCAACGCCACGCCTCACTGCGGCGCGGGCGGCGTGTGCTCGTGGACCTGCGCGTCGACGTTCGCCCACTGCGCGAGCGGCAACACCGGCTGCGAGACCGGCATCACCACCACGTCGAACTGCGGCGGGTGCGGCACCACCTGCGCCAATCCGAACGGCACCACCACGTGCACGTTCAACGGCACGTCAGGCGGCTGCGTGCCGACGTGCGACTCGACGCACGGCGTGTGCGGCGGCAATCCCAACGCGGGCTGCCTCGTCGCGCTCAACACCACCGCGCACTGCGGCGCGTGCGGCACCACCTGCGCCAATCCGAACGGCACCACGACCTGCACGTTCAACGGCACGACCGGCGGCTGCGTGCCGACGTGCGACTCGACGCACGGC
>DASREC010000122.1:0-4264 GCA_035652295.1 Polyangia bacterium
GTTTTCGTGTGGTTCATTTCTCAGTACAGGGCAATCACGTTCATTTTCTCGTCGAGGCGGAGGGCAACAGAGAGCTTTCGCGCGGAATGCAGGGGTTGAACGTCAGAATGGCGGTGGCGCTCAATCGATTGATGCGTAGACACGGGAAGGTGTTTGCCGATCGTTATCATGCGGTGGTTTTGAAGACACCAACTCAGACTAAGCGGGCGCTGCATTATGTGGTTCACAATAGACAACATCACGCGCCGGGGCGGTATGCGGCGGATTGGCGGGATCCGTTTGCGTCGGCGAATGGGCCGCTCGTGGCGCCGCGGACCTGGCTGCTGGCGCGCGTGAGTCAGCCGAGTTTTTGGATGTGCGCGCTGCCGGTGCCGTTCGGGAACCAGGCGGCGACGTCGGTGGTGCGGGTGAGGGACGCGGGGGCGCCGTCGAAGGTGGCGGCGACGTCGGGGGGGAGCGTGACGGCGTAGTCGACTTTCAAAGAGCGGGGGGCGCCGGCGAGCGCGGCCAGCACGCGCGCGCGCTGATCGGCGTCGAGCTTGACCGAGAAGGTGGCGTTGTAGGGCGGGGCGCCCATCGACGGGGAGGTGGCGAGCGGCGTGTATTGGCCGGCGCCGTCGCCGAGCGAGAGCGTCACGGCGGCGACGGTGAACGGCGCGGGCTGGAAGTCGACGCGATCGACGGCGGTCAGTTTCTCCAGCAGGTCGACCTCTAGATCGGCGCGCTGCGCGTCGGTCACCGCGAGCTGCGTGCCGAGCGACAGCAGCGCGCTCTTGCCGAGATCGACCAGCGACAGCGTCGGGCGGGCCTGGTCGTCGAGCTGCGGCGTGGGATCGCCGGGCACGTAGCGCACGCGGCCCGGCGGATCGGCCGGCTGCGTGTAGAGGTGAACGCCGCGGAGATCCCACACCGTCGGTTTTGCCGTCGGGCCGGCGGCGGCGGTGAGCTGGAGCGGCGCGCCGGGGGCGAGCGAGGGCGACCACGCGGGCGTGCCGTGCGCGCGCCAGCGGTAGCCGGCGTGAAACGGCGACGCGGCGAGATAGCTCCAGCTCGCGGTCGGTTGATCGCGCGTGAGGTAGAGCGTGGCGACGTTCGCCGGGGCGTCGGGCTGGCCGTCGGCGAGGAGGTCGACGGCGAACGGGCCGGGCGCGCCGGCGGGAAACGCGCACGCGATCGCCACGTCGTGGCGGCCGTACTCGGCGAACGAGGCGAGCGTGAAGTGCTGGCCCGTCGCCGGCAGCGGGCCGAGGCGAATCGCCGCGCCCGCGCCGCCGCCGTCGAGTGCTTGCGCGTCGACGGTGAGGGTGGCCGACGCGGCGTCGTGCGGCAGCGCCACCGACGTGCGCGTCTTGGCCGCGCCGAGCGAAAACGGCGTGGTCACCGGCGTCGCGTTCGGCGCGGTGTACGCCAGCGCGCCCGAGAGATTGGCCACCGCGAGCAGCGCGGGATCGGCGCTCAGCTCGACGAGGTCGATGGGAAAGTCGTGCGGCTGCAAGACCAAAAACGGCGCGTTGCCGCTCACGCGATCGCCGTCGAGGCGGCGGGTGTTGCCGTTCTCGCTCACGGCGGCGTACGTCTTCGAGACGTACGTGAGCTTCTCGAGCGGCGAGAGCTTGAAGTGCGCCACGCCGTGATCGTCGGGCGGCTCGAGCGTGATGAGCTGCGAGTCGGTCTGCGGGCGGAACGGCGGCTTGGGCGGCGCGTCCAGCTCGACGCCGAGCTGCACCACGCCGAGCCGCTCGGCGGGGAGGTACGCCTTGACGTCGACGTCGAAGAAGCCGAGGCGCAGCGGCGCGACGGTGACCTCGCGATAGACGGCGTCGAGGCCGGCGGCCTTGGCGAGGTTGCGCGCGGCGGTGAACGGATCGAGCGTGAACACCCACGGGCGCTGCACCACCACCGGCTGCGAGAGATCCCAGCGCACGCTGCCCTGCGGAAACGCCGCGAGCTCGAGATACGTCGGGCCCGCCGTCGACGGCGACGGGACGAAGCGGCCGAACTGCGCGCGCACGCGATCGGCCATCGCCTGCGCGAACGCGTCGCGATCGGGCGCCGGGTCGCCTTCGAGCTTGAGCGGCAGGTTCGCCGGCGCGTCGAGAAAATATTGGTCGAGCACGTTGCGCGCGATCTGCCGCGACGTCGCGCCCGCCGGAATCAGCGGCGCGAGCAGCACCGACGGATCGAACGTCACCGCCGCCGCCACGCGCGGCGCGAGCCCGCGCACCTCCACTTCGGCGCGCACGCTGAGCTCGAGCGTGCTCTGCAGGCCCGCTTTCAAGATCTCCGCCGAGTCGGCGGAGAGGCGCAGGGTGAAGCGCGCCGAGTCGATGCCGCCCCAGCCGAGCGGCGACGGGCGCTCGAGATCGGGCGGCACGCTCGCGATGTCTCCGCCCGCGACCAGGCGCACGAAGCCCGACTCGAACGCCGCCATCGCCACCGTCGCGTCGGCGTGCGTGCCGCGCAGCCACTCGAGCGCGTCGTCGGTCGGCTGCAGCCGCTCGAGACCGAAGTCGAGCACGCCGTAGTCGGCGGCCGCGGTCGTCGAGCGCACGAACACGAGCTGGAGATCGGGACGGCCCGGCGCGAGCAGCTTGACGTCGAGATCCTTCGGCCAGAGGAGAAACGGCCCCGGCTCGTACGGCGCGTAGAGCTCGAAGTCGGCGGTCGCCTGGCGGGCGCCGAAGTCGGGCAGGCCCCAGTAGACGCCCATCAGCGGCGATCCGAAATGGAGGTGAGCATCGCGCGACGGTACAGCGCCGCCCGGCCCGCGCGCAATGGCGCAGCGGCGCGCGGCTCAGGTTTGCGAGCCGCGATCAGGGGGCGGTGCACTCTTCGGGGCGGCCGGTGAGGTGCTCGGCCGGCGCGGCCACCGAGCCCTCGCGCGCGTAGGCGAGCGCGTCCTGGAAATCCCAGTGCTCGCTCTTGTGGCCTTGCAAGATCGACGCGGCCCAGCCGAGGCACACCACGTTCACGCGCTCGCCCTCGTCGGCCAGGCGCGCGTCGACGAGCTCGAACAGCTTCGCGTTCGAGGGCGCGAGCACCTCGCCGTCGGGCGGCGCCGCGCCGGGCTCGATGCACGCGAGCAGCCGGCGGGCGCGCCACTCCTGCTCGCACTTGAGCTGCTCGGGCGTGCCCGGCGTCCGCTCGCCGGCGTCGAGCGCGAGCGGCGACTCGCCGCGCGACAGCCGCGCGGCCTCCTCGCGATTCTCCTCGGGCGTGAGCAGGCACTGGCGCATGATCGGCGCGGGCGTGAACAGCTCGCGGCACGCGTCGCTGCGCTTGCGCAGAGCGGCGAAGGCGTCGCGGCAGTCGTCGCCGGTGACGTACGCCGACGACGCGTCGCCGGGCGCGTGAAAGTGTTTGAGGTCGCCGTCCGACTCGGGCGATCGCGACACCGCAGGGATCGTCGACAAGCTCAACGAATAGCTCGCGCCCGCGTCGGGAAAGATCTCGAGCAGCGCCGCCTCCTGCGGCGGATCGGTCGTCGAGCCGACCACCAGCTCGGGCAGGCAGCGCGCCCCGAACTTGCGGCGGCGCTGCCCGACCATGTGCGTGTGCGCGGCCACCAGCCCGATCACGCGCGTGCCGAGCTTGCTCACGATGCGATCGACGTTGTACTGACCCCACTTGCTCAGCTCGTCGTAGGTGTGGTGCATGAGCAGGACGACCGGCCCGTCGGAGGACACGGCGTTGACTTTGGCGACGACGTCGTCGGCCTGCGCGCGCGAGACCGAGCCCTGCACGCCGGCGAAGCCGATGGTGAAGCCGGTGTAGTCGGACGTGTCGAGGAACGCGGCGGTGACGCGCGTCGGGCCGGTGGCGATCGACGCGGCGCTCGCCAGCCAACTTTTTTCGCCGAGGCCGTGCGGCTTGGCGGCGGCGCCCGACAGCGCGGCGAGGCGCTGGTTGGTGTCGAGCTTGTCGACGATCGAGGTGAGCTTGTCCTGGGTCGCGCACGCCTCGTCCCACGCCGGGTGCCACGTGAAGTTGCCGACGAACGTGCTGTCGTGGTTGCCGGGCGCGAGCGCCGCCACCGCGCCGTGCTTCGCGAACAGCTTGACGTAGCCGGCGACGCGATCGAGCTCGCTGCGGCAACCCATGTCGCCCCAATCGCCGAGGTGCGCCCACTTGAGCGGCGTCTCGCCGCGCTGCTCGGCGACGAGCTGCCCGTAGATGCGCGCGAACTGCACCAGGCTCGCGCCCGAGAGCAGATCGAGCTCGACCGGACGCGACGCCACCTTGACCATCTCGTCGACGATCTGCA
>DASREC010000123.1:0-2046 GCA_035652295.1 Polyangia bacterium
ACCACGCCGACGTCGCCACGCGCACGTACAGCGTCGCGCCGCGCAGCCTCTCGCCGCGCGCCACCGCGCGGATGCGCGGCCCCGCGGCGCGCGAGAACGCCCGCAGCGCGCGAAACGCCCGCGCCGGCTCGTCGAGCTTGAGCCAGCGGAACAGCGGGTCCACCAGCTCCGACGTCGGCTGCGGCGGCGTCGACGGACGAAAAGAGCGGCGCCGTGGCTTCACGCGTCGAGCTTACGTCATTTCACGTTGAGGATCAGCGGCGGCGGCGTGCGGCCGCTCGGGAGCTGATAGTGCAGCGTGGCTTTTTTTCCGCCGACGAAGCGGGCGTCGACGAGGTACTTGCCCGGCTTGAGCTTGAGCGTGGCGCCGCCGCCGGCGAAGGTCGCGCTGCACAGCGCCTTGCCCTCCCAGCTCTTGACGTCGAAGCGCCCGGCGCCGAGCGCGCCCGCGGCGAACGCGACGGCCTCGACCACCACGCCGCCGTCGGCGTCGCACGCGGGCTCGGCCGGCGCGACGGTGTACGGCGGCGGCGCCGATTTTTTGGCGTGGCCGCCGCGCGCTTTTTCGCCGAGCACGATCACCGCGCCCACCGTCGAGCGGCCGCGCACGCGCACGGTCACCGGCGGCGCGCCCTCGACGGCGACGATCCAGTTTCCGTCGAGCAGCCCGTCGGCGACGTAGACCTCGCCCGTGCGCGCGACCGTCTTCGCTTCTCCGCCCGACTCGGCGCGCACGGTGACCGCCGCCTCGCGCGGCGCGCCGCGGCCGTCGCGCACGTCGATCTTGATCGTCCCGCGCACCAGCTCGGCGCGCGCGGCGGTCGATGCGATCAGCAGCGCAGCGACGAGAAAACGGGTCACGCCGCTCGAATGCGGCGGATCAGCTCGCGGATGCGGCGCGATCCCCCGCCGTCGCGATAGATGAACTTGAGCCCGGTCCCCGCCGGCACGTGATACGCGACGCGCCCGGTGATCGGCATCGGCGCCGCGCCGCCCGGCGGCAAAATCTCCAGCACGACTTCAGTCCCCAATTCGGCCACGCGCGGCGCGCGCAGCAGCGCTCCGCCGACGGAGATCTCGGTCAGGTCGCCCGCGCGCATGTCCGCCGATCCCGGCAGACGAAAGCGCACCGGCACCGCAACCGGAATGCGCGTGTGGCGCCGCCGCGTCGGCTTGAGCTCGCCCGACAGCGTCGACAGGATGAAGCGGCGCTTCTCCTCCTCGTCGGGCGCGAACGCCACCGTCGCGCCGGCGCGCACCCGCAGGCGCGGCAGCGCCGGCCGCCACGCCAGCACGGTGCCGCGGAACAGCACTTTATTGGGCAGCCCGTCGCAAACCAGCTCGACGATCACGTTCTCGTCGGCATCGAGCGGCGTGGTGGTGGCCACGAAGAGCGCGCCCGTGGTGCCGTCGGGCTGGTACGCCTCCATGAAGTCCTCGCGCCCGCGAAACCGTGCCTTGAGGATCTGCATCGACGCTGCGACGTTAACATATTCACTCGCCGGAGCAACTTCGAGTAGGCTCTTGCGCCATGGCCGTGCTGGTGATCGTCCCGACGTACAACGAGCGCGAGAACCTCCCCGCGATCGTCACCGCGGTCCACGAGCACCTCGCCGAAGCGGATTTGTTGATCGTCGACGACGCCTCGCCCGACGGCACCGGCCAGCTCGCCGACGAGCTCGCCGCCCGCGACTCGAAGGTCCACGTGCTCCACCGCGCCGGCAAGCAGGGGCTCGGCACCGCCTACGTGGCCGGCTTCAAGTGGGCGCTCGCCCGCGCCTACGAGTTCATCTTCGAGATGGACTGCGACTTCTCGCACGACCCGAAGTACCTGCCGATGCTGCTCGCGCGCGCGCGCGCCGGCGCCGACCTGGTGCTCGGCTCGCGCTACGTCGCCGGCGGCGGCACGGTCAACTGGGGGCCGATGCGCAAGGTCATCTCGCAGGGCGGCAGCCTGTACGCGCGCACCATCCTCGGCGTGCGCGTGCGCGACCTCACCGCCGGGTTCAAGTGCTTCCGGCGCCGCGTGCTGGCCGAGATCGACCT
>DASREC010000124.1:0-3642 GCA_035652295.1 Polyangia bacterium
GGGCGCCCACCTCGTCGGCGAACAACACGCCGCGCGCGGTCAGCTTAAGCCGCTCGGGCGTGATCGCCACCAGCCCCTCCGCGGCCAGGCGCGCGATCTCGGCGGCGTGACGATCGACCGGATCCTCGCCGTAGCGCGCGCGGTGCTCGGCGCGCGTGATCCCGCCGAGCAGCCGCAGGCCGAGCCACACCGCCTCGCGCTCGAGCGCCGCCTCGTCGAGCTTTTCGTAGTGCGCGATCGCCGGATCGGCGTCGAGCGCCACGCCGCCCGCGTCCGGGATCTTCGCGAAGTAGTCGTCCACCGAGCGCACCGTCGAGAACCGCTCGCCGGTTTTGCCCATCCGCCTATGCGAATGCGCGGATGACCCGAGCCCCAGGTACTCGCCGCCGGTCCAGTACAGCGTGTTGTGCACCGCGCGCCGCCCCGGCCGCGCGAAGCTGGAGATCTCGTAGTGCTCGAACCCGCCCTCGGCGAGCCGCTGCATCACGCGCTGGTACATGTCGGCCTGCAGGCCGGAGTCGGGCAGCTTGAGCGTGCCCTCGCGGCGCATGGCGCCGAACGGCGTGCGCTCCTCGATGGTCAAGTTGTAGATCGAGAGGTGATCGGGCTCGAGCGCCAGCATGCCGTCGAGGTCGCGGTCGAGATCGGCCATCGTCTGGCCGGGCAGGCCGAACATGAGATCGAGCGACAGCCGCTCGAAGCCGGCGCGCCGCGCCTCGCGCACCACCGCGCGCGGCTCGTCGGAGCCGTGCAGGCGCCCGAGCGTGCGCAGGTGGCGCGCGTCGAGCGACTCGACGCCGAGCGACAGCCGATCGACGCCCGCGTCGCGGAAGCCGTCGAGCTGCTCGGCGGAGAGTGAATCGGGATTCGCCTCCAGCGTGATCTCCGAAATCGGTTTCACTTTCGCGAAAACCGAGCGGATCTCCGAAAGGACGCGTTTTACGCAGTCGGGCCGCCACAGCCCCGGTGTGCCGCCGCCGAAGTACACGCTCATCGCCTCGCGACCGTCGAACAGCGGCGCGCGCAGCTCCAGCTCGCGCAGCACCGCGCGCTCGTAGCGGTCGTGCGGGATGCGCTCGCGCGCGTGCACCGCGAAGTCACAGAACGGACAACGCTTGCGACAATACGGAAAGTGGATATAAACGCCGAACACGATGCGTCCCGTAGTGTATCTCGATAACGGCGCGACCACCCGCGTCGACGAGCGCGTGGCGCTGCTCGCCGCCGAGGCGATGACCGTGGCGTTCGGCAATCCCTCGTCGGCGCACCGGCTCGGCGTGGAGGCGGCGCGCCGGCTCGACGAGGCGCGCCAGCGGGTGGCGCGCGCGATCGGCGCCGCGGCGACGGAGCTCACGTTCACGTCGGGCGGCACCGAGTCGAACGCGCTCGGCTTCTACGGCGCGGCGCGCGCGGCGCGCGGCAAGCACGTGGTCTGCTCGGCGTTCGAGCACCCGTCGGTGCTCGACGCGGCCGCTCGGCTGAAAGCCCTCGGATACGAGGTTTCGCTGGTGGCGCCGGAGCCGTCGGGCGCGGTCGACGTCGCGCGCTTCGCCGAGGCGGTGCGCGCCGACACCGCGGCGTGCGCGCTCATGCTGGTGCAGAACGAGATCGGGATCGTGCAGCCGGTCGCCGAGGTGGCGCGCGCGGTGAAAGCGAAAGCGCCGCGCTGCCACGTGCACGTCGACGCGGTGCAGGCGATCGGCAAGCTGGCGGTCGACGTGACGGCGCAGCCGATCGACTCGCTGGCGCTCTCGGCGCACAAGCTCCACGGGCCGAAAGGCGCGGGCGCGCTGTGGCTGCGCAAGGGCGCGCGCGTCGAGCCGCGGCAGTTCGGCGGCGGGCAGGAGCGCGGCGTGCGTCCCGGCACCGAGGGCGTGCCGGGGCTGGTGGCGCTCGGGCTCGCCGTCGAGCTGGCGGAGCGCGCGCGTCCCGAGGCGGCGCGGCGCATGGCCGAGCAGCGCGATCGGTTGTGGGCGCTGATCGCCGCGCGCGTGCCGGGCGCGCGCCGTCACGGCGATCCGTCGCGCGCGGCGCCGCACATCTTGTCGGTGGGTTTTCCCGCGCGGCCGGCCGAGCCGCTCCTGCACGCGATGGAGGCGCGCGGCGTCTGCGTCTCGGCGGGCTCGGCGTGCCACGCCAAAGACAAGCGCCCGTCGGCGACGCTGCGCGCGCTCGGCGTGCCGGACGACATGGGCACGCTGCGCTTCTCGCTGTCGCGCGACACCACCGACGAGGAGATCGGGCTCGCCGCCGAGGCCGCCGCCGCCGCGTTCGTCGAGCTGGCGACGTGAGCGATTCTCCGTCGGGCGAGGTGGTGCTGGTCCGCTGGGGCGAGATCTTTTTGAAGGGCGGCAATCGCGCGTTCTTCGAGCGCCGGCTGGCCGAAGCCGCGCGCCGCGCGCTCGCGCCGCTCGAAGGCGCGCGCATCGAGCGGCTGCACGGGCGGCTCCTGGCGTGGCCCGGCCCGGACGATCCCGGCGCGCTCCGCGCTCTGCGCGCGCTGGAAAAAGTTTTCGGCGTCACGTCGCTGTCGCCGGCGCGCGTGGTCGAGCGCAAGCTGGAGGCGATCAGCGCCGCCGCCGTCGAGCTGGCGCGCGGCGAGGCGGCGCGGCGCGGGCGCCCGCGTTTCAAGGTCGAGACGCGGCGCTCGGACAAACGCTTTCAACCGACGTCGCCCGAGGTCTCGCGCCTGGTCGGCGCGGCGATCGTGGGCGCGCTCGATTTACCCGTCGACGTGCACACGCCCGAGCTGACCGTCGGCGTCGAGATCGGCACCGAGCACGCGTTCGTGTTCGGCTCGAGCGTGCCGGGGCCGGGCGGCCTGCCGGTCGGCGTCACCGGGCGCGTCGAGCTGCTGCTCTCAGGCGGCATCGACTCGCCGGTCGCCGGCTGGCTCATGCTCAAGCGCGGCTGCGAGCTCGGCGCGACCTATTTTCATTCGTTCCCGTACACGGGCGATCACACCAAGGAGAAGGTCATCGCGCTCGCGCGCAAGCTGGCGGCGTGGCAGCTCGCCGACGTGCGGCTCGCGGTGGTGCCGTTCACCGACGCGCAAAAAAAGCTGCGCGACACCGGCGACGGGCGGCTCGCGGTGGTGCTCTACCGCCGCATGATGATGCGCGTGGCCGAGCGGATCGCGCGCGCGTCGAAGGCGCAAGCGCTCGTCACCGGCGAAGCGCTGGCGCAAGTCGCCTCGCAGACGCTCGAGAACCTCACCGCCATCGGCGCCGCCGCCACGCTCCCGATCCTCCGCCCGTGCCTCGGCCACGACAAGCTCGACACCATCGCAATCGCCGAGCGCATCGGCACCTACGAAACCTCGATTCTCCCGTTCGACGACTGCTGCTCGCTATTCGTCCCCGAGCACCCGATCACCAAAGCCAGGCTCGACGACGTCCTCGCCGCCGAATCCAAAGTCGACGTAGCCGCAATCGTCGACGCTTGCATCGCGGGCGTCGAAACCATCGTCTGCTCGGCTTAGGCGACACTGACGCCCCGCTGCTCTCGCGGGCGGGCACGAAAATCGTTTTTCGCCGGACGCTCGCATACGCCGTGCTCGCCGCTGCTGCTGCGCAGCAGCGGCTGCGCGCGGCACGTGCTTCGCTCGATTCGTCGCTGGCATCCTCGCGCAGACGCGAGGAG
>DASREC010000125.1:0-21863 GCA_035652295.1 Polyangia bacterium
CTCCTCGCGTCTGCGCGAGGATGCCAGCGACGAATCGAGCGAAGCACGTGCCGCGCGCAGCCGCTGCTGCGCAGCAGCAGCGGCGAGCACGGCGTATGCGAGCGTCCGGCGAAAAACGATTTTCGTGCCCGCCCGCGAGAGTAGCGAGCGTCAGTTGTGGTCAGTGCGTATAGCGGAGATAACCGTTGCAGCTCAGTGCGTGGGCGTTGGTGAATTGCGCTAGCCAGAGGTAATCGATGACGACGCCGACGGAGAAATGGCGATTGAGCGTGTGATAGTCCATGCCGCCGCCGCCGACGATCGCGAACGTCGATCGGCTCCCGTGCGTGACGCCGACTTCATCGAGCACGTTGGTCGACAACAGCGCCGCCCCGCCGCCGCCCTCGCCGAAGATCGCGAACCGCCGAATCGCCAGCGACAGCCGCGCCTCGCCGAGAAAGAAATAACTCTGGAACGTCTGCCCCACCGTCGGCGGCGGCAGGTTCGCGTCGGTGCTCGCGCCCGCGAGATGCCCCTGCACCGCCAGCCAGCGAAACAGATCGTACCCGAGCTTCACGCCGACCACCGGCCCGGGCGCCGCGAACCGCCCCGCGCGCCCGAGAAACACCAGCGCGCCGATCTCGCCGGTCGCGAACAACCCGTGCGCGAACTTCTTCGGATCGGGAAACGGCGGCGGCGCAGGCTCGGCGATCACCTGCGCGCGCGCCGGCGTCGACAGCGTGGCGCCGAGCGCCAGCATGAGGAGGAGGCGCTTCACATTCCGGCGGGAGCGGCTGGCATCATCATGGCCGGCGGCGCGGCCGGCGGCGCGAGCATGGCGGCGGTGTTGACCCACAAGTTCATCTGGTCCGGCGACGCGAGCTTGCCCGAGTAGTCACGCACGCGCACCGTGTAGTCGAACGCCACGTGTCCGTCGGCGGTGAGCGAGAACGCGTAGCGCACCATCGCCGGCGTGACGTCGTTCTTCGGCACGCTCGCGCGCCCGATCGGCGAGAGCTGCGAGCTGTGCTCGATGACCATGAACGGCGTCGCCAGCACGCCCGCCGGGTCGGGATAGCGCGTGATCGCCTCGAGGTTGAGCGCCGCCTCTTTCAGGTCGTCCTCGCGCAGCACGCCTTCGCGCACCTCGCCCGCGGCGAGATCGATCGGCGAGCCCGCGAGCAGCGGCGGCGGCGGCGTCTGGTCCTCCGGATTCGCCGTCGGATCGATGTACAAGCTCGGCACGTAATCGCCGAACTCGTTTCCGCCGTTGAGCTGGAAGTTGGCGTGCACCGGCATCGTGTCGAGGTTCTTGAGCGACCACTCGATCTCGATGTCGAAGTCGCGCGTCCCCGCCCACGGCACCGGCATCATCAAGCCGAGCTTCGTCGTCTCGGCCTGCATCGCCTGCCGCTCGGCGCCGTTCGGGCGCCGCACCGGCAGCACGTACAGATCGAGGTCCGCCTGAAACCCGCCGCCCATCGCCGCCGGCTTGGTCTCGAGCGGACGCCGCTCCGACAGATACGTTGGATTATTGCAGCCGCAAGCGGCCACGACCCCTAGCAACCACAGTCGAGCACGCATGCCGCGATCGTAACGCTCGAAAGGCGGGTTCGTCAAACGCGCTATAACACCCACATGCGGCTCACGCTCCCTCCATTAATAGGCGCGTCGATGGGCGCGCTGCTCGCCCTCTGCGCCGCGCCCGCGTCCGCCGACGAGTTCTGGAAATATTGGGGCGACGGCAAGGCCGAGCTCGACGGCTACGCGCTCACCCAGCCGCGCTACGGCGCGCCGCGCGACGGCAAAGCGGTGCTGATCTTCGTGACCGAAGACTTCTCCGACTCGCTGCGCGTCAAGGCCGATCCCGGCCGCCATCCGGCGAGCGACGTCTATCCGGTGCTCAAGCTCAACTTCGTGCGCAAGTTTCAAACCGGCATCTACGACTACAGCGTGCTCACGTCGACGTTCGCGCGCACCGAACACGACTTCGCGGTCACCAAGACCAGCTTCTCGTCGCAGGAGTGGTGCGGCCACGTCTACGCGCAATTGCTCGAGCGCGGCGATCGTTTGACCGGCGAAGCGCACAGCTACTTCGACGGCGAAGCCGATCGCCCGCTCGATCTTCCCTCGCCGCCGAACGGCGTTCAAGAGGACGCCCTGCCGATCCTGTTGCGCGGTTTGCGCGGCGAATGGCTCAAACCGGGCGAAACGCGCACCGTGCCTCTCTTGCCGTCGATGGTGCGCGCCCGTTTTGCGCACAAACCGCAAACCTGGGGCGAAGCGACTTTCACTCGCGCCGAGCCGCGAATGATGACGAGCCGGCGCCTCCCTTCCATGGGCCAATTCCGCGCGTTCACCGTCACGATGCAGGAAAAAGACGGCGACGTCGTCACGTGGACGATTGAAGACGCCTATCCGCACCGCATCCTCGCCTGGGTCTCGACCAGTGGCGAGAAAGGCGAGCTGCTCGGCTCCGCGCGCCTCCCCTATTGGCAGCTCAATCAACCGGGCGGCGAGGCCAATCTCAAGCTTTTGGGCCTCGCGCAAAAACAATGATGTAGGAGCTCGGCCCGCGGCGAATCAGCGTCGCCTTGCCCGGCTTCGCCAGCTTCTGCAGCGGCGCGTACCACGCCTCGGCGCGCAGCTCTTTATCGGCGTCGATATATTCGGGCACGTATAAATCGACCTCGAGATATTTCCCTTTGACCGCCTTTTGAATCTTCGGCGCAAACGTGAACGCCGCCAATTCCCGTCGCGGATAGACGTCATTGTGAATCGCGCCGCCGTAAACCAATATCGTTTTATCCGGCGCCGCCGCGCGCGCGACCAGCGTCTCCATGATTTTATCGCGCAATAAATCGGTCACCGTTTGCAATAACTTCACGTAATCGACTTCGCCTTTGTCGTCGAGCAGCGCCTGATATCCGCCGCACGTCAGCTTTAGAATATGCGGCTGGATATTGATCGCCTTGGCGCGCTTCATCAGCGTCACCACCTCGCTCTCGGTGGTCTCGGGCCGCTGCGTGGTCTCCTCCACCTGCGCCACGACCTCTTTCTCCTGCTTGCCGCAATTCCCCTCGGTCACCCACGTCTCGACGATCAAATCCGATCCGCCGGCTTTGAGCGGCTCGAGCATCTCCTCCTGAAAATGCGCGATCGCCGATTTCGCCGGCGCGGCGCCCTTGATCTCGTGATATTCGCCGAACGCGATCACGCGCGGCCGTGCCGCCAGCAGCGACGCCAGCGCCTCCGCCGGCGAATCGAAGTTGCGCAGCTCGGTCTTGGCCGCCGCCGTCGAGCCGGCGCACGCGCACCACAGCATCGCGATCACGAGCCGCATGGTTCGCAATTATACCGCGCCCGCTCGCGTATACTGCCGCGCGTGGCGTTTCTCGACTTCGCCCGCTGGGATCTGCCGTCGCTGGCCGCGGCGTGGCGCGCCGCCCGTCCCTTCCCGCACGTGATCGTCGACGGCCTGGTCGCGCCGCCCGCGCTCGACGAATTGCGCGCCGCGGTCGCGCGCGAGCCGCACTGGCCCAATCGCGGCGACTTCTACGAGATGATGGCGTCGGCCGATCCGCCCGCGCACCCGACGCTGCGCGCGTTCGCCGGCGAGCTCGGCGCCGCGCCCGCGCTCGACGCCGTCTTCGCCATCACCGGCAAACGCGTCGCGCGCGCCGAGGTGCGCAGCTACGTCTATCTCCCCGGCTCATATCTATTGCCGCACTCCGATTGCCGCGCCGATGTGCGCCGCGCCGTCGCCTACGCCTTCTATCTCTCCACCGCCGATTCCATCTCCGGCGGTGAATTGGAATTGTTTCAATGCAAAACCGAGCATGACGAGATCATTGAAACCCAATCGGCGGCTTTGATATCGCCGGCCGCGAATCGATTGGTGCTGTTCGACGTCTCGCTTATCTCGCTGCACCAGGTGCGCGAGGTGCTCTCGGGCGGCCGCGTCTCGTTCTCCGGCTGGTTCTATCCATGACCGCCGCGTCGCTCGTCCCCGACGCCGTCGCGTGCGCGACGCTCGACGCCATCCGCGCCGAAATCGCCGCCGCGCCGTTCAAAGACTATTGGATCGCCGATCGCGGCAAATATCGATTCAACGATTCACTCGCGCTGCCCGAATTCTTCGCCACGCTCACGCAGCTCGCCGAAGCGCGCACCGGTTTGCGCACGAGCGCGCTCGCCTTCCGCTGGACGCGCCACCGCCACGGCGACTACGCGCAGCCCAAAGACGACGATCGTTTCTGGGCCGGCCGCCGCGCGATCGATCTCACGCTCGATCTCTCCGCCGCCGCCAGCGACGAGGGCCAGGTCGTCTGGTTCGACGCCGCGCGCTCGCTGGTCCTGCCGCAAACGCCCGGCACCCTCGCGCTGGTCGTGCGCGACGCGCCGCTCGCGCGCTACGAGCGCTACCTCACGCACCGCATCGGCGCCGCCGAGGTCTTTCGCCTGCGGCTCGTGCTCAGCGTGGAAAGCCGAGCAGCGTGACCGTCTCGTGCACGATCTCGCCCCAGCGGCGCTTGTACTCGACCTCGGCGCCGAGGTCGTAGCGGGCGAGGCCGCGCTCGCACAAAAGCGCCACCTGGTGGTACTGGCACAAGTTGCCGAGCGCGCAGTCCTCGTAGCCCTCGGCGTAGCTGAACTGCAAGCCGCGGTAGGTGTCGCCGAAGATCCCGCCGAGGATGTACGCCACGTCGCGCCCGCCGTCGCGCGCGAACATGAGCTCGAGCGCGCCGCGCCGGTGGAGCCGCGGCACCATGGCGCGGTAGAACCCGGCCATGTCGGAGCCCTCGATGCCGACGCCGCTCGCGCCCTTCCAGCTCGCGCGCTCGACGGCGAGCAGCCGCTCGAACGCCGCCTCGGGATCGCGCACGTCGGCGCGCTCGAACGCGAGCGAGCGCTCGGCCGCGCGGTGGAGCGCCCGCTTGAGCCCGCGCCGCACGTTGGCCGACCGCCGCGCCAGGAAGCCGTCGAGCCCGCCGTCGAGCGAGGCCACGTAGCGGCGCGCCGGCGGGCCGAGGCGCAGGGCGTAGCGCGGCTGCATCGCGCGCGCGATCGCGTCGAAGCGCGCCGACGTGCGCTCGAGCCCGCTCACCAGCACCACCGCTCGCTCGCGGCTCGCCGCCTCGACGAACTCGCCGGCGATGGCGCGCGCGTCGGCGCCGACCAGCGGGCAGCCGAGCGCCCACATCGCCTCGAGCGGCTCGAGCGCGATCGCGCCGGGATGTTCGGCGCGCATGAACGCCGCGTAGCCCGCGCGCCCGCGCCGCACCCACGGCTCGCGCCGCGGCATGAGCGCGCGCGCCGCCGGCAGCGCCCAGTCGCTCGACGAGCAGAAGCGATCGAGGTCGCCGCTCTCCGCCACGCAGCGATCGAACGCGTCCGACTCGCGGTCGAGCTCGTCGAGCGTCAGCGCATCCATGCGCGGCGATAGTACACTCTCGCGCATGACCGTCACCCGCTGCCCCTGGCCGAGCGACAACCCGCAGATGATCGACTACCACGACCGCGAGTGGGGCGTGCCGCTCGACGACGACCGCGCGCTGTTCGGCAAGCTGATCCTCGACGGGTTCCAGGCGGGGCTGTCGTGGAGCATCATCCTGCGCAAGCGCGACGCGTTTGAACGGGCGTTCAATAAATTCGATCCGGCGAAGATGGCGCGCTTCGACGCCCGCAAGATCGCCGCGCTGATGAACGACGCGGGCATCGTGCGCAACCGCGCCAAGATCGAAGCCAGCGTGGTGAGCGCGCGCGCCTACCTGGCGCTCGTCGAGAAACAGGGCCGCTTCGCGCCGTGGCTGTGGCAGTTCGTCGGCGGCGCGCCGAAGGTGAATCACTGGAAGCGCATCGGGCAACTGCCGACCGAGAGCGCCGAGAGCCGCGCCATGTCCGAGGCGCTCAAGGAGCACGGCTTCAAGTTCTGCGGGCCGACGATCTGTTACGCGTTCATGCAGGCGGTCGGCATGGTGAACGATCACATGGTCGGCTGCTTCCGCCACGCCGAGCTGGCCGGCGCCGCGGCGCGCGCGCGCTCGAAGGCGCCCTCGAGGTAGATCGGCTCGAGGCCGCTCGCCCAGTAGGCGACCGAATCGCGGTTCGGCTGCGTAGTCTCGGTGCCGGTGCGCAAGAGCGGCCCGCCGTCGAGCGCGTGGAACTCGATCCAGCCGCTCCACACGCCGCGCTGGTCGGGCGCCGCGAAGATGCGCGCCACGAACGCGCGCCCCAGGCGATCGAAGACGCGGCTCGAGTGCTCGTGAATCAGCTCGCTCACGTTGAGCCTCCTGCGTCTTGAGTTAGGCCGCGCGCCTTCGCCGGGCCAGCGACGAGCGCTACCGACTCCAGCCCCAACCGGCCGCGCCGAACAGGCTCCACGCGGCGTGATCGGTCGGGCTCACCGACGGCGAAAAGCCGGCGCGCAGATCGAACTGCCACGCCTTGTAGCGAAAATCGCCGAACGCGCCGGCGCCGAACAGCACCGCCGCCTTGGGCGACACGCCGGTGCGATCGTAGTCGTCGATCGCCACCACGTCGGCGATCGCGCCGACCTCGAGCTCGCGCCACGCGCGCACGTGCACCGAGAGATCGGCGCTCGCCAGCCGCCCGGCGAGGAACGACGCCCACGGCGCGCCGGCGAGCGGCACCACGTACGGGTTCATCCCGCCGACGCGCGCGCGCACGAGATCGTCCTCGTTCCACATCCACAGCGCCGACTCGGCGACCTGCAGCCGCACGCGCGGGTGCACCTGGACGCCGCCGTAGAACCACTGCCGCGCCTGCACCACCACGCGGCTGGGATCGTTTCGATAGTCGGCGGGCGCGAACACGCTCGCGTCGCGCGCGCCCCACGCCCTCGAGTCGGAGCGGATGTCCGCGCCCGCTTCGAGGCCGAACGCCACGCCGCGCACGCGCGGAAACAGCCGGTGCGGCTCCCACAGCGACGGATCGGGATCGAGCAGCCACAGCGTGTAGCGCGCGCGCAATTCGCCGACCCACATCTCCGGCGGCAGGATGAGCTCGGGCGCGGTCGCGTTTTCTCTTCCGAAGAACCAGCGTTTGATATCGAACGCCAACTCGAGGTAATGCGGATTCTCGGTGGCTTTGACATAGCCGCCCGTCGAGAAATAGCTGGCGTAGAAGCCCCGCTTCGGATCGCTGATGCCGTGCCGGTAATAATCGGTCAATAACCCGGCGATCAAAACCTCCGCTTTCGTCTGCACGCCCGCTTCGGCTCTGCCGTCGGCGAATCGGATCTTTTCGTAGGCGAGCCGCAGCGTGTCGGTGTTGTAGTCGATGACGAAGTGCGCGCCGCGCGGCAATCCGGCCATCGTGTAGTTGATGATGACCACGCCGTGTCCGCCGACCTCGGGGCGCAGCCACAGCTCGGCGGCCGCCGCCAGCGACAGGTGGTGCTCGATCTTGGCGCGCGCCGGAGCGGCGGACGCGACCATCGCCAGCAAGACCGCCCCGCCAAGGACGCGCTTCCCCATGACAGCGGACGATAACACGCGGCGGGGGATTCCCATCTCGGCGCGCGCGATTTAATCTGCGCGCACCTCGGAGGTCCTCATGGCGCATCGCGCGCTCCACTTCATCGTCGCTGGTCTCGTCGCCGCCGCCGTCGCCGCTTCGCCGGCCGCGGCGCACGCGGCGGGCAGACCCAAGACGCCGGCCCGCACCAAGGCGTTCCCGTTTCCGACGGAGGAGCACACGCTGCCGAACGGCTTGCGCGTGGTGTTCGTCAAGTACGACTCGCCCGGCCTGGTCGCCTACTTCACGCTGATGCGCGTCGGCAGCCGCAACGAAGCCGAGAAGGGCCGCTCCGGCTACGCGCACTTCTTCGAGCACATGATGTTCCGCGGCACCAAGAAACACTCCGGCACCGACTACAACCAGACGGTCACGCGGCTCGGGCTCAACACCAACGCGTTCACCAGCGAGGACATGACCGTCTATCACCTGTTCGGCCCGGCCAAGGCATTGCCGACGATCATCGAATACGAATCCGATCGTTTTCAAAACCTCGAGTATTCGGAGCCCGAGTTCAAGACCGAGGCGGGCGCGATTCTCGGCGAATATGCCAAGAGCGCGTCCAATCCCGAGCAGCAGCTCGAAGAGAAGATGATGGAGACCGCGTTCGACGCGCACACCTATCGCCATACGACCATCGGATATCTCGACGACGTCAAAGCCATGCCCTCCGGCTTTGCCTATTCGCGCGAGTTTTTTCGCCGTTATTACACGCCCGATAATGCGACGGTGATCATTGCCGGCGACTTTGACGCCAAAGCGACGCTGGAAGCGATCACCAAAGCCTACGGATCGTGGCAGGGCAAGCTCGACCCGATGCCGATTCCGCCCGAGCCGGAGCACACCGCGGCGCGCGAGGCGCACGTCGATTGGAAGACGCCGACGCTGTCGCGCCTGTGGCTCGCGTGGCACGCGCCGAGCGCCAATGATTTGAAGACCACCGCAATCGAGAACGTTTTGAATGCCTACCTATTCGGGCCGACCAGCCCGCTCTACCAGGATTTGATCCTCGGACGGCAGCTCGTCGATAGCTTGATGCCGACCTACGACGATCACCGCGACCCGTATTTGTTCGGTGTCCTGGCGCGCGTCAAAGAGGACAAAGACGTGCCGGCCGTCGAGCAGGCGATCTCGGCCGAGCTGGAGTCGCTCGCGGGCGGCAAAGTGGACAAAGCGCGCCTGGAGGCGGTGCGCTCCAATCTGAAGTACGCGGCGATCATGCGGCTCGACACCGCCGAGCGGGTGGCGCTCACGCTAGCGACCACCACCGCGCAGACCGGCGAGATCGAATATCTCAATAAGGTCTATTCGCAGATTGACGGGCTCGAGCCCGGGGATCTGGCGGCGTTCGCCAAACAATATTTAAAGGACACCAATCGCACCAAAGTGACGCTCAGCCACGGAGGTGGAAAATGAAGCGGCTGGCGTTGATTGCGTCTTTATTGACTGCGTTGTTGTCGATTGCGCATTCGGCGGGCGCGGTTGAGACCGTGGCCTTGCCGGCTAACGATCACGCGACCGTGTCGCTGGCGCTGCGGTTTCGCGCCGGCGCCGTCGAGGATCCGCCCGGCAAGGCGGGGCTCACCGCGCTCACCGCGCGGCTGATGGCCGAGGGCGGCACCAAAGCGCTCGACTCCAAGGCGTTACTCGAAACGCTGTTCCCCATGGCCACTGAAGTACACGTGCGCACCGACAAAGAGCTCACGACCTTTTACACTACTGTGCATCAAGACCACTTGAGCAAGATGATCTCAATCTTGACCGACGTAGTGGCGCATCCGCGTTGGGACGTCAAAGAGTTCAATCGACTGCGCGACTCGACCGTCAATGACGTCGAGAAGCGGCTGCGCCAGGGCGACGACGAGAACCTCGGTAAAGAGTCGCTTTGGGAGCTACTCTATAGTGGACATCCTTATGGGCGTTTGACGATTGGGCACGCCGCCGATTTGCGCGCCATTACGCTGGAAGATTGCAAAGCGCAAGCGGCCAAAGTCTTTGCGCTCGATCGTTTGACCATTGGATTGGCCGGCGGCTATTCGAAGGATTTGCCGCAAAAGCTGCAAAAGGCGCTCGCCGGATTGCCAAAGTCGAGCGCGGCGCCGGCGGCGATCGCGCCGCAGCCGGCGGGCAAGCCGCGCTTCCGCATCGTCGAGAAGGACACCGCGTCGACGGCGATCTCGCTCGGCTTCCCGTGGTCGCTGGCGCACGGCTCGCCCGACTTCGTGGCCATGAGCGTGGCGCGCAGCGCGTTCGGCGAGCACCGGCAGTTCAATGGCCGATTGATGCAGCGCTTGCGTGAAATGCGCGGTTTGAATTATGGCGACTATGCGTATATCGAGTATTTCCAACAAGACGGTTATGACGCAGCCACCGCGCAGACCGGCCGCGCGCGCCACGAGCAGGTGTTCAGCATCTGGCTCCGTCCGGTGCAAAACGAAAATCGCCTGTTCGCGCTCCGGGCCGCGCTGTACGAGCTCAAGCGCTCGCTCGGCGACGAGCCATTCTCCGACGCCGAGGTCGCCGCCACCAAGGGCTTCCTCGACGGCTACATCCTGCTGTTCGCGCAGACCGACGAGCGCAAGCTGGGCTACGCGCTCGACGATCATTTCCTCGGCACCAAGAGCTTCCTGGCCGATTGGCGCGCCAGGCTCGCCGGCGTGACCGCCGCCGACGTCAACGCCGCCTGGCGCAAATGGATCGATCCGGCCAAGCTGCAGATCATCCTGGTCACGCCCAACGCCGCCGACGTCAAGCAGTCGATCGTCTCCAATCGCCCGACGCCGATGCACTATCAAAAAGACGCGCAGGGCAAAGTCGCGCCCAAGCCGAAGGAGCTGCTGGCCACCGACGCGCAGGTCGAGCGCTTCCCGTTCGGCGCGGCCGGCGACGCCGACGTGGAGATCGTTCCCGTCGAGAAACTATTTCAGTGAACGAACGCGAGGCCGTAGAGGACGGTGGCTAGCGTGCCGAGGATGTAGCCGGTGAGGATGCGGCCCCAGCCGGTCTTCTCCGGATGCTTGCGCAGGTCGAGCACCGCCAGCGTCGCGAATATGATCGCCAGCACGCCGACGATCGGAATGAACGAGCACAGCCCGAGATAACCGGCGGCGATAGCGAAGCCCGAGCGCCCGACGGGGAGCAGCATGCGCATGCCGAGATCGGGTCTCTCGGGCGGCGCCTCGGCGAACAGCGCGCGCACGCTGCCGGCGATCACCCAGTCGGCCATGCCCTGCTTCCACACGCGCGTCTGCGCGACCACGGTGCCGGCGGCGATCATCGCCTTGAGCTCGGCGAGCGGGATCGGCCCGAGGCGCTGGCCGCTCGATTCGTACCACCACGCGTCGGCGTCGCTCATGCGGGCGATTCTACCGCATGCTACGATCGGCGCATGTATCGCGACGACCACAACGCCATGGTGCTGCGCCTCGAGCAGCTGTCCAAAGAGAACGAGGCGACGCAGGCGCTGCGCGAAGAGATCATGCAACTCCGGCGCGCGGTGTCGATGCAGCCGGCGGGCAATCCGTACCTGGCGTGGTCCAAGATCGGGCCGGGCGAACGCGCGGCGCTGGGCGCGCACTCGCTCGAGAAGTTTCCGGTGTGGGCCCTCGGCGTGCTGCACGTGGTGACGCTCGGGCTGTTCTCGCTGATCTGGTTCGGGCTGCAGCAGGGCAAATTGCCGCGCGCCGCCTACAACGATCCGTCGGCGGGACAGGCGATCGGGTTTCAGTTCATTCCGTTCTTCAACTACTACTGGGTGTTCTTCAGCCCGATGCGCCTGTGCGATCGCGTGACGCTGCAGTATCGGCTGCGCGGGCGCGGCGAGCAGGCGCCCAAGGGCGTGATGCTGGCGTCGGCGGTGGTGACCGTGATCCCGTACGTCGGGCTGCTGGCGCTGCCGACGCTGTGGTTGATCGCGTCGTGCCTGCTGCAGAGCGACATCAATCGGCTGGTGGACCTCGGGCCGGTGCCGGCCGACGAGGCGCTGCTGGTCAGGTAATGCGGCGGGCGCTGGCGTGCGCGCTGCTCGCGGCCGGTTGCGGCGGCGGCGCGATGAATCCAGCGCCGGGCGATTTCTCGACGGCGACGGATCTCGCAGGCGTCGATTTCTCGGCGGATGATCTCGCTGCGCGCGATCTCGCGACGCCGGATCACGCGACGCGCGATCTCGCAGTGCCCGATCTCGCGGCGCCGGATCTCGCAGTGCCCGATCTCGCGATGCCCGATCTCGCAACGCTCGATCTCGCGACGGCCGACGGCGCGATCTCCGCCGACGCTACGCCGCCGCCCGATCTCACCGCGGTGCCGATCCTCACCGGCCTCGCCGTGCAGCAGCAGCCGAATCATCGCGCGCTCGCGGTCTCGTGGTCGGTCGGCGCCTACTCGGGCGCGGCCACCTGCCAGGTCTCGCTCGGCGGAGCCGCCGCCGGCGCCGCGGTCGCATGCTCGGACGGCGCCGCGACAGTCGATCTGCCGTGGCTCGACGGACAGACCGCGTGGAACGTCGCGCTCGCGGTCGCGGTCACGCCGTCGTCGGGCGCGCCCGCGTCGATCAACTTCACGCCGGCGTGCGCCGCGATCGCCGGCAGCGCCTCGCCCACGCCCGACGTCGACGAAGATTGCGACGGCTATTGGGACAACAGCGTCACGACACAGAGCTACCAGACGCCGCCGCTCGAGATCACCTACTGCAACGGATCGGGCGGCTTCAAGAGCTTCGATCTCGGCACGCAGACGAGCGCCGCCGCGTGCGTGGCGGCGTGCACCGCCAAAGTAAACGAGCCGGCCGATCTGACCGTCTTCTACTACCGCAACTGCTATTGGGACGGCCTCGACTCGACGTGCTGGGTCGGCGGCACCAGCATCTGCACCAGCGCGAGCGAGCCGTCCTATAAATGGACGCTCGTCACGACCACGACGTGGTATTAGCGCGCCGCGCGGCGCTCGGCTCAGCGGCGCTCGGCTTAGCGGCGCTTCGAGCGCGCGCGCTTCTTGCGCGACGGCTTCGGCGAGCTGAGCTGGCGCTCGAGCGTGCGGCGATGGATGCCGAGCAGCCGCGCCGTCGTCGGCACGCTGCCCTCGCACGCGTCCATCGCGGCTTGCAGGTAGCGCCAGGTCAACCGATCCAGCCGCGCCCCTTTGAGGAGCGCAGCCGGCTCTTTGACCAGCAGCTTGGCAATTTCGAAGTGCAGCGTTTCCAGGGCAGCGTGCGCCATCTGCGCTGGGTTTTTCTCGGGGCGCGTTTTCATTCCGTCACATCGTAGCGCGCACCGGCACCCGGCCACAAGATTTCGCTGCGGCAAAATGCGCACAATCGAATGAACGGGTTTTAGCGGGATTCGCGGCGAAAACGGGATCGCCCCCGACGGCGAGCCATTCGAAAACCGCGCGCGGCGATATCCATACTCGGAACGTGCGATATCGGGGACGGCGCGATATCGGGGGCGGCACCGATATACCGTCGACGCTTTAGCGGGTGCGGCGAACCAGGCCTTCGAGGGCGCGCTCCCAGTGATAGAAGGCGGCGGTCTCGAGCGCGCGGTCGGGGCCGGCCAGGCGCACCGACGCGAGGTGGAGGATCGGCGGCAGCAGCGACGGGCGGCGTTCGCGCGGCACGGCTTCGATGGCGCGCGCCACGCGGTCGCGGTGCGCGGCGAAGCGCTCGTCGGGGGCGGCGAGCGCGGCGTGCAGGCGCGATTGGCGGCGGCGGAAGTCGGCGGCGAGCGGCGAGGCGGCGTCGCGCTCGGGGGCGTAGGCGGCGCGGCGGCGGGCGGCGAGCGCGTGCCGCTCGTCGAGCGCGAGCCCGAAGCCGGCGGCGATGGCGTCGAAGTCGCGCACCGCCAGCTCGACCGCGTCGGCCTCGCCGTCGGCGGAATCGGCGGCGAGCGCCTCGCACGCGAGGACGCTGTCGGATTCGAACACGCGCTCGACCGCGTCCATCGCGCCTTCGCCGTAGCGCGCAGTCTCGCGAAAATAGTCGGCGGTCTCGACGGAGACGACGTCGCCGCACGCGCGAGCGGGCGCGAGCGCGTCGGCCAGCCGCGCGGCGAAGCGCGCCGGATCGCGTTCCGGATCGCGCGCCGCGTGCACGCGCAGGCGAAGGTGCGCGCGCCGGCCCGGCCCGTCGACGTAGCGCAGGAAGAACCAGCCGTCGAGCTCGCCGGCGTCGCGCGCCGCCTCGACGGCGGGCGCCACCGCGCCGACGAGCACGCGGTCGGCCCGCTCGGCCGCGCCGAAGATCTTGAACGTCGACCAGCCGGCCGCCGGCGGCGCGACGCGCGGCGGCGGCACGCGACCGAGATTCGCGATCGCCGCCGCCTGCGCTTCGGCGCGCGCGCCGTCGGGGAGATCGATCACCGCCACCACCGCCTCCACGCGCCGCCCGCCCGCGTCCACGCCCGCGTCGAGCGGCGGCCAGATCTCCCACAGCCGCTCGGGCGCCTCGCGCCGCAGCTGCTCGAACGCGCCGCGCGCCTCCAGATCGATCGGCAACAGCTCGTCCTCGTGCCCGAGCTGCACCCAGCGCGGCACGCCGGCGGCGCGGCGCCAGCGACGGAACGCGGCCGGCGAGTCGAGCGGCGGCGCGCGCCAGCTCGCCGGCGACACCACCATCCCGTCGACGGCGACGCGCGGCCAGTACGCGAGATCGGCGAGCGGACCGAGCGCCAGCGCCCACGGCGCGTGCTGCCGATACAGCGACGACGCCGCGAGCCAGCGCCACGCGCCGGGCGGCGCGGTGGTCGAGCGCACGCGCTCGAGCGGCGACGGCACCACCGGCGCGCTTCCGCGGCGCAGCGACGGCGCGGCGAGCGCGGACCGATCGGCGCACAGCTCGAGCTCGGCGGGCGTGACCGCCTCGCCCGCGGGCCACGACGACAGCGCGAGCGCCGCCGCGCGCACCGGCGGATGCGCGGTCACGTCGCCGAGCGCGCGCGACGGCGCGTACGCTACGTCGAGGCGCGTCTCGCCCGGGCGCGCGCTGCGCTCGGCGGCCGCCAATTCAGTGAGCGCCTCGGCGAGCGGCGCGCCGAGCGCGGCGGCGAAGCGTCCCCACGTCGCGCCCGCCGGCGCGTGCAGCCCGACGAGCCAACCGGTCCCGGGCGGCGCGCCGCGCGGCTCGCGCATCGGCGTCAGGATCAGCTCGAAGCTCGGCGGCGCGTCGGCGGGCGGCGCCAGCGCGTCGAGGTCGCGCGCGTCGAGCTCGAGCTGCGGCTCCCCCGCCGCCACCGCCGCCAGCAGCCGATCGACGAGCCAGCGCGCGAGCGGCCAGTGCGCGGCGCGCTCGGGCGGCGGCGCCTCGGCGTCGAGCGGCGCGCCATATTCGCCGCGCGCGAGCGCGCCGAGGTCGAACGCGCCCGCGCCGAAGATCTCGGTCGCCGACTCGAGCGCCTGATCGACCTCGCCGTCGAGCGCGCGCTCGGCGGCGGGCGGCGCCAGCGCCTCCTGCACGCGAAACAGGAGCGGCGCGATCGCCGCCGCGCGCTCGACCGCCGCGCGCGAGACCACCGCGCTCGCCTCGTGAACCAGCACGGCATGCAGCGGCTCGGCGTCGGTCGCGCCGGGCAACTCGTTCAGCGCCGCGCGCGCGCCGCTCACGCTCGCCCTCGCGTCGACGCCGGCGAGCGCGGCGCGGATCTCCGCCAGCGACGGCGATTCGCCGAGGCGCGCGAGCATCCACTCGAGCGGCGGCGGGCCGACGAGCGGCGGCTCGAGATCGTGCGCCAAGAGGCCGTCGTCGACGAGGCGCAGGAGGTAGTCGTCGAGCGCGTCGGCGTCCGCCGGCTCGACGCGCGCGAGCGCCGCGCGAACCTCGGCGAAGCCGCGCCACTCGATCGTCGCGTCGAGCACGGCGGCGAGCGCGTCGTCCAGCTCGGCGGCGCCCGCGACCGCCTCGGCGCCGTCGCCGAACGCCAGCCAGCGCGCCTCGGTCTCGCCGCGCAACAGCGACGGCGCCGCTCGCAAGCGCGCCGCGTCGCGAACCCGGGCGTCGTCGAGCAGCGCGCGGCCGAGCGCCGCCAGCCGCGCCCACGACACCGTCACGTACGCGCGGGGCCCCCCGGTCGCGATGCGCGTGCGCGCGCCCAATTTTCCGACGGAGACGCCGGCCCACAGCCGGTGCGGCGTCGGCCGATACGCCGCGCGCCGCGCGTAATTTTCGAGCGCGCGCGCCGCCTCCGCCGTCTTCGCGCGCGCGAGCGCCGGCGCGCCGAGCTCGAGCGCCAGCGCGCCCAACTCCCCCGCGAACGCGAACGCGCCGCGCGCCGGCCGCTCCAGCGCCGCGACGGGCAACAGCGGCGCGCGCAACAGCCAGCGCGAGATCACCCGAAGCGGCACCCGCGCCGAATACCGCACTCGGCCGTCAGGCGCAATCGTCGAAGTTGCCCGCGTCGTGCCAATCGGTGCCGATCAAGTCGACGTCGCACTTCGCGTCTTTCAGCCGCTGCGCCAGCGCCTGCCGCATGCGCAGCGAATCGTCGAGCCGGATCACGTGCCGCCCGCCGATGTCGCTGAACGGCCGCGTCGCGCCCAACTCGACGAAGATGGTGCGCCGCGGATCGCGTCCCATCGCCATGCCCGCCTCGAACAGCACGTTGGCGCGCGCCTGCGGCTGGAGCGGCTCGGCGTGCGCGCCCGAATACTCCTTGCGCAGCCGCGCCTCGTCGTCGCCGGTGAGCAGCGCGATCACCGCCTGCGCTTTCGAGAACGCGGTGTCGAGGATGTCGCCGACGTAGGGCGACGCCTTGCGCGTGAGCGACACCGCGTGGCTCCACTCGATCGGCTCGAGCGACAGCGCGCGCAAGAACGCGAACAGCGCCTTGCGCGCGCGCTCGTTGCGCCCGTGAATCACGAAAACCCGCTTCGAATGCGCCGCCTTTTTATCCATGGTTTGACCACCCCGCCAAAGACCCTTCAAACGCGACGCAAAGCTATACTATTCAAACGTTCAGTACAAGCATGATCGCGGTGCGGATGGCGTTCATGACGGTGGTGTCGCGATTCGGGCGGCGCGCGCGCGAAGTTCTGCATGATTGCGGGTGGTCTCTCTCTTGCTGACCGGAGATCGCGCGGAGGGAACCATGCGTGCAACCGCGATCGTCCTCTTGATGACGACGATGGGGTGCGGCGCGGCGGCGAGCGTCGACGACGCCGGCGCCGGCGCCGACGGAGGGGCGAACGACCTGACGGCGACCGTCGATCAAGCCCACTCCGACCAACCCGACGGCGACACGAGCAGCGCCGACGACGCGGGCGTGATCACCTTCTACAAGCTCGGCATCGTCAACGTCAGCAGCCAGGTCAGCCCGAGCGTAAACACGGGGCTGTCGGCGAGCTTCACCGACACCAACGGCACCGGTGCTTGTCAACGCAGCGAGATTGGCCCCTGCGAGATCACCCACTGCAGCGCGACCGGCGCGATCGAAGTCGACTCGGGCGCCGTCACGTTCACGGGCGGGAGCACGCCCGAGGTCCTCACGCACATGGCGGGAGGGTACAGCTCGCTCGCCATCCCGGCGACCATCTGGGCCCCGGGCGACACCGTCCAGGTCTCCGCCGCGGGCGCGGCCGTTCCGGCGTGGTCGAGCTCGGTGGTGATGCCGGAGATCGTGATGCTCACCGCGCCGACGTTGTCGGGTTCGCCGACGTGGTCGCGCGCCTCGGACGCCACGTTCACCTGGCAAGGCGGGACGCAGACGACCGCGATCTTCATCGCTTCCTTGACCAACGGTTCGGCGCTGCGCTGCGATTTCCCGGCGACGGCGCTCTCGGGCACCGTGCCGGCGGCCGCGCTGTCGACGCTCCCGCCCGGGCAATACCTCGTCCAGGCACGCGCCATCGATCGCAAAGTCGTGAGCGTGAGCGATTGGCTGATCACGGTCGCCGCGTATCGCGAGATTGCGCCGGGCTCGGCGGGCGGCGTTTTGCTGCAGTAGCGATGCAACCGCGGTCAACACCGCTATACTCGCGCCCCGCATGAGATCGATCGCGCTCGTCGCCTGCCTGTCGCTCGCCGCTCCCGCGCTCGCCGCGCCCCACCCGTTCGGCTTCGACGATCTGATCCGCGCCCGGCGCATCGGATCGTTCGACGTCTCGCCCGACGGCAAGTGGCTGGCGTACGCGCTCACCACCATGGACGTCGCGGAGAACCGCTCGACCGCGGCCATCTGGCTCCAGCCGCTCGATGGCGGGGGCGGCGAGGCGCGCCAGCTCACCGCCGGGCGCAAGCACGATCGCGATCCGCGCTTCGCGCCCGACGGGCGGCGGCTGGCGTTCGTCTCCGATCGCGACGGCACGCCGCAGATCTTCACCATCGAGCTCGCCGGCGGCGAGGCGCGCGCGCTGACGAAGCTGGCCGGCGGCGCCGACGGGCCGGTGTGGAGCCCCGACGGCAAATTCCTCGTCGTCGCGTCCGAGGTGTTCCCCGACTGCGCAAACGACGCGTGCAACAAGGAGCGCGCCGAGAAGCTGGAGAAGTCGAAGTCGAGCGGCCGCGTGATCACGCGCCTCCTCTTCCGCCACTGGGACTCGTGGCGCGAAGGCCGCCGCTCGCACCTGTTCCGCGTCGACGCGCAGTCGGGCGACGCGCGCGATCTCACGCCCGGCAACTGGGACGCGCCGCCGTTCTCACTCGGCGGCGGCGGCGACTACGACGTGGCGCCCGACGGCAAGACCATCGCCTACGCGTCGAACCACGATCGCGTCGAGGCGATCTCCACCAACAGCGACGTCTGGGAAATTCCGTCGGGCGGCGGCGCGGCGAAGTGCGTGAGCTGCGAGAACCCGGCGTATGACGGCACGCCGCGCTTCTCGCCCGACGGCAAATGGCTGGCGTGGCGCGCGCAACGCACGCCCGGCTACGAGTCGGATCGCTTCGAGCTGATGCTGCTCGATCGCACGACGCGCGCGCTCAAGCGGCTCACCGCCGACTTCGACGACTGGGTCGACGACTTCACGTGGGCGCCCGATTCACGCGCGATCTTTTTCACCTCGGTGGTCAAAGGCCGCGCGCCGATCTTCTCGGTCGCCGTCGACGGCGGCGCGCCCGTCGAGCAGCTGGGCGGCGTGACCGCGGGCGATCCGCGCGCGCTGCCCGATCGCTCATTAATATACACGCGCGTCGCGCTCGACCGGCCGACCGAGATCTGGCGCGCGCAGGGCGCGGCCAAGGTCGCGCCCGTCACCCACGTCAACGACGCGCTCTTCGACGGCGTGAAGATGGGCGAGGTGCGCGAGCGCTGGCTCACCGCGCGCGACGGCAAGAAGATCCAGGCGTGGATGGTGCTGCCGCCCGGCTTCGACGAGCACAAAAAATATCCCGCGCTGCTCTGGGTGCACGGCGGTCCGCAGGGCGCGTGGGAGAACGGCTGGAGCTACCGCTGGAACCCGCAGGTGCTCGCGTCGGCCGGTTACGTCATGTACCTGGCGAATCCGCGCGGCTCGACGGGCTACGGCCAGGAGTTCGTGCGCGGCGTCTCGCGCGACTGGGGCGGCCTGGTGTTCGACGATCTCATGCGCGCCGCCGACGATCTCGAGTCGCTGCCGTTCGTCGCCAAGGGAAAAGTCGGCGCCGCCGGCGCGTCGTTCGGCGGCTTCATGATCAACTGGTTCCAGGGCCATACCGATCGCTTCCGCGCGCTCTTCTGCCACGACGGCATCGCCAACCAGGAGACCATGTACGCCACCGAGGAGCTGTGGTTCCCCGAGTTCGAGTTTCACGGGCTGCCGTGGACCTCGCCCGACTACCGCCGCTCGAGCCCGATCGAAGCCGCCGCCAACTTCAAGACGCCCGAGCTGATCGTCCACGGCGAAAAGGACTACCGCATCCCCGTCGAGCAGGCGCTCCTCATGTACACCGCGCTCGCGCGCCGCGACGTGCCGGCCAAGCTGCTGCTCTTCCCCGACGAGAACCACTGGGTGCTCAAGCCCGCCAACGCGCGCCTCTGGTACGCCACCATGATCGACTGGTTCCACGGCTGGCTCGGCGGCGCGCCCGCCGACGCGAAGGCGCTCGACTCCGCGGCGAGCGTCACGAAGTAGAAGCGTCCAACTGATCGGCGCGCCGCTTGCTGACTCTCCACTCGGAGGGTGACTTGTCGCGACTACGATCGGCCTGGTTGCTCCTGGGTGCGCTGACCGCCGGATGCGGCGAACGCGACGACAGCCTGCAGTCGCTGGCGCAGGCGGTGACGATCGCGTCCACGCCGATCGACATCGGCGGCGGCAACGCGCTCACGCTGCCGGCGCAGCGCCACCTCGTGCGTTTCTCGACGGGAAACGGCACGCGCTGGCTGCTCGCCGTGCAGCAGGACGGCGCCGACGGCCACGGGCTCGGCTTCTGGCGCTCGGACGACGACACGCGATCGTGGCACTGGTACGCGGCGATCCAGGACGATCCCTCGCACCGCGACACCGCCGATTTGATCTCGATCGGCCAGGACATCGCGCTGGTCTACGCCTACGAAGGGCCGGTGCTCGAAGGCTCGACGGCGCACGACGTCTGGTACCAGCGCTGGCGCCGCTCGGGCGACAACTGGGTGCGCGACCCGCCGGTGCGCGTCTGGAAATCGCCGTCGTCGTCGAGCGGGTTCTATCGCGCCGAGTTGGCCGCCGACTCGCGCGGGCGCCTCTGGGTGCACGCGTTCCGGATCGAGAGCGACGGCAGCTCCACTGCGCGGATTTCCGTTTCCACCGACGGGGGAATCACGTTCCAGGAGCAGCCGGCGCTCGGCAGCTACCCGGGACGCGGCGGCGGGCGCCTGCTCAGCCTCGGCACGCGGCTTTGGTTCATCTGGGACGGGCACAACGCCGATCCCGACGCGCAGTTTCGCGTGCGCGACGACGGCGATCCGATCGGCACGTGGCATCAGGCGCAAGCGACGCTGCCCGAGGGCATCTATCACGGCGCGGCGCTGAGCGCGCTCGCCGACGGCGCGGGCGGCGCGCACCTGTTCTACAAGGACAAGAACATGTACCTGTGGTACCGGCGCTTCGACGGCGCGGCGCTCTCGGACTCGCAGCTGGTCGAAGATCAGGGCGAGTGGGAGCTGCAGCCGGCGGCGGCGCGCGTCGGCTCGGACGTGTACGTCTACTACAACCGCGTGATCGACAGCGGCTACGACGACGAGGTGCGCGTGCGGCGGCTGCGCGCGGGCGTGCTCGGTGCGCCGCAGGTGCTCGACTCGAGCAACTCGTTCAAGGGCTATCCGGCGACGGTGGACGTGCTCGCGGGCGGGACGTCGCTGCCGTGCTTCTTCGGCGTCACGCCGACGGCGAACGACGGCGGGCAGCTCGTGCTCTACAGCTTGCCCGTGTCGGCGCCGCCGCCGCCGCCCGATCTCGCCTCGCCGCCCGACATGGCCGCGCCGCACGATCTCGCGGCCCCGCACGATCTCGCCGTCGCGCACGATCTATCCGCGCCGCGCGACCTGTCCGCGCCGCGCGACCTGTCCGCGCCGCGCGATCTGTCCGCGCCGCGCGATCTCGCGCCGCCGCGCGATCTGTCGCCGCCGGCCGATCTCTCGTCGGGCTCGACGGGAACCGTGCTGTTCGCCGACTCGTTCGATCGCGACGCCGGCACGCTCGGCCCGAACTGGGTCGTCAAGGCCGGCGTGTTCTACACCGACGGCCGCGCCGTCAGCGATCACGACGGCAACGATCGCGCGGTCGCGCCGCCGTCGTGCGCCAACTGCCGCGTGCAGGCGTCGGTGATCGGCTTCGGCGTGCCGCAGACCGGCCTGTTCCTGCGCGCCACCTCGACGGGCGATCGCTACGACGTGATCCTCAACGGCTCGGCGCACGTGCGCATCCGCCGCATCCGCGGCTCGACCACCACCGTGCTCGCCGACGTGCCGAGCGGCCTCGCCGCGCTCGACGAGCCGGCCACGATCGGGCTCGCCGCCGCCGGCCAGACGCTCACCGCCTACGTCAACGGCGCGCCGGTCGCGAGCGTCACCGACTCGTCGTCGTCGGCGCTCACCGCCGCCGGCCAGGCCGGCCTGTGGACCACCAACGCCGGCGTGGTGTTCGACGACTTTCAGCTCACGCAGTGACGCCGCTGCCGCACGACCTCGTACGCCGCCAGCGCGCCCGCCGTCGACAAATTCAGCGATCGTAGCTGCTCGTCGAGCATCGGGATGCGCAGCGCGCGCTCGCCGAACTTCGCCACCAGCGCGCGATCGAGCCCGACGCTCTCGCGCCCGAACACCAGCACTGTGTCGCTCGGATACGCCACGTCCCAGTAGTCGCGCGTCGCGTTCGCCGAGAAGCAGAACGCCTCGCCCAGCGACGGCAGCTCGCGCTCGAAGCGCGCCCAGTCGGGCCACACGCGCAGCCGCACGCGCGGCCAGTAG
>DASREC010000126.1:0-2751 GCA_035652295.1 Polyangia bacterium
TTTCACGCAAAACGACTTCGGGAACGCGCTCAAGTTCTACCAGAAGGTGCTGCAGTTTCCCGACGCGGCCGTCGGCGATTATGCGCGCTACAAGAGCGCATGGTGCTACTTCGACCAGGGCGACCTCAAGCAGGCGCTCGACGAATTCGCGGCCGTCGCGCAGAGCCACCGCGACGAGCGGCTCGAGCGCGAGGCGCGCAAGGACGCCGTGCGCGTCTACGCCAAGATCGGCGATCGCTCGCGCGCCCGCGCGTTCTTCGAGCGCATCGCGCCGCCCGACGAGGTCGACGACCTGCTCGGCCGCCTCGACGAGCTCGCGCGCGATCAGGACTCGACGCGGTAGTTCGGCGCTTCCTTGGTGATGATGACGTCGTGCACGTGCGACTCGCGCAGCCCCGCCGACGAGATGCGGATGAAGCGCGCCTTCGAGCGCAGCTCCTCGATGGTGCGGCAGCCGGTGTACCCCATCGACGACTTCACGCCGCCGATCAGCTGATAGATCGACTGCGACAGCGAGCCCTTGTACGGCACGCGCCCCTCGATCCCCTCGGGCACCAGCTTCTGCGTCTCGGGCGCGACGCCCGCCTTGCCGCTGCCCTGGAAGTAGCGATCGGCCGAGCCGGCCTGCATCGCGCCGATCGATCCCATGCCGCGGTACTGCTTGTACGAGCGGCCTTGGTAGAGGATGACTTCGCCCGGCGCCTCGTCGGTGCCGGCGAACAGCGAGCCGATCATGACGGTGTGCGCGCCGGCGGCGAGCGCCTTGGCGACGTCGCCCGAATATTTCACGCCGCCGTCGGCGATGATCGGCTTGCCCAGCTTCTCCGACGCGCGCGCGCAGTCGGAGATGGCGGTGATCTGCGGGACGCCGACGCCGGCGACCACGCGCGTGGTGCAGATCGAGCCGGGGCCGATGCCGACCTTGACGCCGTCGGCGCCCGCGCGCACGAGCGCGGCGTAGCCCTCGGCGGTGGCGACGTTGCCGGCGATGATCTGCGACGCGGGGAAATTTTTTCGCGTGGCGGCGACGGCGGCCTGCACGCGCGTCGAGTGGCCGTGGGCGGTGTCGATGACGATCACGTCGCAGCCGGCTTGCAACAGCGCGTGCACGCGCGCCTCACGATCTTCGCCGACGCCGACGGCGGCGCCGACGCGCAGGCGCCCGTGCTCGTCTTTCGCCGCCTGCGGATGCGACGCCGCCTTCTCGATGTCCTTGATCGTGATCAGGCCCTTCATGCGGCCCTGCGCGTCGACCACGACGAGCTTCTCGATGCGGTGCTTGTGCAGCAGCTCTTTCGACTGCTCGAGCGAGACGCCCTCGGGCACCGTGATCAGCTTCGACGTCATCAGGTCGCGCACGCGCTGCTCGAGGTTGCGCTCGAACCGCACGTCGCGATTCGTCAGGATGCCGACCGGCCGCCCCTCGGCGACCACCGGCAGTCCGCTGATGCCGTGCTCGCGCATGAGCTCGAGCGCGCGCGACAACTTCTCGTCGGGGTGCACCACCACCGGATCGAAGACCATGCCCGACTCGGCCTTCTTCACCTTGTGCACTTCGTTGGCCTGCTCTTCGATCGACAGGTTCTTGTGAATGACGCCGAGCCCGCCCTCGCGCGCCATCACGATCGCCGCGGCGGCCTCGGTCACCGTGTCCATCGCCGACGAGAGCAGCGGGATGCGCAGCGCGATGCGATCGGTGAGCCGCGTCGACACGTCGCACTCGCGCGGCAGCACCTCGCTCTCGGCGGGCACCAGCAGCACGTCGTCGAACGTGAGCGCTTCGCGTAGGGTTTCGTCACCGAGCATCGTCACTCCTGTGGGGGTTCGCGGCGCGCGCGGCCGCTCGGCGCGACCGGCGCCATCTTCTTCACCGTCTTTTCGGTTTCGCCGGCGGCCGCTTCCTCGGACGGATCTTCCTTGAGCACGCTGTGCGCCGGCAGCGTCGTCAGCTTGGTCTCGGGCGTGACGTCGCCGCGCTCGACCTCGAGCACGCGCAGGAGCGCGTCGACCACCGGCGCGCCCGCCGACGACGCGCGCAGGAGCTGCGACACGGTGCCGAGATCGGTCTCGCCGCCGGCCGCGCCCAATTCGAGATAGTCCGAGACCACGCCGACGATGCGCGCGCCGAGCGGCGGCGTCGCGCCCGCGCCGCGACCGAAGCCGGCCGCCGCGGCGGTGAGCGCGCGCAGCACCGGCACGAGGCCGCCCTCGCCTGCGCCCGGCCAGCCCAATTCGCCGAATCGCTCGGGCGCCTGTCCGCCGTCGATCGCGCGCAGCAGACGATCGACCGCGTAGAGCTGCGCGGCGACGCCGATCTCCTCCGACGCGCGGCGGCCGAGCCCGAGCTGCCGCGCCACGCGACGGGTGAGCCGCGCCATCTCCGCCGCGAGACCGGGACGCCCGATGCGGCTTCCCTCGCCGCCGTGCATGCCGTGAACGCGATTCTCCAGCTCGATGGCGAGCGACTCGACCGCTTGCACCAGCGCGTGCGAGAGGCGCTCCTCGGCGCGCAGCAATTCGCTCGGCGCCTCGGGCGCGTCTTGCGTCGCGGGCGCTACGCCGGGCGTCGCTTTGCGGCGTCGCAGGCGCGGCAGCGGCGTCAGCGGATCGCTCTTGAGCACGCGCGGCGGCAGGCGCTGGATCTCGGCGGCGAGCGTCGGATCGATCTCCACCGACCCCGCGCGATTCGCCGACGCCGCGCCGCCGCTCTGCGCTCCGTGTGCCGACTGCGCCGCGTGTCCCGACTGCGCC
>DASREC010000127.1:0-32342 GCA_035652295.1 Polyangia bacterium
CTCCTCGCGTCTGCGCGAGGATGCCAGCGACGAATCGAGCGAAGCACGTGCCGCGCGCAGTCGCTGCTGCGCAGCAGCAGCGGCGAGCACGGCGTATGCGAGCGTCCGGCGAAAAACGATTTTCGCGCCCGCCCGCGAGAGTAGCGATCGTTAGTCGCGCTACGCCGAGACGATCGCGATCAATAACGGCAGCTCACGGCCTGCGCGCAGTGACGTGCGAATGGGCGTGTCGCGCATGAGGCGGGCTTCGACGGTGAGATCGACCGAGCGGCTTTTGTAGCCGACGATTTCGATTTCGTCGCCGTCGCGGACGAGGACTTCGCCGGCGGTGATGGCGGCGCGGTTTTTTTCTTTGATGGTGAGGCCGGCCTCGAGCCGCGGCGTGCCGAGGCTGAGCGCGAGCACCTCACCGGCTTGCGCGCCCTCGAGCTTTTTGCGTTTGGCGTCGGCGGCGACCAGGCGCGCGCCGGTGACCTCGACCAGCACCGCCTCGCCGCCGCCGTCGACGATCAGGAAATCGACCGCGGCCTCGTGCACCCAGCGCTCGTTGCCGATGGCGAACACCATGCGCCGGTACACCGCCGTCTCCGGCGTCAGGAAGCCGCGCAGCGTCTCGCGCGCGCGCACGCGGCCGCGCACGTGCACCAGCTCGCCGTCGGCTTCGCTCTTGAGCGACGAGAGATCGACGTCGCCGCGCGCCAGCTTGTGCAGCCGCCGCCTGAGCACCGCGCGCGCCGCGCGATCGCCGGCGTAGTAGCCGCCCGCCGCCAGCACCGCCAGCCCCTTGCCGTAGACGATGAAGCTGTACTTGGCGAACACCGCGATCGCCGCCACCAGCCCCGCGAGCCCGGTCCACAAGCTGCCCGCGACCGCCCAGCGCAGCGCCTTGAGGTGCGGCGGCAGCCAATCGAGATCGTGCTTGGCCCTGAGCGTGCGCTCGACGGTGGGCGCGACGGCAGGTTGCGCCATGCTGCGATTGTAGTGGCTAGCGGACGGCGAGGCGATCGAGATCGGCGATGAGCGCGGCCACGATGGCGGCGGCTTGATCGTCGGACGTGGCGCTCTGCACGCGCGCCTGCGCGGTGACGATCTTCTCTTCGATCGTGTCCTGCAGGTCGGGTCGGCCGAGGCGCTGCGCGAGATCGGCGGCGTCGAGCGCCGGCACGATCTGCCGCGACAGCGGATCGATCGCCGACGCGCGCTGCGCCTGATACGCGCCCGCGCACAACACGCACGAGCGCGCCGCGGTCACCGTTGACGCACGGGTCTCGGGCGATGGCGGCGAACCATTCGAGCATCCGAGCGCGAGCGAGGCGAACGCGGCCCAGGCTGCTTGGCGCATCTGCGACTCCACGAAAAGTTTGGAGGCAGATTTATTGTAACCCAACCAACAGGCGATTGTCTAGCGGCGGCCGATCCCGTAGTAGGTGAAGCCGAGCGCGCGCGCCTCCGACGGCTCCCAGATGTTGCGGCCGTCGAACAGCACCGGCTCGGCCAGCAGCTCCTTGAGCCGGCGAAAGTTGGGGCGGCGGAACTGGTGCCACTCGGTGCACAGCGCGAGCCCGTGCGCGCCCGCCGCCGCGTCGTAGTTGTGGTCGAAGTACTCGACGCGCTCGCCGAACACGCGGCGCGCCGAGCCGTTGGCCACCGGGTCGTGCACGCGCAGCTTCGCGCCGGCGGCGAGCAGCCGCTCGATCACCGTCAGCGACGGCGCCTCGCGCGTGTCGTCGGTGCCCGGCTTGAACGCCAAACCCCACAGCGCGATCGTCTTGCCCGCGAGCGACGCGCCCCCATCGCGACCGTAGTGCGCGATGATCTTTTCCGCGAGCAGCGCCTTCTGCCGCTCGTTCACGCGGTGCACCGCCTCGAGGATCTCGAGCGAGCCGCCGGCCTCGCGCGCGGTCGCGACCGCCGCCTTGACGTCTTTCGGAAAGCACGAGCCGCCGTAGCCGATGCCGGGAAACAGGAACTTCGGCCCGATGCGCTGGTCCATGCCCATCCCGCGCCGCACCATCTCGACGTCGGCGCCGACGCGCTCGCACAAATTCGCCACGTCGTTCATGAACGAGATGCGCGTGGCGAGGTACGCGTTGGCGGCGTATTTGGTCAGCTCGGCCGAGCGCGCGTCCATGAACAGGATGCGATCGTTGGTGCGCACGAACGGGCCGTAGAGCAGCCGCAGCCGATCGCGCGCGCGTTCGTCGTCGGTGCCGATGATGACGCGATCGGGTTTCATGAAGTCGTTGACCGCGTCGCCCTCTTTCAAGAACTCGGGGTTGGAGGCGACGGCGAACGGCTGCTGCGTCGAGGCGGCGAGCGCGTCCTTGATTCGATCGGTCGCGCCGACGGGAACCGTCGATTTCGTGACGATGACCGCGAAGCCGTCGAGCGCGCGGCCGATCGCCTGCGCGGCGGCCAGCACCTGCGAGAGGTCCGCCGAGCCGTCGTGCGCCGACGGCGTGCCGACGGCGATGATCGCCACCTCGGCGCCGCGCACCGCGCGCGCGATGTCGGTCGTGAACGTCAGCCGTCCCTCGGCCACGTTGCGCCGCAAGAGCGGCTCCAGCCCGGGCTCGTAGATCGGCAATTCGCCGCGTTCCAGCCGAGCCACTTTGTCGGCGTCGATGTCGACGCAGCAGACGTCGTTGCCGAAGTCGGCGAACCCGGCGCCGGCCACCAGCCCCACGTAGCCGGTCCCGAGGACGGCGAGGCGCATGTGCGCAACATAGCAGACGCGCGCGGCGCACGCGACGACGGCGCCCGCGTGGTAGGCTCGCGAGGTGGAGATCCGCGCCCTCTCGCGCGAGCACCTGCCGCTGGCGCGCGCGCTCTTGATGGACGCGCTGCCGCACGACCGCGTCGGCGTGGTGGCCGAGGAGAAGTTATTCGGCGGAGACGGCGCGCGCGCCGGGATCGCGCTCGGCGCGTTCGAGGCCGATCGGCTCGACGGCGTGGTCGCGTCGGCCGGCCGCTGGATCAAGCTGCTCGCCGTCGAGCCGCGCATGCGCCGCCGCGGCATCGGCACGCAGCTGCTCGAACGCGCACGCGAGGCGGCGGCGGGCGGCAAGCTGCGCGTGCTCGATCATCCGGGCAACTATCTTTCGCCCGGGCTCGACGTGCGCTACGGCGAGGCGCGCGGCTGGTTCGAGCGGCGCGGCTTTCGCGGCGTGATGGAGGTGGAGAACCTTCGCGCGCCGCTCGACGACAATCCGCTGGTCAGCGACGCGCGGCTGGCCGCCGCCACCGCGCGCGCCGCCGAGCGCGGCTACGTGGTAAAGCGCGCCGAATCGGCGATTCGCGACGTTCTGCTCGGTTGGATCGCCAAGGCGTTCGCGCCGGTGTGGGCCCACGAGACCGCGCGCGCGATGGACGGGCCGCGCGCCGCCGTCCATGTTGCGTTGCAAAATAATTTGCCGGTGGCGTTCGCCGCGGCCGACGGCAACAACCAGGGGCTCGGCTGGTTCGGCCCGGCCGGCACCGACGAGGCGCACCGCGGCCGCGGGCTGGGCGAGGCGCTGCTCATCGCCTGTCTGCTCGACGTGCGCGGGCTGCCCGAGGGCGGCGTGATCGCGTGGATCGGGCCGAAGGAGTTCTATCGCAAGGCGTGCGGCGCCGTCGAGGATCGGCGCTTCGTACAGCTGGAGGCGCAGTCATGACGCGCGCGTTGATTCTCGCCGCCGGCTTCGGCACGCGGCTGGGCTCGCTCTCCGACGAGCGGCCCAAGCCGCTCTTGCCGGTGTGCGACTACCCGCTCATCCGCTACGCGATCGCGCTGCTCGCGGGAAACGGCGTGCGCGAGATCGCGATCAACCTGCACCACCGCGGCGAGCTGATCGAGCGCGAGCTGGGCGACGGCGGCGCGCTCGGCGTGCGGCTCACGTACTCGCGCGAGCCGGCGATCCTCGGCACCGGCGGCGGCATCCGCCGGCTCTACGAGTTCCTCACCGACGGCGGCCACGAGCCGTTCCTGGTGGTGAACGGCAAGATCCTGATCGACGTCGATCTGCACGCGCTGCTCGAGCGGCACGTCAGCGTCGGCGCAGCGGCGACCATGGTGCTGCGCGAGACGCCGGACGCCGCGCGCTGGGGCGCGATCGAGGTCGGCGCCGGCGGGCGGGTGACGAAGATCCTCGATCACGGCGCGGCGGGCGAGCGTGTGTGCATGTTCACCGGCGTGCACGCGCTGTCGCCGCGGTTCGTGTTGCGGCTGCCGGCGGATCGCGAATCGGATTCGATCCGCCAGGCGTACCTGCCGGCGCTGGCGGCGGGCGAGCGCATCGAGGGCGTGGTGACGAGCGGCTACTTTCACGAGCACTCGACGCCGGAGCGCTACCTCGAAGGCAACGTCAACGCGCTGCGCGGGCGCGCCACCGTGCGCCACCTGCCGGGCCCGCTCACCGGCGTCGCCCCGTCGGCCGAGGTGCACCCGTCGGTCGAGCTGATCGCGCCCTACCGCATCTCCGACGGCGCGCGCATCGACGCCGGCGCGTGCATCGGCCCCGACGTCGTCGTCGGCGCCCGCGCCCGCATCGGCGAAGGCGCCCACCTCGAGCGCGCCGTCGTCTGGCCCGCCTCGACGGTAACCGGCAACATCCGCGACTCGATCGTCACGCCGCGCGGCGTGCAGCTCGTCGCTTAGAGCGGCTCGAGGCGCGCGAGCAAGCACGTGATGTTGTCGACGCCGCCGTTGCGGTTGGCCGCGTGGATCATGCGCTCGCAGCAGGTGTCGAGATCCTGCTCGTCGGCCAGCAGCTCGGCCAGCCCGGGATCGTCGATCATCCCCGACAGCCCGTCGGAGCACATCAGGTACACGTCGCCGATCTTGAGCGGATCGGTGATCAGGTCGACCTGCACCGACTCCTTCATGCCGAGCGCGCGCACGATCACGTTCTTGTGCGGGAACTTTCCGGCGTCGTCGGAGGAGAGCCGCTTCATCTTGATGTAGTCGTTGAGCAGCGAGTGGTCTTCGGTGAGCTGCGCCAATTTGCCGTCGCGGAAGCGGTAGACGCGGCTGTCGCCGACGTGGCCGATCAGGACCTTGTCGTCGAGGAACAGCGACGCGACCACGGTGGTGCCCATGCCGTGGCAGCCCTCTTCGCGCTGCGCGCGATCGTAGATCTTGAGGTTCGCGAGCTTGATGCCGTTGATCAGCCGATTGGCGTCGAAGCGATCGGAGTGGTCGAGCTTGTACGGCCAGGTGATCTCGCCGTCGTCCTGCGTCGCGCGAAAATGCTCGGCCACGGTCTCGACCGCCATCTTCGACGCCACCTCGCCCGACGCGTGGCCGCCCATGCCGTCGGCGACGATCGCCAGGCGATCGGCTTCGGGCAAAAAGAAGCTGTCCTCGTTGTGCTGGCGCTTCATGCCGATGTTGGTGTCGCCGGAAAAGCGCACCCGCATGGAGCGCATCGGAAAAGAGGAGCTCATCGGCCGCGGATCATCATATCACACTAGGACGGAACCACCTCTTCGCCGGTGGCGTCGCCGGTCAGGCGGATGAAGCGCAGCTTGGGGCCGGTGCGCAGGATCAGCTCGCCGTCACAGACGTAGGTGTCGCCGTCGACGATGTACTCCAATTTTTCGTCGGTGAGCGGCTGGAACACGACCTCGCGCGCGACCGCGTCGATGGCCTTGTCGCGGCGCATCGGGCGGCCGGCGTGGATGCGCGGCAGATCGGCGACGAAGCCGAACGCCGAGGTGTGGATGCCGAGCACGGCGAACATCCCCGCGCGCTCGTTGCAGCGGTAGAACGGCTTGAAGCCGAGGCCGATCTGCTCGACCACCGCGGCGGCGACGGTGATGAAGTCCTCGCACGCCCACGTGTCGCCGTCGGCGATCACGCGCGCGCGAAAGCGGCGGTAGATGCGCCGCGACAGCTCGCTGCCCACGATCGTCGACCCCGCCGCGCGCAAGATCAGCTTGGCCGCCGTCGACGGCGACGGATCGCCCGTCGAGTAGTACTCGTGCAAAAAGTTGTAGACGATCCCGTTGCCGAAGATGAAGCCGTACTTGTCGCCGACCTGCAGCACCTCGCGCTCGAACACCGCCAGCTCCTGCGCCACGCCGCGGCGGTGCTTGTCGACCAGCTCGAACAGCAGCTTGGGCGTCTCGCCGTGGATGCCGAGCGAGTTGGCGATGGTGTTCATGGTGCCGCCGCGCAGGATGGCCACCGGCGGCAGCGGCTGGTCGCCGTAGGTCTTGATCATGGCGGTGAGCGTGTGGTGCATGGTTCCATCGCCGCCGGAGATGCCGAGGATGTCGATGCGCTCCTTCTTGAACTCCTCGCACACGCGGTAGAGATCGTCGATCGACTGCGTCGCCTCGGCGGTGCCGTGGCTGCCGATCAGGTGGCCGAGCTTGCGCGGCTTCGACGGATCGCGCTGGTTGGCGCGCGACCGCGGGTTGGTGATGAGGCCAATGCCGGGCACGCGGCGAGTGTACGCGCTGCGCAATATTCGTGCATGTAACCAAGGTAAACTTCGCGGTCGTCAAAACTGTAAGCTGCAACCGAGATGCAACTTCGCGCGCGCGAGTATCGTATAGATGGAGAGATGGCTTCCGCCTTGGAATCGATCGACGCCGATCCGATCGCCACCGGTGCGGCGGTCTGCGCCGTCGTGATGCTGGCGCTGTGGTACGCGGCGCGCGGAGGACGGCGATGAGCGCGCTCGCCGGACGCTTGCAGGACGAGCCGCTGCCGCACCTGCTGCACCGGCTCCACCAGGATCGCTCGACGGGCGTGCTGCGCCTCGAGACGCGCGTCGGGCGGCACGAGCTGTATTTCCGCGACGGCTTTCCGGTGGCGGTGGCGCTGCCCGGCTCGGCGGAGATGATCGGCCAGGTGCTGGTCGAGATGCGCATCCTCGACGACGCCACGCACAAGCGCACGCTCAACACGCCGCCGCCGCCGGGCAAGCGCTACGGCGATTGGCTGCTCGAGCAGAAGCTGGTCGATCCCGACAAGCTCAAGCTGGCGCTCAAGGCGCAGGTGCGGCGCAAGCTGCATCGACTGTTCTTTCTCGGCGAAGGCGATTTTCGCTTCGAGCTGGTGCAGCACCAGGAGGGGCGGCAGAACCAGGAGTCGCTGAGCGTTCAGCCGGCGCGCGCGATCTATCACGGCGTGCGCAGCGCGTGGTCGGCGGAGCGGCTGGGCTCGGCGCTGTTCCTGCTCGACGGGCGCGCCATCAAGTGCAAGCTCGAGGCGGACGCGGTGGCGCGCTACGGGCTCGGCGCCGACGACGGGCGCGTGGCCGAGCTCTTGCGCAAAGGTTATTGGACGCTGCCCGATCTGATCGAGGCGGCCGGGCTGCCGCCGCAGCCGGTGCACGCGCTGGTGTACGCGCTCTACATCACCGACGCGCTCGACGTGCGCGGCGCCGACGAGGTGCCGCGGCTCAAGCGGCGCGAAAACTCCGGCGCGTCGCCGCTGCCCGTCGCGCCGCCGAGCGCGCCGTCGGGCCCACGCTCGCACTCGGTGGCCACGCCGCTGCCGACCGCGATGCCGACGCCCGCGCAGCGCATCAGCGCGTCGATGCCGCAGGTCACGCCCGCGCGCGGCGTCAACCTGCCGCCGCCCGACATCGAGACCGCGCGCACGCAGATCCTGCTCAAGGCGAAGGTGGTCGAGTCGGAGAACCTGTTCGAGGTGCTCGGCCTCCCCGAGGACGCGACCAGCGAGGCGGTGAAGACCGCCTACTTCGACGCCGCCAAGCGCTATCACCCGGATCGGCTGAGCTCGATGGGGCTCGAATCGCTGCGCGGCGACGTCGAGAAGATCTTCCGCCGCGTCGGCGAGGCGTACGGCACGCTGTTCGACGACAAGCGGCGCGCCGAGTACAAGGTGACGCTCGGCAAGCCGGGGCACGATCCGGCGGCGCACGCCAAGGCGCTCAAGATGCTCGAGGCGGAGATGGCCATGCGGCGCGGCGAGGTGCTGTTGCGCAAGGGCGACTACGCCGGCGCGATCCGCGAGCTGGAGCAGGCGGTGGCGGGCAATCCGCAAGAGGGCGAGCACCTCGCGTACCTGACGTGGGCGCGGCTGGGCGCGGGGCAGATCACGCACGCCGACGCCAAGCCGCAGTTCCAGCAGGCCACGCGGCTGTCGCCGAAATGCGCCCGCGCGTTCTACTTCCTCGGCGTGTGCTTGAAAGAGGAGAACGACGTCGATCGCGCCTACGCGCAGTTTCGCAAGGCGCACGAGCTCGACCAGCGCATGCTCGACGCCGAGCGCGAGATGCGGCTGATCAACATGCGCAAAGAGAAGGCCACCGAGAAGCGCGGCCTGTTCGACCGCTTCCGCAAGCCGCAAAAATAATTATTCGCCGCCCGACTCGCCCTCGTCGGCCGGCGGCGCGGCGCCGTCCGGCGTCGGCCCGACCTCGGCGTACCACTTCTCGATCACCTCCACCATCTGCCGCGCCTGCTTCTCGGACGAGATGTTGAAGCTCGATTGCTTGCGGTACACGCCGTTCGATTTCTTGAAGCGCACGATCGAGACCTTGGGCGCGCCCCACTTCTCGGTCTTGCGATCGAGCTCCTGGAACAGGAACATCACCGTCGCCCACGCGCCCTTGGTCAGGATTTCCTTCTTGAGCTCGCGGCGCACGAGCTTGCCTTCGTCCTCGTAGTTGTACGAGACGTCGTCGATGGTCTCAGCCATGGCCCCCTCGCGTGACGAGCTGCACGATGGCCTCGCGGTCGCGATCAGTGAGGTGAGCGAACGCGATGCCCATGCCGGGCATCTGGTCGTCGCCGGTTTCGCGCGCTACGCGGACCACGCGTCCACGCGCGCGCACGGTGTGGCCGACGGGGAGCTGGAACACCAGCGTCAGCTCCTCGCCGACTTCGAACAAGAGATCGGAACGGATGAACGCGCCCCCGACGGAGAGGTCGTGGGTGTCGAACTGGATGTGGCCTTGAACTTTGTTGGCGGCGTCGGAGACGGTCACCGGCAGCTCGACATCGGAACGCGGATGTTTGCGAAGGTTGCCTCGGCCCTGCGCAGACGTCACGGTTGGACCTGGAGCGGAGCGACGTCACGCAAGGCGACGCTCAGCTCGCCGTGGCCCACGCCCGGCGCGTCGATCGGCCCGCGCGAGACGCGGGTGGCGGAGACGGTGGCGGCGGCGCCCGGCGGCAGCGACTCGAAGGCGCTCGCCGGCACCGCGAACTCGCCGTCGTCACGCACGCGGCAGCGCACCGCGCGCGAGCCGGCGCGCGAGGTCCACTTCACTTCCAGGAGCAGCGGCTCCGTCGAGGAGTCGGATCCGCCGGCCCAGCGCACGTACAGCTCCTGCGCGTGGCGCAGCGGCTCGAGCGACAGCGACGGGAACGCGTGCGGCGCGGCGGCCTGCGCCAGGAACGGGCCGACTTCCTCGCCGCCGTCGCCGGCCACCTGGTACGGCTGGCCTAGCGCGAGCGCCACCGGCTGCGTGTCCTCGCCGCCGTACACCACGCCCGAGACGAACGGCACCAGCTCGGGATAGCGTTTGGCGCGGATGATCGAGCGGTCGCCGCTCGCCGCCGGTCCGCGCAGCTCGATCCGCCCCGCGTCGAGCAGCGCCACTTCCGCGGGCACGAGCCCGTTCTGCGCCACCAGCGCCGCGTCGACCTCGGAGGCGCCGTCGGTGGCGCGGCAGCTGTCGAGCCCGATCGCGTCGTAGTCGACGAACCCGAGGATGGTCGGCACGCCCGCCGGATCGAACGAGCGGTAGCGGACGAAGTGCGCCTGCGCGTCGAAGCGCAGATCGGCCGCGCCCGCGAGGTGCGTGTAGGAGACCTCCACGCGCACCAGGCTGCGGGTCAGATCGCCGGCGTCGCGCGCGGAATTCGTGCCCGTGCACGAAGCCGCCGCCACCGCCAAAATCAAGAGACACGACCGCCGCATGACTGAGCCTCCATTATAATGGTGCGACCGTCGCAGTTTCAAGTTCGCGGCCCCGACTGACGATTTGACGCCCGCAATCGGCTGGCATTCCCCGCGCGATTGGAGTAATTTCCCGGCCCGATGTTCAGACCGGTCGGGAAGCCAAGGGTTGCCGAGGAGATCGTCCAACAGCTCCGCACGCTGATCCTGCGCGGCGACTACGCCGTCGGGGACAAGCTGCCGCCGGAGCGCCGCCTCGCCGAGGAGCTGGGGGTCAACCGCGCGTCGCTGCGCGAGGCCATCAAGGCGCTCGAGCACATGGGGCTGGTCAAGACGCGCCAGGGCGACGGCACGCGCGTGCTCGACTTCATGCAGACCGCCGGCGTCGAGCTGGTGTCGCACCTGATCCCGAAAGACGGCTCGCCCGATCTCGGCATGCTCACCGACGTGCTCGACTTCCGCCGCTGGTTCGGGCGCGAGGTGGCGCGCGGCGCGGCCGAGCGCGCGACGCCCGAGGATCTGAAGCTGCTCGAGGAGATCGCCGACAAGGCGGCCGATCCGGGCATGGACGTGGGCGAGCTGCTCAAGCTCGACTTCGAGTTCTACGTGCGGCTCACCGACGCGGCCAAGAACCGCGTGATGAAGCTGCTGGTGAACACGATCCGCGGCGCGGTGCTGGCGTACGCGCCGTTCTTCGCGCAGTTCAACCCGCCGCCGCAGACGGTGCGCAAGCACCACAAGGATCTGATCCGCGCGATCGCGGCCAAGGAAGCCGACAACGCCGGCAAGCTCGCCGACGCGTATCTGCGCAAGGGGCTCGAGCAGGTCCTGGCCGTCACCCGCGCCTAGCTATTTTGCTGCACCGCAACATTTCTTGAACTTTTTGCCGGAGCCGCAGACGCACGGATCGTTGCGGCCGATCGGCTGCGGCTCGAGGCGCGCCAGCTCGACGGGCGGGGGATATTTTTTGCGGCGCAGCAATCGGCCGCGCGCCTCGGCCTCCTCGAAGCGCGCGCACAGGCCGCGCAGGTTCTCGTCGGTGAACCAGGCGGCCGCCTCCTGCTCGATGCGCGCCGCCAGCGCGTAGTAGCGCTCGGGGTGGTGCTGCCGGTCGACGTGCGGCACCGGGCGAAAACCCGCCGGCACGTCGACGATGGCGTTGCCGCCCGCGAAGCCGTACGTGCCGACGTCGCGCGCCGTCCGCAGCGTCCACTCGATGCCGAACAGCGCCCGGCCGAGCGGCGCCACGCCGACCCACGCGCGCGCCTCGGCGAGGTTGAACGGGTGCAGGTACTCGCGCTCGCCGCCGTCGGGCAAATCGATCGGCACGCCGTAGGGCAGCCCGAACGGCAGGCCGTAGTTCGCCTGCGTCGTGTCGCCCTGCAGCGCGTGCAAGGTCTCGTGCACCGCGAACCCGACGAAGCGACGATACAGGCACTCCTCGTCGCGCACCGCGATGCCGCGATACGCCGGATCGTTCTTCGCCTGCGCCGCGCGATACAGCGCGTGCGCGTTCGGCTCGTACAGCGGCTGGTAGTTCCACCCGCGCATGGCGTCGTCGAAGCGGAACATCGCGGCCACGCCCTGCGCGCGCTCCTCGACGGTGAGCGCCGCGTGGCAGTCGCACTTGCAGGCGTGCGGGCGCGCAAACGCTTCGACGATCCCGAGCACGCGCCTAGTTTATCAGGCGCGCGGGACCACGTGGATCGACGTCGGCTCCGTCGGGCAGACGTGCTCGCACAAGCCGCAACCGACACAGCGCGCGTCGTCGACGCGCACGCGCCCGTCGCCTTCGATCACGATCGCGCCCGGCATCGGGCACGCCGTCTTGCAGACGTCGCACTGGTGGCCGTGATACGCCACGCAGCGATCGGCGTCGAGCACCGCCGTCCCCATCACCACGTCGCCGTTCACGAACGTCGGCAAGAGCGCGCCCGACGGACACACGTGCGTGCACTGAAGGCCGGTGCACAAGACGCACGGCTGCCGGCGCGCGTCGATCGCCGGCGTCCCCTCGGCGCGTCCCCAATCGGCGCTCAGCGGAAAGATCGCGCGCGCCGGGCAGACGTCGACGCACTTGCCGCAGCGAATGCAGCTCTCGACGAGCAGCTGCTCCTGCAACATCCCCGGCGGACGCAGCGGCGCCGCGCGTGGCGTCGACGGCGGCGGCGGAGGCTCTTTTCTCACCGCGTCGGCGAGCGGCCGCCGCCAGAACGTCAGCAGCTCCCTGCGCGAGACCCCTTTTCCGTCCTTGCTCAAGCGTCGCCTATGGCGCCGCCTGAGCGGAGACCATTTTTGATCGCAATCGCTACGCGCTTGCTCATGACCTTGTCGGGGCGGTAATGATGACACCAATCCATGAGCGCGGACAACAAGCCCACGCATTCGCCGACGTGGCTGTTCGGCGTCACGTACATCCCCTTCGGCATCGTCGGCGGATTCTGCGGCACCACGATGCCGTTCCTCGCGCGCAAGGCCGGCGTCGAGGTCGAGGGCATCGGCTGGTTCGGGCTGGCGACGATGATCCCGCCGATGCTGCAGTTCCTCTACGCGCCGATCATCGACCTCGGTCCGCGCCGCAAGCACTGGCTGATCCTCGTCACCGTGCTGGGCGCGGCGTGCATCGCCGCCGCGCTGATGATGCCGCTGCCGGCGCGAATTCCCGAGTTCCTCGCGCTGGCGGTCGCCGGCCAGCTCATCAGCGGCCTGGTCGGATCGTGCAACGGAGGCATTTTAGCCCAGACGTTGCCCGATCGGCTGCGCGGCCAGGCGGGCGGCTGGATGAACACCGGCAACCTCGGCGGCGCGGCGCTCGGCACGTGGGTGGCGATCAAGATGACCGAGCACGGCTTCTCGCCGACGGTGCTCGGCCTCACGGTCGCGGCGATGATGATCGTGCCGTCGCTGGCGGCGCTGTCGATCATCGAGAGCGAGCGCGAGAAGCGCCCCGCGGCCGAAGTCTTCGGCAGCATGGTGCGCGAGGTCTGGCGCACGGCGAAGTCGCGGCCAGGCTGGACCGGCATCCTCCTGTGCATCTCGCCCGTCGGCTCGGCGGCGCTGGTGAACGTCTTCGGCGGCCTGGCCAAAGATTTCCACGCCACCGACGGCATGGTCGCGTTCGTCAACGGCCCCGCGTCGGCGGTCCTCACCGCCATCGGCTCGCTGCTCGGCGGCTATCTGTGCGATCGCCTGCACCGCCGCTGGGCGTACGTCGCGTCGGGCGCGCTCACCACGCTGTGCGGCCTCGGCATGATGGCGTTCCCGCTCTCGCCGACCAACTACGCCGTGGGCGTGAGCGTGTACCTGTTCGTCTCCGGCATCTGTTACGCCGCGTTCTCGGCGGTGGTGCTGGAGGCGGTCGGGCGCGCGGGCTCGGGCGCGTCGACGCAGTACACGCTGTTCACGTCGGCGGGCAACGCCGCCATCGGCTACGTGGCGTGGCTCGACACGCGCTTCAACCACGTGTGGGGCCCGAAGGCGCCGCTGATCACCGACGCCATGCTCAACGTCGTCGGCATCGCCATGTTCCTCACGATCTTCTATTTGCTGCGAGACAAAGGCGAGGCGGTGCAGCCCAAGAACCAGGTCGCGTGATCCCACCATCGGTGGCCGAATTTCGCGCGCGCTATCGCGCCGAGAAGATCGGGCCGCGCTACTCGGGCGTCGCGCACTTTCTGTTCACCACCTTCGCGTCGCTCGGGGCGATCGGGTTCGCGGCGTGGGGCGTGCGCTCGCCGAGCGCGCTCGAATGGCTCACCGTGCCGCTCACGTTCCTGTTCGCCAACTTCGCCGAGTACTCGGGCCACAAACGGCAGATGCACCGCCCGCGCCCGCCGTTCGAAGCGATCTATCGCCGCCACACCGTCGAGCATCACCACTACTTCACGCACGAGGCGATGGCCTACGAGTCGCCGCGCGATTTCAAGATGGTGCTGTTTCCGCCGATCCTGATCATCTTCTTTTTCGGTTTGTTCGCGGTGCCGACGGGCGCGCTGCTGTGGCTCGTTGCGACGCCGAACGTGGCGCGGCTGTTCGTCGTCACCGCCGTCGGCTACTACCTCATGTACGAGTGGCTGCACTTCTCGTATCACCTCGCGCCCGACGGCGTGGTGGGACGCCTGTGGATCCTGCGCGCGCTGCGCCGCCATCACACGACGCACCACGATCTGGCGCTGATGGGGAAGTGGAACTTCAACCTCACGGTCCCGATCTGCGACTTGCTGTTCGGCACCTACCGTCGCTGAGCCTGGGGACCGCGGGTTGCGATCTTGCGGACTCGGGTCCGCAACGCGCGGCGTCGTCGACGGCGAACCGCTTGATCTCGCTCGCTCGAGGAGCGAGCATGGTGGTTGCAGGTCATGGGCGGCATGTCCAAGCGCTCGATGTTCGCATTGGCTCTCGTCGCGGGCTGCGCGGGCGCGCCTGCGCGGCCGGAATCGGGGCCGGTCGCGCAGGGCATCGAGCAGGCGGCGGCGCGCAACGGGCTGCCGCGCGACCTCGTGCTGGCGGTGGCGGCGATCGAAGGCGGGCTGTGGCTGTCGCCGGTTCGCGTGCTGCGCGTCGACGACGACGTGCCGGTGGCCGGCGCGCTCGAGCTGCGTCACGGCGCGTTCAACTCGCTCGCGCGCGGCGCCGAGCTCATGGGCACCGACGAAGCCACGCTGCGCATCGACACCGATCGCGGCACCGAAGCCGGCGCGCGCGTGCTCGCCGAATTGGCGCACGCGACCGGCGCGCACGCCGACGATCTCGGCAGCTACCGCGCGGCGCTCGAGGAGCTCTCCGGCCTTTCGGACGCGAATAGCCGAGCGGATTACGCCGCGCGCGTGCTCGCCGTCGTGCGCTCGGGCGGCGTGTTCCCCGCGCGCGCCGGCGAGCAGGTGTTCATCGATGCGCATCCCGACGTGAGCGTGCCCGCGCTCGGCGTGCGCCACGAAGCCGCGAGCGGCACGCCCGACTATCCCGGCGCCATCTGGTTCTCGACGAGCTGCAGCGGCAAGTGCGACACCACGCGCACCGCCGGCAACTCGGTCGTGAACATGATCGCCATCCACGACACCGAGGGCGGCTGGGACGCGTCGGTCGCCACGCTGCAGAACGACGCCGGCAAGTCGGTGCACTACATCGTCGACGCCGACGGCTCGCGCGTCGGGCAGTTCGTCCCCGAGACGTACACCGCGTGGCACGTCGGCAACTACTATTACAACCAGCGCATGGTCGGCATCGAGCACGTCGGCTTCGCCGCCGCCACCACCGGCTACTCCGACGGGCTGTACCAGGCGAGCGTCAAGCTGGTGAAGAACATCCGCACGCGCTGGAACGTGCCGCTCGATCGCCAGCACATCCTCGGCCACTATCAAGTCCCCGACGGCACCAACATCGCCGAGAGCTCGCCCGCGTGCTCCGACACGCTCGACCACTGCGAGACCTCCGCCAACTACGGCGGCGCGTCCAACCACCGCGACCCCGGCTACTACTGGCAGTGGTGCCAGTACATGGAGCGGCTCGGCGGAAGCTGCGACTGCAACGACACCTACCCGCTGTGGAACTGCACCACCGACGCCACCGAGGCGGTGCGCTGCTCGGGCGGCAAGGTCGAGATCGATCACTGCACCGCCGGCTGCGTGTCGAAGCCGGTCGGCACCGACGACGTCTGCAACCACGCGCCGCCTCCGCCGCCGTCGGACGGCGGTACCACCGGCGGTACCACGGTGCCGGGGCAGAATTTCGGCGGCATCGGCAACGGCAACGGCGAGAGCGGCGGCGAGAACGGCGGCGGCGGGAACAACCCGGGCGGGCCGGCGGGTCACACCACCAGCGGTTGCTCGTTCGCCGGCGCCGGCGCGAGCAGCGGCAATTTGCCGCAGGGCGGGACGCTGGCGCTCATCGCGCTCGCGATCTTCGCAGCCACTCGCCGAGCTCGACGGCGCGCAGCTCCGCTTTGCGCAGCACCTCGCGGATCGCGTCGCGCGGATCGTCGGTAACCACCGCGCGCGCAACCAGCGACGGCAATCGCGCCGGCGCGCGCGCCAGCGCATCGCCCAGCACGACTCCGAGCAGCCGCTTGCGCACGCGATCGCCGGGGCGGCACGCGGCTTCCGGAATCCTCGACGGCAGGGCCGCGTGCGCGATCGCCATCGCCGCGCGAAACGCCGCGCCCACGCGCCGCCGCTCCGCCTCCTCGCCCGCGCGCTCGACCGACGCGCCGCGCTCGAGCAGCACCGCCACGTCGAGGATCCACAGCGGCGAATCGCCGAACGCGTGCGTCGCCGCGTGCACCGCCACCGCCCAAAGATGATCGTCCCAGCTCGGCGCCGCGCGCTTGCGCCCGTCGAGCTCGACCTCGATCGCGCGCGCGAAGATCTCGCCCACCGACGCGTCGCCCGCGAGCTCGTGGAACAGCCGCCAGTGCACGTCGACGGCGAGATTGGCCTCGCCGGCGAACGCCACGTCGTGCCCGTGCCGCTCGGAGAAGCGCGCGCGCCCGCGGTACTGCCGGCGAAACCCGAGCGCGCCCATCATCGCCGCGATCGCGTCGAGCTCGCCCGGCCGCGCGATCAGATCGAGATCGGCCATCGGCCGCGTCCCGAGATCGCCGTAGAGCGCGCCCAGCAGCGCGCCCTTGAACGGCAGGAGGCCTAGCCCGCGCCGCTCCGCCTCGTCGAGGATTTGCGCCGCGACCTCGTAAAACCGCACGTTTTGCCCAACCGTGCGCAAATACGCGTCCCGCCCGTCGCGGTCGAGCCCGAGCTTGAAACGCAGCGGGCGAAGCTCGCGGCGCGCCAGCACCGACCGCGGCAGCGCGCCCACCAGCTCCGCGTCGATCACTTACGAGAGTTTGGCGCGGTCCTCGAGGACTTTTTTGATCTTGGCCTCGAGGTCGGCGAAGTCGAAGGGCTTGTCGACGTACGCGTCGGCGCCGTAGAGCGGCGAGGTCATCTCGTTCACGCGCTCGCCGATCGCCGTCAGCATCACGATCCCGACGTTCTGCAGATCTTCGTCGGCGCGCAGCTCCTTGGCCACTTCCCAGCCGTTCTTGCCCGGCATCATCACGTCGAGCAGCACCAGGTCCGGATGGTGCTCGCGCGCCTTCTCGAGCGTCTGCAGCCCGTCGGCGGCCTCCAGCACCTGGTAGCCGCGCTTGCTCAGACGGATGCCGAGCATGGTCAGGATCTGCGGATCGTCGTCGGCCACCAGGATCGTCGGCTTCTTGGATGCCATGCTTCGACGCTAGCCCGTCCGTCCGGTCGAGGTCAAGGCTACTCGACGAGAAACAGGTCCCAGCGCACGCGGCGCGCGGTGTGCGCGTCGAGCGTGAGACCGCCGGCGACGATGGTCTGCGCGGCCGCGCTCACGCGCACGCGCTGCAAGGTGCCGGCGAGCGGCGCGGCGAGGTAACAGCCGAGACAGTTGGCGAGCGCGCCCTCCGACGGCGCGAGCGCCAGGCCCGCGGGCACGGCGAAGTGGCCGGTCCACTTCACCGAGAAGGTCGCGTCCTCGAAGCCGCTGAACGCCGCCTGGCCGGTCTTGGTCGAGATCAGCCCGACGACGTCGAGCACGTCGTTCACCTCGCGCGGGCCGATCACGCCGGGATGCGCGCCCGCGTCGAGCGTCTGGATCGAGGCGTCGAAGAGCGGCAAGAGGTGCCCGTCGCGCAACAGCAGCGGCAATTTGCCGAGCGGCGCGGGGATGGTGACCATCTGCCCGCCCGAGAGCAGCGTCTGGTCTTGCCAGTCGAGAAAAAATCCATCGGGTAGCCCGATGGATTTCGTGGTCGCCCCGCGCGCCACCACCGGCGCGGCCAGGAGCGCGTCGCCGAAGTAGTACGCGTCTCCGACGGCGGTGAAGCGCGCGTCGGGGTGCTCGAGGAAGAGCGCGCGCATGATCGGCGTGCCGGTCGCGTGCGCGGTCTGCTCGAGCGCGAGCAGGTACGGCTGCATTCGCGCGTGCAGGTTGGCGTAAGTGCGCCACGCGTCCTGCGCGTCGGGCGAGGTCCAGATGGTGGCCTTGGAGCCCGAGTCCATCGCGTCGGAGCACGCGTCCTCGTCGTGCATCTCGGGCGAGACCGCGCCGAACTCGATCCAGCGCGCGAGCAGCTCGCCGTCGGCGCCCTTGTGCCCGTCGCCGCCGCACTTGAACCCGCCGATGTCCGATCCCCAATTGGGAACGCCGGTGATGCCGAGGTTGAGCCCGCCGCGCACCATCGCCGGCAAGCCGTTGGCGTCATCGAACGACGCGTCGGGATCGCCGCCCCACACCATCGGCGCGTACTGCTGCGAGCCGATCGATCCCGAGCGCGCGTAGAAGTACCAGTCGCCCGGATGATTCGCCTCCAGCCAGTCGTGCGCCGCCTTGTCGTAGAGCACGGGAAACAGGTTGTGCAGCTCCTCGCCGGTCATGCCGTTGGCCGCGAGCACGTCGGGCTGCACGTACTCGCCGAAGTCGTACATCCATCCGTCGTAGCCGAGATCGCGCGCGCGCTTGAACAGGCCGGTGAACCACGCGCTGGCGGCGGGCGAGGTGACGTCGACGGTGAAGACGTTCAGGAACTCGCCCGAGATCAGCCAGACGATCGACGGCGTGCCGGTGGCGTCGCGCAGAAAATAGTTGTTGGCGAGGCCGAACTGCATGTCGGGCGCGCTCGGCTTGGACGTCGACTGCGCGACGTACGGGTTGTAGTACGCGTCGAGGCGCACGCCTTTCGAGTGCGCGAGCTGCACCCAACTCCCGAGCTGCGCGAGCTGGGACGCGTCGACGCCGGCGGGAAGAAAGTGGGTGTTGTCGTCGATCTCGGTGAGCGTGAGGCCGGCGGCGCGCATGGCGTCGATCTCGAGCTGATTGTTCACCATCGTCGCGACGCCGATGCGGCGGCGCGGGCCGTAGCTCCAGTCGGGCGCCAGCATCGGGCGGCCTGTGCGCGCGGTGAATTCGTCGATGACTTGATACGGCCACGGCCGCGCGTCGCCGGGGATCGGCAGATAGATTTCGTACGCCAGCGACGGGCCGATGTGCCACGCGCGCCACGCGTCGGCCCGTTGATCGTCCACGGCGAGGTTGAACTCCGAGCGCCACGTCGTGTCGAGACGAAAGCCGTAGCCCTTCGACGACAGGAAGAACGGCACCGGGTAGTACGTCATGGTCTCGCCGTTCGGCCACGGATTGGACGCCGAGCGCGGCGTGGCCTCGCTGCGGCCGAGCCCGCCCTCTTCCGCCCACGTGTACAGCGTGAGGCCGCGCTGATCGATTCGGTTGTAGCGCTCGCCGAATCCCATGAACGCCTCGTCGGCCGGGCTGGCGAATCCCGCCGACCACGCGCGCACGTAACCGGGCCCGTCGAGCGACGCCTCCACGCGCAGCGTCGACGCGGTGAGCGCGTGATGTACGCGAATCCGTCCCGCCGACGACGCCAGCACCACGTCGAGCGTCGCCGCGTCCGGCTGCGTCGCCGAGATCACCGTCCAATTGTCGCGCCACGGATCGAACGCGGTATCGAACGTGAAGTACCCGGGCGACACCACGTGGTCCCAAAAAACTTTCCCCGTGGTCCAGCCGACCGCGCCGTAGCCGTCGCGTTTCCCGTCGGCGAGCGACGACAGCACCACCTGCCCGCTCGGGTCGCGCACCGCGAACGAGTAGGGCGCGCGCTCGACCGTGAGGGAGATTCCCGGCGCGCTGAGCGTCCATTGCGCCGGCAGACTTCCGCCGTTGCACGACGCGAGCGCGAGCGTTACCGCGAGTGCGTAGCGCATCGCCTCGACGTTAACACATTGACTCTCCGACGAGAGGCGGTAGATTTCCCGAATGGCGAAGCGCAGCCGCGTAGCGGTCATCAAAGTCAAACCCGAGACCATCCTCGACGACGTCGCGCGGCTGTGCGAGCTGGCGGGCATGACCGACGCGCTCCAGCGCGGCGCGACCACCATCCTCAAAGACAACATCTCGTGGCACTACCCGTTCCCCGCCGCCAACACCACGCCCTGGCAGCTCGAGGGCACCATCCTCGCGCTGCGCCGCGCCGGCTATGGCGACGTCACCTGCGTCCAGAACAAGACCGTCGTCACCGACGCGTTCAAAGGCGAAGACCTCAACCACTACGTCCCGATCTTCCGCGCGCACGACGTGCCGGTCCTCTTCAACTTCAAGGACGAGGACATGAAGTGGGTGACCTATCGCCCCAAGGCGCGCATGCGCGTGCTCGACAAGATCTTCCCCGCCGGAATCCAGATCCCCGACTACTTCGTCGGCAAGAACATCGTTCACCTGCCGACGGTGAAGTGCCACATCTACACGACCACGACCGGCGCGATGAAGAACGCGTTCGGCGGGCTGCTCAACCTGCACCGCCACTACACGCACTCGTGGATCCACGAGACGCTGGTCGACCTGCTGGCGATCCAGAAGGAGATCCACACCGGCCTGTTCGCGATCATGGACGGCACCACCTGCGGCAACGGCCCCGGCCCGCGCACGATGTATCCGGTGGTCAAGGACTACATGCTGGCGTCGGATGACCAGGTGGCGATCGACGCGGTGGCGGCGAAGATGATGGGCTTCGATCCGATGTCGATCGACTACATCCGCTTCGCCGACGAGGACGGGCTCGGCAACGGCAAGCCGGAGAACATCGAGGTCGTCGGCGCCGACATCTCGCACGAGAACTGGCACTTCAAGGTCGGCAAAAATCTCGTGCGCTTCGGCGGCGGCGATCTCGTCTGGTTCGGCCCGCTCAAACGATTTCAGAAGCTGTTCTTCCACACGCCGCTGGTGAACCTGTTCATCGGCATGTCCGAGGTCTATCACGACTACTATCGGTGGCCGGTGAAGGACCGCGCGATCTTCGACGGCTGGCGCGCCACCACCGAGTGGGGAAAGCTGTTCGATCAGTACGCGCGCGGCCCGCAGCTCTCGGCCGCGGCGATCAAGCCGAAGATCCAACCGCGCGCGTGAAGTCGCGCTCGCTCGGGCGCGCGCTGGTGCTTCCCGTGGCCGGCGGCGCGGCGGTGTATCTCGCCATCGCGTGGTGGGCGGGCGGCCGCGACGTGGCGCGCGACCTGGGCGCGTTTCGCTGGTCGGCGATGGCCATCGGCTGCGCGCTCGCGCTGGCGAACTACGCGCTGCGTTTCTGCAAGTGGGAGCTGTACCTGAGGCGCTTGGGTATACGCGTGCCGCTCGGCGATTCGCTGCAGATCTTCCTGGCCGGTTTTTCGCTGACGATGACGCCGGGAAAAGTCGGCGAGGTGCTCAAGGCGTATCTGCTACGCGAGACGCACGGCGTGCCGATGGCGCGCACCGCGCCGACCGTGGTCGCCGAGCGCTTGACCGACCTCATCGCGCTGCTGGCGCTGGCGATCGGCGGCGTGGGCGCGCTGGCGGCGGGCGGGCGCACGTTCATGTGGTTCGCCGGCGGATTGGTGGCGGCGATCTTGATCGTCGCGTCGTGGCGCGCGCTGGTGCACGCGATCCTCGACGGCGCGGCCAGGCTGGGCGGCCCCGACTCGTTCATCGGGCGCGCGATGCCCAAGCTGCGCGAGTTCTACGACGCCATGTACGAGCTGCTTCGCCCGGCGCCGCTCGTCGCCGCGACCGCGCTGTCGATCGGCGCGTGGGCCGCCGAGTGCGCCGCGTTCTGGGTGGTGCTGCACGGCTTCCCCGGCGCGGACGCGTCGCTCAAGCTATGCACCTTCATCTACGCGTCGATGACCATCGCCGGCGCGCTGTCGTTTCTGCCGGGTGGAATCCTGGTGCAGGAAGCGGGCATGATCGAGCTGCTCATGCACGGCGCGCGCGGAATCTCCAAGCCGACGGCCACCGCCGCCACGTTCGTCGTCCGCGTGTGCACGCTGTGGTTCGCGATCGCGCTCGGCATCGCGGCGGTGCTGCTGGTGCGGCGCCGCATGCGCGTCGCGCTCGATGCAATTACCGTCGAGGCCGCGCGCAAGTGAGCGCCGCGGCGATCGCGATCGGCGCGCAGAAGCTGTCGAAGCGCTTCGGCGAGCACGTGGCGATCGAGGACCTGACGCTCGAGGTGCCGCGCGGCTCGGCGTTCGCGCTGCTCGGGCCGAACGGCGCCGGCAAGACCACCAGCGTGCGCATGCTGACCGCGCTGCTCGAGCCGACGTCGGGCGCGGCGCAGGTGTGCGGCCACTCGCTCGGCAAGGCCGACGACGCGATCCGCCGCGCGTGCGGGCTGCTCACCGAGGTGCCGGGCCTGTACCCGCGGCTCTCCGCCGTCGAGAACCTGCTGTTCTTCGCCGAGCTGTACGACGTGCCGGTGCGCGACGCGCGGACGCGCATCGAGCGCTGGCTCAAGCGCTTCGAGCTGTGGGATCGCCGCGCCGATCCGGTCGGCGGCTTTTCGACCGGCATGAAGCAGAAGCTGGCGCTGTCGCGCGCGCTGGTGCACGAGCCGGAGCTGCTGTTCCTCGACGAGCCGACGTCCGGGCTCGATCCCGAGTCGACGCGCACCGTGCGCGAGGTGATCCGCGAGTGCACCGCCGACGGGCGCACGGTGGTCTTGTGCACGCACCACCTCGACGAGGTGGAGCGCTTGTGCGATCGCGTGGCGTTCGTGCGCGGGCGCGTGCTGGCCGAGCACTCGATCGCACATGGCGCGCACGGCGCGCACGGCGCGCGCCGCACCGAGGTGACGCTCGGCGGCGAGGCCGCGCGCTTCGCCGCCGCGCTCGCGCAGGTGGCCGGCGTCGACGGCGGCTCGGTGCGCGCCGACGGCAAAAAACTTTCGTTCGCCGCCGACGAGGCGGTCAACCCGCGCGTGGTGCGCGCGCTGGTCGAGGCCGGCGCCGAGGTGCTGTTCGTCGCGCCCGAGCGCGGCCGCCTCGAGGCGCTCTACTTCGAGCTGGTGCGTCCCGACGCCAACGGTGGCGCATGAAGATCGGCGTCGTCCTCAAGCGCGAGTGGCGCGAGCTGCGCGAGAACCGCTTCCTGCTGATCTCGACCGCCGCGCTACCATTAATATTGTGCGCCGCCGCCGTCGGCCTGGCGGTCACCACCGCGCGCGCCGAGGTGCAGGAGGCCGACATCGGCCCGCTGATGGGCGCGTCGCCCGGCCATCTCACGCCGCGCCAGATTTTGCTTTCGGTGCTGATGAAGCAGCTGCTCGGGATCTTTCTCGCGGTGCCGGCGATCGTGCCGGCGCTGATCGCGTCGTACAGCGTCGTCGGCGAAAAGCAATTGCGCACGCTCGAGCCGGTGCTGGCGACGCCGATCCGCGTGCGCGACCTGCTGGCGGGAAAATGTCTCGCCGCGCTCTTGCCCGCGCTGGCGGCGACGTGGACGACGTTCGGCGTGACGTGCCTGCTCCTGCGCTCGGTGCTGCCGCCCGAGGCGCTGGCGGTCGCGCCGCCGAACGCCGAGTGGCTGATCGCGGTGCTGCTGGTGGCGCCGCTGCTCGCGTTCGGCGCCAACACGCTCACCGTGCTGGTATCGGCGCGCGTGCGCGATCCGCGGGCGGCGCACCAGTTCGCGTCGCTGCTGGTGCTGCCGATCATCGGCGCGGGCGTCTTGCAGCTGGCGCGCGGCATCCTGCTCGGCTGGCGCTTCTGGCTCGGCACCGCGGTGGTCATGCTCTGGATCGACGCCATCCTCCTGCGCCTCGCCTCCCGCTGGTTCCACCGCGAAGGCATCCTCGCAAAATTCGGCTAGACCGCTTTCACGTGGCCGTAGCCGTAGCCGTAGCCGTAGCCGTAGCCGTGGCCGTCCCGCAAAGATCGTTTACGGCTACGGCCACGGCTACGGCTACGGCTACGGCTACGCTCTGCGAAGTGGCGCGCGCGCTCGCGAATGCGTTAGCTTGAAGCATGCTCGCCGCGCTGATCGCCGCGCTCGCCGACGGAGATCGGCGGTGCATGCTGGCCGAGCGCGGGCGTTATTGCGTTGGCGCGGGCGAGGAGGAAGTTTGCGCAGCGGTCGCGGCGTTGGGCGCGGAGGCGTTCGTTGCTGCGTTGCAATATAATTCGGGCGCGTTGGTGCGCGCCTGGCGGATCGCGGGCGCCGGGCGCGCGTGGCCGGGGAGGAGCGAGGCGCTGCTGGCGATCGCGCGCGCGCTCGGGTGCGCGCTGCCCGAGTCGGAGTATCGCCTGCCGGAGGACGGGCTCGAGGCGCTGCTCGAACGCGCGCGGCGATCGCACGGGCAGCGCGTCCCGGTGCGCGGCGCGCGGCGGCACAAAGGCCGCGTCGGCGACGGCGTCGAGCGCTTGCTGATCGGCGGCAAGGCGCCCGGCCGCGCCGCCGATCACGCCGCCGCCGAGATCAAGAGCGTCCCGGTGCGCGGCGATCAAGTCATCGAGCGCGTCAAGCTCGGCGTGGTCAGCGCCCGCTCGAACCCGCTCTCGAAGTGCGCGCGCGTCTTGTTCGTGTTCGTCGAGCAGCGCGGCGGCGACGATCGCGATCACTTCGTGCGCGGCCACCACCTCGCCGAGTTCGACCACGCCCGCTTCCAGGCGATGTGGCGCGACGGCTTCCTCGTCGAGACCGCCGCCGGCTCCCCCAAGCACCCCGCGCGCGGCCTCTACCTCACGCCGCGCTGGTTCCGCGAGCAGCACATCTGGCCGGGTTGATCTTCTCGGGACCGTTCGCTACCGTCGGCGGTCTGGAGGCGTCATGAACTTCAGCTTCGAACACGACTTCGACATCGACGTGGCGAGCTACTGGAAGCTCTTCCTCTCGGAGGACTTCAACGTCGATCTCTACAAAGAGCTCAAGATGAAGAACCGCCAGCTCATCAAGCAGGAAGACGACGGCAAGCTGTTCCACCGCATCGTCAAGTTCGAGCCCACGACGCCCATCCCCGGCTTCCTCCAGTCGATCGTCAAGGACACCGGCTACACCGAGATCGATCACCTGACGTGGTCCACCAACGTCATGAAGGTGAAGATCGAGACCGCGATGTTCAAAGACCGCTTTCACATGCAGGGCGACTACTCGGTCACGCCCGTCGACGGCGGCAAGCGCTGCAAGCGCACCTTCCGCGGCGAGGCGAAAGTGTCGATGCCGCTCATCGGCGGCCGCATCGAGAAGTACATGATGGAGCAGATGCGCGACTCCTACGAGATCGCCGCGCGCGTCACGCGCAAGTGGATCGAGAAGCAGAAGCAAGCCGCCACGTGAAGCTCCCGCTCGCGGTCGCGCTCGCCGCGCTGGGCGCGATCGGCTGCAAGCCCGATCCGCTGCGCGCTCGGCCATACCAGCTCCATTTGCCAAACGGACACGAACCAACGCAGGCGGCGCCGCTGCTCCTCCTGCTCCATTGTTACGGCTGCGATCTGCCGACCATCGAGCGGGTGATGCCGTTTCAGGCGCTGGCCGATCGCGAGAGCTTCATCGTGGTGGTGCCGCAAGGGTTCGTCGATTCGCACGGGCGGCCGTTCTGGAACGCCACCGACGCGTGCTGCGATCTCGAGGGGCGCGCGCCCGACGACGTGGCCTACCTGACGCGCGTGCTCGACGACGTCGAGGCGAAGCACCGCGTGGATCCCAAGCGCGTGTTCGCCGCCGGCTTCTCGAACGGCGGCTTCATGGCGCACCGCCTGGCGTGCGAGCGCGCCGAGCGGATCGCCGGCGTGGTGTCGGCGGGCGGCGCCGGCTGGAAGGACGCCGCGCGCTGCCGCCCGTCGGAGCCGGTGGCCGTCTTGCAGATCCACGGCGACGCCGATCCGATCATCGAGTACCGCGGCGGCGCGTTCTCGTCGGCGGGGCGAGCGCTCGCGCCCTATCCGTCGGCCAGCGACAGTGTCGCCGATTGGGCGAAGCGCGACGGCTGCGCGCCCGCGCCCGGCGCCGCGCCGGCGATGGACGTCGATCCCGCGCTGCCCGGCGCCGAGACCGACGTCGCGCGCTACGCCGGCTGCCGCGGCGGCGCCGCCGAGCTGTGGACCGTGCACGGCGGCGCGCACGGCGTCGACTCGCGCTTCATCGAGCCGGCGTGGCGCTTCCTGGCGGCGCACCCCAAGCCGTAATTCTGCTATGGTTGGCGGCGATGCCGAAAGTGGACCTCGACTTTCAGCGCTACGTCGAGCGGCGCAAGGGCGCGCGCGACGCGCAGGCGCGCGAGGGCGCGGCGTACGCCTACGCGGGCGATCTCAAGCTGCTGCGCACGCTCGATCGCTTGAGCCCGGTGAAGCTGGCGCTGGAGTCGGCGGTGCGTTTGTGGAACGCGTCGTCGCGCAAGGAGCTGCTCGAGGGCGCGGTCAAGGTCTCGGCGCGCGAGCGGCCGGCGATCCACGCGCTGGCGGCGCGCTGCGCTGAAACGCTTCATATCGCCGTTCCAGCCGTGTATATCGCGACCGGCCTGGAGACGTTCCGCGCGCACACGTTCGGCACCAACGAGGAGCCGTACGTGGTGCTGGACGCGGCGCTGGTCGAGTCGCTCGGCGAGCCGGAGCTGGCCGACGTGCTCGGGCGCGAGTGCGGGCACGTGCAGAACAACCACGTCGCGTATGGCACGGCGCTCTACTATTTGCTCCATCGCGCCAACCGGTTCGTGCGCTGGATCGTGACGCCGGCGCTGCTGGCGCTCGGCGGCTGGTCGAAGCGCGCCGACGTCACCGGCGATCGCGCGGGGCTCCTGTGCACGCGCAACCTCGACGTGTCGCAGGCGACGCTGCGCAAGTTGCTGGGTCCATCTAATGACCCGCGCGCGCAGAAGCGCATCGACGCGCTGGCGGTGTTCGCCGAGAGCGCGTACTACCGCGCCATCGTCGGGCAGGAGGGCGGACTCTCGGCCGCCGAGTGCGACACCAAGGTCGCGGAGCTGCTCGCCGCATGAGCGCCATCGCCGGATCGCACCTCACGATCAAGAAGTCGCTGATCGTCGCGCTGAGCCAGACCGCCAAGCTCGCCGCCTCCGTCGGCATGGACACGCTGGCGCACGAGCTGTCGGGCACGCGCATCCCGAAGCTGGAAGAGGAGCGGTTCGCGCTCGTCGTGCTCGGCGAGTTCAACCACGGCAAGTCGACGTTCGTGAACGCGCTGTGCGGCGCGGCGATCCTGCCGGCGGGCATCACGCCGACCACCGCCACGATCAATCACCTCGTCTACTCCGACAAGCCGACCGCGGTCGCCTATCTCACCGACGACAAGACCAAGAAGGTCGATCCGAAAGCGCTCGGCGACTGGGTGACCATCGAGGGCAAAGAGGTCTCGCACGTTCGCTACGTCGAGATCGGCTGGCCCGCCGAGATCCTGCGCGACAAGGTGACGCTGGTCGACACGCCGGGCGTCAACGACATCAACGAGCAGCGCGCCGAGATCACGTACAGCTACATTCCGCGCGCCGACGCGGTCTTGTTCTTGCTCGACGGGGCGCAGGTGCTCAAGCAGTCGGAGCGCGCGTTCCTCGAGCAGCGGATCTTGCGGCGCAGCAAAGACAAGCTGATCTTCGTGCTCGGCAAGATCGATCTGCTGGCGCCCGACGAGCGCGAGCAGGCGCTGGCGTATTGCCGCGAGAACCTCGCCAAGATCATTCCCGAGCCGGTGATCTTTCCCATCTCGGCCAAGCGCGCGCTCGACAAAGATCCGGCGCAGCAGATCGCGTCGGGGCTGGCGCCGCTGCGCGCGTATCTCGGGCGCTACCTCGCCGAGGAGCGCGGGCGGATCCTGCTCGACAACGGAATCGCCGACGGACTGAGGACCGCGGGCTACCTGCGGCAGAACCTCGGCATCAAGCGGCGCTCCCTCGGCCTGGCGCTCGACGAGCTGGAGGAGCGCATCGCCCGCGTGCGCGCGCAGCTCGACGGCACGCGCGCGCACCTGAAGGCGCACCACGCGAAGATCCGCGCCGAGGCCGACGCCATCAAAGCCGGCGTGCGGCTCGATCTCGAGGAGTGGGTGAGGGAGCTGGGCGAGCGGCTGCCCGAGGAGATCGATCGCGCCGACGCCGAGGACGTGAAGCGCTACTTGCAGCTCTTCTTGCAGGACACGTGGAAGGAGTGGGCCGAGCAGGAGGGCGAGAAGGTCGCCGAGCGGCTCGAGCGCCTGGCCGAGGAGATCATCCAGGTCACGAATGAAAACGTCGCCGAGGCGATGGCCACGCTGGCCAAAGAGCTGGGGCCCGCCGATACGCGCATCGACCTCGAGGTCGACACGCTCAAGTACGACGTCGGCGTGTTCGCGCTCGGCGCGCTCGGCACCGGGATCTTTTTGTTCGTCAACACGCTCGTCGGCGGCTTGCTGACGCTGGCGGCGCCGATCCTCGCGGTGGTCGTCAAGGGGCGCGTCTCGGGCGCGATCAAGACGCAGGCGAAGGAGGGCGTGCCCGAGGTGAACCAGAAGGCCGCGCAGGCGGTCGGCCCGCGGTTCGAGCAGATCGTCGAGGACTTTCAGGGACGGCTGGCCGATTTCGTGACCGCGGCGGGCGATACGCTGCACCGCGGGATCTCGGAGGTGCTCGACCGCGCGCTCGCCGAGCGGCGCGCGCAGGGCGTGGACGTGGCGGTGCGGCAGCAGGAGCTCGATGAGCAGCTGCGGCAACTTGCCGCAATCGACGAGCGCCTCGAGGCGCTGCGCGTGGAGCTGTGGGGATCTTCGACCGAATCGACCGGCTCGCCGACCAGCTCGGCGACCTGATCGTTCCCGACGACGTGCGCGCGCACGTCGAGCTGGGCGCGGCGTATCTCGAGCGCGGCGACTTCGACGCGGCGGCGGGCGAATTGGAGAGCGCCGTCGAGCTGCGGCCCGATCATCCGCGCGCGCTGTACCTGCTCGGCGTGGCGTACGCGCGGCGCGGCGACGACGCGCTGGCGCTGGCGACGCTCGGAAAAGCGGCGCAGGTGCGCGAGGGGTTCGCCGAGGCGCACGTGGCGCTGGGCGAGATCTACCGGCGGCGCGGCGAAGTGGTGGCGGCGGGGGAGGCGTATCGCCAGGCGCTGGAGAGCGGCGTCGACGACGCGCGCGTGCGCGGCGAGGTGTACCGCGGGCTCGGCGCGATTTATCTGCGCGAGCGGCGGCTCGACAAGGCGGTGCGCGAGCTGCGCAAGGCGGCGGCGTCGCTGCCCGACGACGGCGAGGCGCAGGCGCTGCTCGGGCGCGCGCTCTACGAACGCGGCGATCTCGACACCGCGCGGCTGTCGCTGGAGAAGGCGGCGGCGGGCGCGAAGCCCGACGGAGCGGCGCTGGTGGCGCTCGGCGAGACCTACGCGCGGCTCGGGCGCGCGGGCGACGCGCTGGCGGCGCTCGAACGGGCGGTGCTCGCCGGCGGCGAGGCGGCGGTCGGCGCGCGCCTGGGGCTCGCGCGTCTCGCGCGCGCGTCGGGCGATCTGACGCGCGCGCACGCGGAGGTGCTGCGCGCGCTCGAGCAGGCGCCGGGCCGCGCCGATCTGCTGGTCGAATTGGCGCGCATCTCGGCGCAGGCGGGATCGCCCGAGTCGGCGCTCGGCGCGTACGATCTCGCGCTCAAAGGCGGCGCGCCGCATCCGAGCGCGCAGCTCCTGCTGTTCGATCGCCGCCCGGTGCTCGAAGAGGCGATGCGCGTGGCGCTCAAGGCGGGGCTGGCGGCGCGCGCGGCGATTTATGCCCGATCGATTTTAGAGGGTGCAAACCCTGGTTTCGAGGCCCCCGACGCGTTGGCCGCGGTCGCGCTCTCGGTGGCGGAGGCCGGCGATCTGGATGCAGCGGCTCAGCAGTCGGAGCGCGCGCTCGCCGCGGGCGAGACGATCGAGACGCGATTGGCGGCGGCGGAGATCGCGCGCCGGCGCGGGCAGTCGGTCGCGGCGGCCGCGTCGCTGCGCCGCGCCGCGCAGCTCGCGCCGTCGGATCCGCGCCCGCGCGCGCGCCTCGCCGAGCTGTATCGCGCCGAGCGCGAGGCGCCGCGCGATCTCTACTCGCTGCTCAAGCTGGCGCACCGCCACTTCGCGCGCGCGAGCGAGCTGCACGAGCTGAGCCCCGAGGCCGGCCGCCTCGTCGAGACCATCGATCGCCCGCTGCTGGTGACGGTGATGGGCGAGTTCAACTCGGGCAAGTCGACGTTCGTCAACGCGCTGCTCGGCGAAGAGGTCGCGCCGATGGGCATCACGCCGACGACCGCGACCATCAACGTGCTCAAGTACGGCGCCGAGCGCAAAGGACGCGTGGTGTACCTCGACGACACCGCGCGCGACGTGGCGTGGGCCGACGTGCCGAAGCTGCTCAAGGGGCTCGACGCCGCCGAGGCGCGCCGCATCCGCGTGGTCGAGGTGCTGTATCCGCTCGAGACCTTGCAGCGGGTGAACGTGGTCGACACGCCGGGGCTCAACTCGATCCATCCCGAGCACGAGGAGACCGCGCAGCGCTTCATCGCCGAGGCGGACGCGGTGGTGTGGCTGTTCACCGTCGACCAGGCGGCCAAGGCGACCGAGGGGGCGGCGCTGGAGAAGATCCGCGCCGAGGGCAAGAAGGTGCTCGGCGTGCTCAACAAGATCGATCGCTGCACGCCCGAGGAGCTGACCAAGATCGTCGAGCACGTGCGCGCGTCGCTCGGCGAGGGGCTGGAGACGGTGGTGCCGTTCGCGGCGAAAGAGGCGCTGGGCGCGCGCCGGGCGCCTCACGGTGACGCCGAGCGATTGCAGCGCTCGAATTATGCTGCGTTGCAACAAACTTTGGAGGAGCGGTTCTTTTCGCGCGCGCGCTCGATCCAGCGCGAGGCGGCGCGGGCGCGCTTGCGGGTGCTGCTCGATCGCGCGCGCGAGCTGGGCGCGGCGCTGCTCGATCCGGCGCGGCTCGAGGCGATCGACGCGGCGCAGGCGGCGGTGCGCGCCGACGGCGTTTTGTTCGCGCGCGAGTTCCTGCGCGCCGAGCGCGGGCGGCTGGCCGACGGCTCGGAGGAGGTCTACAAGACGTGCGCGCGCGAGGTGCTCGACTTCGCGCGGCCGCGGCGCTGGGTGTTCGGCTCGAACCAGGCGGCGCCGGCGGATCGCGACTTCCTGCTCGGCCTGCTCGACGAGCGGCTGGGCGCGCTGCTCGACGCGTCGCGCGCGCGCGTGGCGGCGGAGGTGGAGCGGCCGGTAGCGGCGGCGCGCGCGGTGCTCGGCGAATTCGACGCGCGGCTGGAGCTGGAGCTGCTCGACGAGCAGGTGTACGGACGCTTTCGCGCGTTCGCGCGCGGCTACCTGCGCGGCGGGCGCGTCGATAATTTCTTCACCAGCGTGCTGCCCAAGCTGGAGCTGTCGGAGGCGTCGATCCGGCGCGCGCTCGAGCGCGACGCGCCGTACACCGACGAGATCGCCGAGGCGGAGCTGCGCGCGCCGCTGGCCGCGTGGGGCGAGCGCTTCCACGCCGCGCTGCTCGAGCGCCTGGCCGCCGCGCGCTCGGCCGTCGAGCTGGAGCGCTTCGATCTCGAGGAGCGGCTGCTCGCGCCCGTCGAGGTCTTGCGCGCGGCGCTCGATTCGGTGACCGCATGAGCGGCGCGAATCATCCGTTCATCCACGACGAGCTGATCCTCGGCATCGACGAGGCGGGGCGCGGGCCGGTGCTCGGGCCGATGGTGATGGCGTGCGTGGCGCTGCGGCCGCGCAAGGCGGCGGCGCTCACGCGCGCGGGGGTCACCGACTCGAAGCGCTTCGCCGGCGAGCACGCGCACGCCGAGCGGCTCGAGCTGGTGCCGAAGATTCTCGAATGCGCCGATCACGCGGCGGTGTTGATCGTCGACGTGGCGGAGATCGATCGCCGCTGCCGCGAGAACGGGCTCAACCGGCTGGAGCAGGAGCACGCCGAGCTGATGATCCGGCGCGCGCCGCCCGCGCGGCGCATCGTGTGCGACGGGCAGCGGCTGTTCGCGCCGCTGTGCGCGCGCTGGCCGCAGCTCGAGGCGCTCAACGAAGCGGAGTCGCAGCACGCCGCCGTCGCCGCCGCGTCGATCTTGGCGAAGGTGCGGCGCGACGAGCTGTGGGCGCGCATCTGCCGTCGCTACGCGCCCGAGTTCGGCGAGCTGGTCGAGCGCGGCGGCGGCTACACCAACGCGGCGACGCGCGAGTTCTTGCGCGCGTACATCCGCAAGTACCGGCGGCTGCCGCCCGAGGCGCGGCGCAGCTGGCCGTGGGACTTCGCGCGCGATTTGTTGGGGAAGCGTTTCGATCCGTGGTGGGACGTGCCCGACCACCGGCCGCAGCTGGCGCTGTTTGCTACTTCTTCGCCGGCGCGAGCGTCGACTCGTCCACCGCGCGCGACGACTTCTTAGCCGGCTTGGCTTTCGCCTTGGCGGCGCGCTCGCTGTGGGCGGTGGACGACGGCGCCACCACCGTCTCCATCTGCTGCTGGCTGGCGGCCGGCGGCGCGGCGTTGTTGTCGATGCGGCGATCGAGATCGTTCGCCAGCTGCTCGTTGCCGGTCGCGCGCAGGCAGCGCACGTACGGCAGCCGATCGCGCGGCGAGACCACGAACGTCGGGTACTTCTTCTCCAGCTCCTGGTAGAGCTTGACCGCCTCTTCGCAGCGGCCCGACGTCGCCAGCTCCTCGGCCTTGCGGCGCAGCGCATCGGCGGAGGTCGCCA
>DASREC010000128.1:0-14048 GCA_035652295.1 Polyangia bacterium
CGATGACGCGGATGTGCGCCGCCGGCAGCTCCAGCACCTTGGCCAGCGCGCGGTGCAGGTAGTGCGGCGTCTGCGTCGACGAGGCGACCACCAGCTTGCCGTCGCCGTCGAGGTACGCCAGCGTCGCGTGCTGCTCGATCGGCAGGTGGGTGTTGCCCTGAAAGAAGAACACGTCCTCGAACACGTGCTCCGACGCCGCGAGCGCCTGATCGACGTCGCCGAAGTCGAAGCCGACGCGCTTGTGGATGTTGCCCTCGTCGCCGTAGTCGTGGATGCGCGGCTCCGGGTGCGCCAGCGCGTCGTCGGGATCGGCGATGGTGTCGAGCGGCTGGTACTCGACGTCGACCAGCTCGAGCGCCTCGAACGCGGTCAGCTCGTCGGTCGCGATCACCGCCGCGATCGGATCGCCGACGAAGCGCACCTTGTCGAGACACAGCGCGTGCTCGTCCTGCGACACCGGCAGGATGCCGAACGGGATCGGCAGGTCCTTGCCCGTCAGCACCAGCTTCACGCCCGGGTGCGCCAGCGCGCGCTTGCCGTCGACGCGCCCGAGGTTCGCGTGCGGCACCGTCGAGCGCAAGAGCTTCATGAACAGCATGCCCGGCATCGCCAGGTCGTCGGCGAAGCGGGTGGCGCCGGTCACCTTGGCGCGCCCGTCCACGCGGCGCAGCGGCTTGCCGATCACCGAGCGCGCGCGGCCGTTCGATTTCTCAGCCACGGCCCGCCGCCTTTTCGTTTTTTGAACCGCTGTTCAAAATTTTCGCCGCCGCCTCCACCGCGTCGAAGATCTGCAGGTAGCCGGTGCAGCGGCAGAGCTGCCCCGAGAGCGCCTCGGCGATCTCGCCGCGCGTGGCGTCGGGCTTGCGCTCGAGCAGCTCCTTGGCCGCGAGCAGGAAGCCCGGCGTGCAGTAGCCGCACTGCGCGGCGCCGTGATCGGCGAAGCACGCCTGCAGCGGGTGCAGCTCCGCGCCCGCCTGCATGCCCTCGACGGTCTCGACCGCGCGCCCCTCGCACTCGACGCCCGCCACCAGGCACGCCAGCACCAGCTCTCCGTCGAGCAGCACCGCGCAGGCGCCGCACTCGCCCAGCTCGCAGCCGTGCTTGGTGCCGGTGAGCGCCAGATCCTCGCGCAGCACCTCGAGCAGCGTCTTGTAGCCGTCGAACATCAGGTCGCGCGGCTCGCCGTTCACCGTCAGGCGCAGCCGCGTCTTCTCGCGCAGCGCGCGCTCCTCGATGCGATACAGCGTGCTCATGCGTCCACCCGGCTGCTCATGCGTCCGCTCGGCTGATCATCGTCGTCCTCGCTTCGAAGCCCCGTCGGCCACGAGCCCTTGCACCAGCTGCTCGGCGAACGCGACGGCCACGCTGTGGACCGAGTAGTCGCCGCCCGGCCGATACCAGCGCGCCGCCCAGTTGAGCGCGCCGAGCAGCGCGAACGCCGCCAGCTTGGGATCGCCCGCGCGCAGCTCGCCGCGCGCCTGCCCGTCGGTGATCACCGCCCGCACCGCGCGCTCGTAGCGATCGCGCTTGGCCACCAGCTTGCGGTAGAGCGGCTTGGGCATGCCGTCGAGCTCGAGGTGCGCCGCGCCGGCCGCGCGCTCGTCGAGCGTCACCCGCAGGTGCTCGCCGATCAGCCATCGCAGCTGCGCCTCCGCCGGGCGCAGCGCCTGCGCCTCGCGCACGATTCCGATCAGCGCGTTGAGCGTGGTGTCCTGGCAGAAGTAGACCAGCTCGTGCTTGTCGCGGAAGTAGTAGTAGAGGTTGCCCGGCGTGATGCCGCACGCCTGGGCGATCTGCCGCATCCCGGCGCCCTGCAGCCCCAGCCGGCGGATGGCCTCGGCCGCCCCCTCGAGGATCTCCAGCCGCCTGACGCCCGATCTGAGATTTTTTGAACGCGTGTTCAAAAGTTTGAACCTGTGTTCAAACTTTTTCAGAAACCGCCGCGCCTGTCAACGTCCGGGGTCGGAGACCTCGTTGAGCCGCTCCCACGCCGTCTCGGCGTCGAGCAGCTCGAACTCGAGGTTGGAGAAGCGCAGCGTCTCGCCCGGCACCACGATCTGCGCCGGGCCGGTGGGCGCCAGCAGCTTGCCGCCGACGAAGGTGCCGTTGGCCGAGCCAAGATCGGCCAGCTCGATGCGATCGGCGTACACGCGGAAGACGGCGTGGCGCCGCGAGATGAGCGTGTCGGGCAGCGTGACGTCGTTCTCCGGCGTGCGCCCGACGCTGATCGGATCGCCCGGCGCTCCGGCGCGCGCCGGCTTGACGGCGCACACCAGCGCCAGCGGCTCGGTGCGATCGGCGCGCAGCACCACCTGGTCGTCGGGCGAGATGGTCGACTCGCCGGTGTCCGCCTTGAGCTGGCCGAACACGCCGGTCGAGCGCGGCTTGGGCGCCACCATCTGCCGTTTTCCGACGAGGAAATAGTACGGGTGCGCGGCGACGAACTCGGGCTTCGTCGTCCGCCGTGCGAGCTCGGCCCAATTAACGGTCGCGCTCACGGCTGCTCTCCATTTAATAGGAACCCGGGGCGCATCTTCAAGTCGCGGCGCGCCCCCACCACCGGCCCTGCTCGAGCACGAACCGCGACGGCTGCCGCGCCACCGGGTGCGACGCGGCGATCGGCGCGCCCTCGCCCGGCAGCGACGGGTACTCGGGATCCCACGGCAGCACGATCGCCAGCGTGTCGCCGATCCCCTCGGTCGCATTGGCGACCGAGACCAGCTTGGGCAGGATGGCCGCGATCGGCCGCGCGCGCGCCCACGCGATCGCCGCCTCGACGGTGGCGTGCGGCGCCAGCTCCTCCAGGTTGCGGATCGTCGGCGGCGGCAGCTTGAGCTCGCCGCGCTGGTAGCGCTCGAGCAGCTCGGCCGCCGAGCACCAGAGCGCGTCGACGGTCTCGACCGCGTCGTGCTTCGCCACCTGGCCATGCGGCATCGCGCCGATGAAGAAGCGCGCGTCGAAGCGCTTGGGCTCCGCCGACGGCGTGATCCAGTGCGCCAGCGGCACCAGCGCGTCCGCGTCGACGGTGATGCCCGCCTCCTCGCGCAGCTCGCGCGCGCCGGCGCGGGCGAAGCCGGGCTCGCCCTCGCCGTCCTCCGGCTCGACGCGCCCGCCGGGAAACACGTACGCGTCGGCCATGAACGACGCGCCGCGCGTGCGCCGCACCATCAGGATCTCGGGCGCGCCGCCGCCGTCTCGCTCGCGCAGCAGCACCACGGTCGACGCCGGACGCGGCGCGGCGGCGGCCGGCGCGCTCGCATCGCTCGGGGCGAGCGGCGCGCTCACGACGCGAACCTGTGGAACAGCGCGCGCAGATCTTCCGGCACCTCGACCGCCTGAAACGAGTCGAGGTTCACGCACGCGCAGGTGATGTCGGCGCGACACGCCTCGAGCCCGTCCTGGTGGCGAAAGCCGACGTAGCGGAACGTCGCCGAGCGGCGCCCGACCTTGGGCACGCTCAGCTCGATGTCGAGCGCGTCGCCGTAGCGCAGCGGCTGCCGGTAGTCGGTCTCGATGTGCACCGTCGGAAAACCGACGCGCCGCTGGTTGAGCAGCAGGTCGTAGCGCAGCCCGTTGTCGTCGAAGAAGTCCTCGAACGCCTCGTGAAAGTAGATGAAGAACTGCGGGTAGTAGACGATGCCCGCGTGGTCCACGTCGCCGAAGCGCACGCGGATCTGGGTGCGAAACGCCATCGTCCTCTTCTCTTCTTTCAGGCTCGGACGCGCGTCAGGCGCTCGCGCTGAATTTTTTTGAACCCGTGTTTGGAATAAAGCCGCTCGGCCGCCTGCGAGTCGTGCGCGTCGCCCATCTCCAGGTCGAGCGCGCGCAGCCCGCGCGCTCCCGCCCAGTCGAGCGCCTGCGCCAGGAGCCGCTCGCCGAGGCCCTTGCGGCGGTAGTCGTCGCGCACGTACAGCTCCTCGATCCAGCCGACCTCGCCGGCGTGCTCGAGCGACGTGAGCACGTTCATCACCAGCACGCCGACCATCTTGCCGTGCGCGAAGCCGGGCAGCCCCTCGTGGAACGCGCCGATCGCCAGCGTGCGGTCGGAGTCCTCGAGCGCCGCCTGCACCGCCGGGCGCAGCTCGTCGGCCGAGTGCGATCGCCCGTGCGCGCGCTGCTGGTGCACCAGGAGCTCCACGGCGGCGCGCAGGTCGACGCCGCCGATTCGACGGACAATCAAGGTGGGCGTGCTCATGCGAATTCTTCTACCAGATTTCGCCGTCGGGCGCGCGGTTGACGCTCGCGCCGGCGCGCGCGATGCTGGCTGCGTGACGCTGCGCTATTTCACCGACGGGAAACCGCCGGGCCACGGCGAGGACTACTACCACCACTGGGTGCGCTGGGTGGCGCACCGAATCGCGCGCGACGGCAAGCCGTATCCGCTGGTGATCGCCGAGGCCGACGTGGCGAGGCGCGCGATCGAGGAGCAGATCTTCGCGCTCGAGCCGGAGTCGGGCGCGCTGGTGATCGGCGCGGTGGGGCCGCCCGCGGAGGCGCTGGCGCTCGATCCGTACCAGGTGTGGGTGGAGAACGTGACGCGCTGCCTCGAGTCGTCGCCCGCGCCGTACGAGCTCGCCGTCGAGGAGCGCGAGTGGGCCGAGCGGGCGATCGCCGCCGGCGTGTTCGAGTGGGAGCGCGCGCCGTCGACGCTGCGCCTGCGCGGCGGCCGCCCCGAGGGAGGCGGCGGCGCGAACGGGCCCTATCGCTGACGCGTGCCCGCCCTCAGCCGGCGGGATCGGTGCACAGATCTTTGCCGCACCAATTGGCGCACGCCGGATCAGAGGCCGGGCACGGGATACCGAGGATGGCCGAGAACGCGTTCACCAGGCACACGCGGCAGTCGCCGGCCGGAACGCCGGGCGCGTCGACGTACGTCGTGGTGTCGGCGCTCGTCACGCAGCGCGGAGTTTTCCCCGGACCGAGATCCGGATCGATGACGAATCCCTGGCACCACGTCGCAGCGCAGGCGCCGAGCGAGGGAAAGATGAACGCGTCGGCGACGTGTCCGTTGAAGCAGAACTTGTAGCTTTGGAGGTCATTCGGAATCACGTCGGCGGCGCACTGCGCGGCGGCGGCGCAGGGCGTGGGCGCGAGATCGATCGACTGCGCGAGATCGATCGACTGCGCGAGATCGATCGAGCGCGCCAGATCGATCGACTGCGCCAGGTCGCTTGACTGCGGCAAATCGCCGTCGGCGCCGAGCGGCTGATCGAATGGGCGCGTGCGACACGCGACGAGCGCGAGCGCGACCCCGAACAGCACGGCGCGCTTCGATCGCAGGCGCATGCCCTCATTTGGGAATACCGGGCCGAATCCGTCAAACAATCGTTCAGCGCGCGGCGCGCACGAGCTCGACGATCATCCAGGCGAAGCAGACGTACTGCGCGGCGAAGGCGGTGAAGCGCACGTTGATCGCCAGCGCCGAGCCGGAGGAGACGTGCACCAGCGACTGCACCACGCGCGCGCCGAGCGCCGCCAGCGCCAGCGCGTCGAAGGTACCGCGGTACACGGGTACCAAGGTACCAATCAGCGTCAGGACGGCGACGATCGGCAGGTTCTCGGCGGTGTTGGCGTGCGCGCGGTACAGGCGCCAGTAGACGTCGCCGCCGTGCTGCACGCCGCCGGGGAACTCGGTCACCCGCTTCGCGCCGCGGAACACCTGCCAGCCGCGCGCGCTCACGATCGCCGTCACCAGCAGCATCGCCCACGCGGCCCAGCCGACGAGCGCCCACAGCGCCGGCGTCATCGCGGTCGCCGCCGCCGTCATTCGGGGAGGATGTTGAGGACCATCAGGATGGGGATGATGACCGCGAGGATCGCCTCGCCGGCGATGAAGCCCGAGGCCATCGGCGTGATCTGCTCCTCGGCGCTCTTGGGCGACAGCTTGCGCCAGATCGCCTCGATCACGCCGCCGAGCACCATCATCAGGATCGCCACGCCGGGCAGGAGCATGCCGAGGCCGGTGGCGCTCGCCGACGGCAGAAATTTTTTGAACCGCTGTTCAAATAACGTGAGCAGGATGCCGGCGATCACCGCGATGATGAACGCGGTGAGGCAGCCCTTGGGCAGCGCCTGGAAGCCCTTCGACAAGATCTCGGCGAAGCCGGCCCACTTCACCGCCGTCGGCGCGGTCAGGCCGTGCTCGCCACCGACGCCGTACTTCGACGCCAGCACCGGGTACACCAGCGCCACCGCCGCCGCGCCGATCGGCACCGCGAGCAGCTGCGCCCACGTCAGGATGCGGTTGTTCGAGCCGATCATCTTGCCGGTCTTGTAGCACTGCATGATGCCTTCGGAGCCGGCGGCGATCGAGCCGGTCATGCCCGACGCCGTCATGTTGGCGGGGATGTGGCCGGGCGCGAGCAGCGCGAACACCGCCTGCATCATGTTGCCCATCGTCGAGATCGGGCCCCAGTTGGTCTCGCCGAGCACGCGCAGCGACACCAGCATCAGCGGCACCGAGAGCAGGATCGCCACCAGCGTCTGCCACGCGGCGATGCCGAGCGAAATTTTCTGCACGAACACCAGCGCCACCGAGAGGATCACCAGGCCGCCGCCGACCCACTTCATCGGGAAGTCGTCGGAGCTGACCGACTTCGACGACAGCGAGGTGAACGTCTTGACCAGCAGCTTCCAGCGCAGCGTGAGCGCGGTGAGGCCGCCCGAGATCATCAGCCCCGTCGCCGGCCACATCACCCAGCGCAGCACCACGCCGTAGGAGGCCGCGTCGATGATGCCGTGCGACTTGAGCAGGGGCGGCGCGATCAGCCACGAGATCACCATGCCGAGCCCCATCGACAAGTTGATGCGCAGGCCGACCAGCATGCCCGAGCCGATCGACAGCAGCGACCAGTTGAGTCCGAAGTGCAGCGCCTCGAAGTGCAGCTTCTGGCCGAGCGCGCCGAAGAACCACGAGTCGGGGATCGAGAGCCAGTCGAGCCGCGCCGCGCCCTGCGCGCTGACCCAGCCCTTCATCAGGAATTTTTTGATCATGCGCGGCCAGCCGTCGCGGAACCAGGTGAGCACCGTCGCGGCGACCGCGCCGACCGCGAGCGCGCGCGCGCGGCGGCGGGCGTCGGTGCCGCCGGCGTCGAGCACCACCAGCGTCTCGGCCGCGGCCACGCCGTCGGCGTAGGTCAGCTCCTCCTCGTCGATGAAGTGGCGGCGCATCGGCACCGCCATCAGCACGCCCATCGCGCCGGCGACCACGAGCCAGGCGAACACCTGCCAGAACGTCATCTGGATGTGCACGCCCAATTCGGGCTTGGCGTTCAACATATCGAACGCCGCCAAGAGCACGCACATGAACGCGGTCTGCCCCGCCGAGGTGCCGGCGGTCTGCACGATGTTGTTCTCCCAGCGGTTGAACGACGTCTGGCGCAGCAGCGCGACCACCAGCAGGTAGCCGAAGAAAGCGGACACTACCGATATATTCGGTCCAAACCCCAGTTTCAGGACGATATACGGGTAGGAGCCGCCGATGATCGCCGCCACCAGGATGCTGCACAGGATGGCGCGCAAGCTGAACTCGGGGCGATCGCCGCGCGCGACCGGCGGCGGCAGCGCGGCCGGATTGCCTTCGCTCATTGGCCGTTCTCCTTGGCGGTGCCTTTTCCGGTGCGCGGGTGGTGGATGTCGAAGTTGGGCTTGCGGTTGGGATCGCACGGCACGCCGAAGCCGTCGGCCTTGAAGCGGTAGTTGAGCGTGCCCTTCTTGCCGTCGGGGGTGAATGGCTCGATGGTGATCTCGTGCTCGCCGGCGCGCGACGGGCTGCAGTAGGAGAGCAGGTAGTAGCGCTTGGTGAAGCCTTCGATGCGCGCCGCGATCTTGTCGAACGACGCGCCGACGGCGGCGGGATCTTTCGACAGCGCGGCGCCGTTACGCCCGATGTCGCGCAGCTCGCTCTCGTTGATCTCGGCGCCGACGCCGATGACGAACACGTCGAAGTTGACCTCGCGGAGCGACTTGCGCATGTCGTCGACGGAGACGCGGTGCGCGTGGTCGGTGCCGTCGGTGAACACCACCAACGTACCGAAGCGCAGCGGCACCGGCGAGTGCTCGAGCTGCTTCTCCAGCACGTTGATCGCCTTGACCACCGCGCCGTAGAGGTTCGTCGACGGGTCCTGTGAGTGGACGCTCGACAGCGACGCGCGCCCGCCGCCCGACGAGAAACCGCGGATCGGCATCAGCTCGGCGCGCCCGTCGAAGCCGTAGATCGCCGTCTGCTGCCACTTGGCGACGCGCTCGGTGAACTTGTTGACCGCCTCCTCGAGCTGCGGCAGCGCGCCCGACTGCGTCACCGAGCCCGACAAGTCGACGAGCAGCAGCGTGTAGTGCATCGCCGCCACCTCGGGGTTCAAGATCGTCTGCTTGGACTCGGACGGCGAGACGATCTTGTCGTCTTCATAGATGTGGAACTGCTCGGCGGTGAGACCGGGCACCGGATCGCCGGCGTCGGTGTCGACGGTGAAATAGACGGCGACGTTGGACGGCTTCTGCACGCTCGCCTGCACGAGCTGTGGCTTGAGGCCGGCGCAGCCCGACGCGGCGAGCAACGAAAAAAGCACGATCGTTCGAATCATGGGGCGGCACTATAGCGGATCAGCGCTCGGGCGTCTGCGTGCGCAGGCCGGCGCGATCGGGATGCGGGCGGAAGCCGCCACCGTCGGGGCGCTCGAGCGGCGCGCGCGCGGGCACGGCGGGCAGGCGATCGATCGTCTCGACGGGAGGCGAGTCGGCCCCGTTCGAATGATCGGCCCACCAGAAGATCGCGGCCAGCGCCGCCACCACGGCGATGAGCGCGAGGCCGAGCATCAGCGGGCGCGAGGACGATCCCATCGCCGCCGTGTTATCATGAAAAGGGATGCCACCGTCGACTCCCGAGAGCAGCGACTCCCGCCGGTTCCCACGCTTCGAGCTGCTCGCCTCGGTCGAGATCCACCGCGGCGAAGAGACGCTGATCCTGCCGGCGCGCAACGTGTCGCAAGGCGGAATCTACCTCGGCTCCGACGGGAACGACCTGTCGAGCTTCGGCATCGGGCACGTGATCGAGATCCTGCTGTTCGACGCGGCCGACGAGTCGCGGCAGCCGGTGCGCGGCAACGCCGCGGTGGTGCGCCGCGATCCGGCCGGCATGGCGCTGACGTGGAGCGACGACCAGGCGCTCGCGGACAACATCGGCGAGCTGCTGCGCTCGCTGCGGCGCAAGGCGACCTAGAACTAGAACAGGTAGACCAGCGCCGCGCGTGCGAGGCCGGACGTCGAGCGCGTGGTCATCACGGGGCCGGCGGTGGCGTTGAGGCGCAGGCGGCCGCTCATCATTAGAAAGGCGGCGCTCGGGCCGACGTAGTGGCGCCCGCCGCCGCCGACCTCGACCTCGCCGGGATCGTCCGCGCCCTCCAGCTCCTCGCCGACGTACTCGGCGCCGAGCCGCAGCCACGAGGCGGTGCGCACCGAGACGCCGAGCGTGAGCACCACGTCGATCGGATCGCGATCGGGCGCGAAGAAGTGGGCGACGCGCACGTTGGCGGTCGCCAGCACGCGGCCGAGCTCGAGCGTCGTCGCCACCACGCCGGTGACCGCGTGCTCGAGCAGCGCGTCCACCTGATAGCCGCCGCCGACCGCGATCGACAGCGGCAATTTGCCGCGGGGCTCGAGCACCTGCGCGCGCAGCTCGACGCGGCCGTAGCCGAAGCCGTACGGCCGCTCCGGCCCGTCGGCGAACGCCACCGCGCCGTCGAGCTGCAGCCAGCGGGTCACGCCGACGGCGGCGCCGATCCACGCGTCGGTACGGCGCTGATCGGCGGGCAGCGCGACCTTGTCCTGCGGCAGGCCGTTGTAGCCGGCGCCGGTCTCGACCGCCGAGCGGCGCGCGTCGAGGCCGGTGGCGTCGGTGGAGAACAGGAAGGTGTGCCAGTCGGCGCGCGCGGCCGCGGCGAGCGGGCCGAAGACGCCGAACGCGGCGGCGGCAACCGCGGCGATCGCGCCCGCCGAAAAAAAAGTTTGAACGCGTGTTCGAAGTTTTTTCATTGGTTCACATCGAGAGCGTCACGCACGTGTCGGCCGCCGAGTAGACGTGGCCGGTGCCGCCGCCGTCGTCGGAGGCGCAGTGCGCGACGCAGTCGTAGCTGCCGCCGTTCTGGGTGCACCGGCCGACGCACGCGTCGGAGGCGCCGTGGTTGCACGTCGAGATCGCCGAGCCGAGATCGTACGCGGTGCACGTCGCGCCGTTGTGCACCAGCTCGAGGATGGTGTGCCCGTCGGCGCCGCACACGGTGCCGCTCACCGTCTGCGGGCACGAGAGGCACGCGGCGCTCGAGCACGCGAGCTGCGCGCCGCTACACTGCCACGCGCCGTTCCACAGACACGGGTCGCCGACCTTGACCGGCGTGCCGTCCCAGTTCGCCAGCGACGAGCAGCCGCCGCACGCGGTGTTGAAGCACGTCATGTCGGTCGGCGGAAACGTGGTGTTGGCGGCGAGGTCGAGCTCCATGCGCGCGTCGGGTTGCGGCGGCACCTCGAAGTCGCCCGAGCCGCAGCCCGCGAACGCGCCGCACAGGATCACCAGAGAGGCGAGGCGCGACATGGCGCCATCATACAGGCGCGCCGCGGAAACGGGAACTCAGGCGATGCGGCGCACGCGCTCGACGGGAAAGCGCACCACCGTGTGGCGCTCCGAGACGTCGAGCTCGGTGGGATCGACCATCACCGCGTCGGGCGCGCCGCCGCCGGCCGCCTCGCGCGAGGTCTCGTGCTGCGGGCCGATGAGCGCCTCGACCAGCCGATCGGTCGGCCCCATCTGGTGCATGTGCGGCCGCTCGGTGAAGCGCACGCCCACCGACTCGAGCCACTTGACCGGCGCGTCGCCGCCGATGCAGACGAACAGGTGATCGTTGTCGAGCTCCTCGACCTTTTCGCCCGACTTGAGCATCACCGACTCGGGGCGCACCTCGACGACGTTGGTCGAGAAGCGCAGGGTGATGCGGCCGGTGCGCACCAGCTCGTCGAGGCGCGCGCGGTTGGCGGCCTTGCAGCGCGACAGCGCCTTGCCGCGATACGAGAGGATCACGCGCGCGGCGGTGTCGGCCAGCGCGATCGCGGCCTCGACCGCGCTGTCGCCGCCGCCCACCACCATCACGCGCTGGCCGCGGTGCTCGGCCGCGTCGCCGAGCAGCGCCGAAACTTTCGGCAGGTTCTCGCCGGGCACGCCGAGGCGGCGCGGCTTGCCGCGCGTGCCGATCGACAGCACCACGCGCTGCGCGCGGTACAGCTTGCGCGTCGAGCGGATCTCGAAGCGGCTGCCGTCGAGGCGCTTGATGTCCTCGACCGACTCGCGCGTCGACACGCGCACGTCGTGGCGATCGAGGATGGTGCGCCACGCGGCGATCAGCTCGTCCTTCTTGGCGTCGAACACCGGCAGGAGCCCGACGCACTTCACGTCGTAGGGCTCGGCCATGCACTCCTTGCCTTTGGGCCAGCGCGCGATCGTCGACGCCACCAGCTCGTCTTTTTCCAACAGCGCGTAGGTGAGCCCGTGCTGGATGCACGACAGCGCGGCCGACAGTCCGCCCGGGCCGGAGCCGACGATCATCACGTCGACGTCGACGATCCGCCCGCCTTCGGGACGGCGCGGCTTGAGCCCGTTCTTGAGCATGTGCTCGACCACCGCGCGCCCGAGGTTCGACGCGTTCTTGACGAGCGGCTTGCCGCCCGCTTCGCCGATCAGGTACAGCCCCTGCGCCGCCTGGTAGTAGTCGTCGAGCTTGGGCATGCGGAACGCCGGCGGCTGCGTGCCCTGGTAGTGCATGACCAGCGCGGTCGTCGGGCAGACGATGGCGCACTGCTCGCACTGGATGCAGTCGTCCATGCGCTGCACGCGCGACTTGTTGTCGATCAATTCGAGCACGTCGGTCGGGCAGACGGTGACGCACGCGTCGCAGCCGGTGCAGCGATCGTCGTTGATGGCGTGGACCAGCAGCTTCTTCGGCTGCGGCTTGCGGCGCAGGCGGGCGCGCAGCGCGCCGACGCCGGCGGAGACCAGCACGCAAAAGACCGCGAACCCGATGAGGCCGCCGATCGCGATCAAGGACTCCATGCGCCCCTCCATTACAAGAGAGGTGCCCGGCCACGCCGACGGGATTTCAGCTAGTTGACCGGCGGCGAGTGGGGACTCGACGCCCACCGCGGGTTCTCCAGACCCCGCCCATTAGATGGAGGTCAGCGACCCGGCCGACGGGGATCGTGCGCGCGCAGGGAGCGGCGGATGTTCCAGATCTCGACCAGGTACGCGGCGATGTTGCCGGCGCTCACCACCTTGGAGCTGCCCGACAGCCGCGGCGCGCACTCGATCTCGGTCGAGCCGATGCGCTTGCCCCACGCGCGCGCCTTGGCGCCGATCTCGAATCCGATCGATCCCGCCGATCGCTCCGCCACCAGGTGCAGCTCGTCGAGCAGCGCGCGGCGGAACAGGTACGTGCCCTCGAGACGATCGCGAAATCCGGTCGCCAGCCAAAGCAGCACGCGCAGGCCGCGCGACAGGACGGCGCGCTTGAGCCCGTCGGGGCGGTGGCGGTACGTCGACAGGATCAAGTCTTCGCCGTGCCACGCGTCGAGGATCTTGCCCAGCTCGACGGCGGGGATCTGCCCGTCGGCGGGCACCCAGGTCACGAACTCGTGCGCGGCGCCGAAGAAGCCGGTGCGCAGCGTGGCGGTGAGGCCGCGATTTTTTTCGTGGCGCACGAGGCGCACCTCGGGCGCGGCGGGCAGCACGCCGCGATCGCGAGCGCCAGCGCCGTCGCCGGCGCCATCGAACGACCCGTCGCTCGAGCCGTCGTCGACGACCAGGATCTCGAACTTCGCGCACGCGGGGCGGAGAAACGCCAGCAGCTCGTCGAGGACGCGCGGCAAATTCTCGCGCTCGTTGTACGCCGGCACCACCACGGTCAGCGACGGCGCGAACATCAGCGCAGCATGCCCGGGATCGAATCGCCGTAGTGCGCGACGAGGCCGTGGCGCACGGCGGGCGCGGGCGCGAGGTAGTTGCCGCCGACGGCGAACGCCTGGCCGGCGGCGATCGCCGCGCCGTGGAAGTCGTCGGTGGCGGCGAGGCGCGACTCGTCGACGAGCGCGCCCGCCTTGCCGCGCAGCGCGGCGCCGTTGCCGCCGACGAGCAGCAGCGTGCCGTCGCTGTCGACGGCGACGCCCGCGAGCGAGTCGACCTTGGCGAGCGGCGCGTCGGCGAGCTTGGACCACGTCGCGCCGTCGTAGCGCAGCGCCAGCGCGGTGCCCAGCCCACCGACGGCGTACACGTCATTGGGCGCGCGCCCGGCGATGGTGAACAGCGTCTGCGACTGCGGCAGCCCCGTCGGCTGCGACGTCCACTTCTCGCCGTCCCAGTGCAGGATCGTGCCGCCCTGCCCGCAGACGAACACGTCGTTCGACGCCGAGCCCCACACCTTGAAGTAGGCACCACTCATCGTCGGCGACGCGACGGTGTGCCAGCCGCTCGCGTCCTTGTGGAGCAGCACACCACTCACGTCCGGCTGCCCGCCGACCGCCCACAGATCGTCCGGCGACGCGCCCCACACGCCGTAGAGCGTCGACGTCACGCCGCTCGTCATCGTGCTCACCGTCGCTCCGTCCCAGTGCACGATCGTTCCCTGCTCGCCGACCGCGTACACGTCCGTCGCCGAGAAGCCGAACACCCACCACAAGGTCGCCGGCGAAGCGACTGGAATTTGGTTCCACACCGCGCCGTCGTAGTGCAAGAGCAGCGCGTTTCCCGTCGAGCCGAGCGGTCCGCCCGAGGCGAACACGTCGCGCGGCCCGCCGATCCAGACGCTGAGCGGCACGCGATCCAATTTGTCGAGCGGCACCGACCACGACGGCCCCTGGCAGCCGGCCGTGAGCAAAATCGTCACCGCCGCAGCGACGAGAGCGCGCGCGAGCATCTGCTCAACCTAGCACGCCGGCGTGATACGATGTCGGCCTACCGGGAGACCGCCATGACGCTACGTTCCGCGCTCGCCGCCGTGCTCGTCACCGCGTTC
>DASREC010000129.1:0-8015 GCA_035652295.1 Polyangia bacterium
CAGCACCTGGCCGGCGCCGAAGTGGCCGACCACGTCGTGCGGCACGGTGCCCTTCACCAGCGGCACCTTGAACAGGTTCTTCTTGGCCTGCTCGGTGCCCTTGCGGATCGCCTCCGGCACCTCGTTCGCCTTGCCGAGTCCCGCGCCGACGAAGCCGTGCTGATCGCCCACGACGACGAGCGCCGAGAACGAGAACCGCCGCCCGCCCTTGACCACCTTGGCGACGCGGTTGATGTAGACGACGCGGTCGACCAGCTCGCCGACCTCATTCATGTTGATAGCCATTCAGCGAGCTCCCTTTAAAACTTGAGGCCGGCTTCGCGCGCGGCGTCAGCAAGCGCTTGCACGCGCCCATGGTAGATGTAGCCGTTGCGATCGAAGACGACTTTGTCGATGCCCTTCGCCTTGCACTTCTCGGCGATCGCCGCGCCGATCTTCTTGGCGCGATCGGTCTTCTTGAGACCGGCCATGTCCTTGATGATCGCCTCGTCGAGCGTCGACGCGGTGAGCAGCGTGCGCTGCGCGACGTCGTCGACGATCTGCACGTAGATGTGCTTCGCCGAGCGGAACACCGTCAGGCGCGGGCGCTCGGACGTCCCGTTCACCTTCTTGCGGATGGACGCCTTGCGGCGGACCCGCTTGTCTTCTTTGTTCTTGGCCATGACTACGCTGCTCCGGTCTTGCCGACCTTGCGACGGATGACTTCCTCGACGTACTTGATGCCCTTGCCCTTGTAGGGCTCGGGCGGGCGGATCGCGCGGATCTTCGACGCGGTCTCGCCGAGGACTTCGCGATCGAACGACGTCAGGATGATGAAGTTCTTGTCGACCTTCGCCTGCACGACCTTCGGCAGCTCGAAGACGACCGGGTGCGAGAAGCCGAGCGCCATGTTGAGCTTCTGGCCGGCGACGTCGGCGCGATAACCGACGCCGTTGATCTCGAGGCGGCGCTCGAAGCCCTCCGACACGCCCTTGACCATGTTGGCCACGAGCGCGCGCATCATGCCGTGCTTGGCGCGGTTCTCACGCGAGTCGTCGGCGCGCTCGACGTGCAGCTCGGCGCCCGAGATCTTCAGCGAGACGCCCTTCGGCACTTCGCGCTTGAGCTCGCCCTTGGGACCTTTGACGGCCAGGTTGACGCCCGCGACGTTGACGTTCACGCCCTTCGGGATCACCACGACCTTGCGACCTACGCGGCTCATGGCTACCAGACCTCGCAGAGGAGCTCGCCGCCGAGGCCGGCCTTGCGCGCCGCGCGCTCGGTCATCACGCCCTTGGACGTGGTGACGATGGCGATGCCGAGGCCCGAGCGCACCTTCGGCAGCGTCTGGTGGCGCACGTAGGCGCGCTGGCCCGGACGCGACACGCGGCGAATGCCCTCGATGACGTTGCGGTTGTTGTGATCGTAGCGCAGCTCGATGGTGAGCACGCCCTGCTTGTCGTCGTCGGCGTGGCTCACCGCTCCGACGAAGCCCTCATCGTGCAGCACCTCGGCGACGCGCCGCTTGAGCTTGGACGAAGGCAAGAGCACCTTCGCCTTGCGCGCGGTGATCGCGTTGCGGATGCGAGTCAGCATATCGGCGATTGGATCGGTCATTTTCTTTTCCCTACCAGCTCGACTTCACGACGCCCGGGATGTCCCCGCGCAGCGCGAGCGAGCGGAAGCACATACGGCACAGCCGGAACTTCCGCATGAACGAGCGCGGCCGCCCGCACAGCGGGCAACGGCTCCGGTGGCGCACTTTGAACTTCTGGTGCCGCGAGCTCATCTTGTTGAGCGGCAGCTCTTGTGACAAACGGGCCATGTTAGCTCCTGAACGGCATGCCCAGCGACTTGAGCAGCGCGCGCGCGTGATCGTCAGTCGTCGCCGAGGTCACGATCGAAACGTTGAGCCCCTTGATCTTGTCGACGCGATCGAAGTTGATCTCGGGGAAGATGATCTGCTCTTTGATGCCGAGCGAATAATTTCCGCGGCCATCGAACGCCTTGGGCGAGACGCCCTTGAAGTCACGCACGCGCGGCAGCGCGAGGGTCACCAGGCGATCGAAGAACTCGAACATGCGGTCGCGGCGCAGCGTCACCATGCAGCCGATCTTCTGCCCTTCGCGCAGCTTGAAGGTCGCGATCGACTTCTTGGCCTTGGTGACGACCACCTTCTGCCCGGCGATCGCCTGCAGCTCGTCGACGGCGGAGTCGAGGATCTTCGGGTTCGACACCGCCTCGCCCAGGCCCATGTTGATGGTGATCTTCTTGAGCCGCGGCAGCTGCATCTTGTTCTTGAGGCCCAGCTCCTTCATCAGCGCCGGGCCGATCTCCTTGTCGAACAAAACGCGCAGGCGCGCCGGTCCGGGCTTCTCGCCCGTCGGGCCCGCCTCGCCGTCGCGCTGCTCGGGCGCGGCCGCCTTGCCGGCCTTCTTCGCCGCACGCTCGGCGCGCTTCTTGGCGATCTCCGCCTCGTCGAGCGCGGGCTTCGCCTTCGCCTTCTGCTCGGCGCCGGCGCCCTCGCCACCCTCGGGCTTGCCGCCCTTCTTCTTCTTGTCCTTATCGTCGGCCATGGTTCATCAGCTCTTTTGCACTTCGATCGTCGTGCCGGATTTTCCGACGCGGCGACGGGTTCCGTCTTCGTTCTTGATCGTCACGCGCGTCGGCTTGTCCGAGCCCGGGTCGACCAGCATCACGTTGGAGAGGTGCACCGACCCCTCCTTCTCGATGATGCCGCCCTGCGGCTGGCGCTGCGTCGGCTTGGTGTGGCGCTTGACCATCATCACGCGCTCGATCACCACGCGGTTGTTCTTGGTCAGCACGCGCAGCACCTTGCCGCGCTTGCCCTTGTCCTTGCCGGCGATGACGACCACGAGATCGCCCTTGCGAACGCGATCCATTACAGCACCTCCGGCGCGAGCGAGATGATCTTGGCGAACTTGCGCGCGCGGAGCTCGCGGGCGACCGGCCCAAAGATGCGGGTGCCGATCGGCTCGTTGTCCTTGTTGATGAGGACCGCCGAGTTCCCGTCGAAGCGGATGTAGCTGCCGTCGGGACGCGAGATCTCTTTCTTGGTGCGCACGATGACCGCCTTGGCCACGTCGCCCTTCTTCACCTTGGCGTTCGGGATCGCCTCGCGGATCGAAACCACGATGACGTCGCCGATCGAAGCGTACTTGCGCTTCGAGCCGCCGAGGACCTTTATGCACATCACTTTCTTGGCGCCCGAGTTGTCGGCGACGTCCAAGATTGTCTGCATCTGAACCATTGGCTTCTACCCGAGTCTTTCTCTTTAGGCGTTGCGCGCTTTTTCGAGGAGCTTCGCCACGCGCCAGCGCTTGTCCTTCGACAGCGGGCGCGACTCGACGATCTCCACCTTGTCACCGACGTGGAACTCGTTGGTCTCGGTGTGCGCCTTGTACTTCACGCGCTTGGTGAGGTACTTGCGATACGCGACCGACTTCACGCGGTGGGTGACGACCACGACGACCGTCTTCTGCATCTTGTCCGAGGTGACCGTGCCGATGAGCGTCCGGCGCGAGCCGCGGCTTTGCGTTCCTTCTTGCGTCTCCACGACTACTCCTTCGCCTCGGCCTTGGCCGCTTGATTCTCGGAGCCGTGCTTGCGGCCGGAGAGGATGGTCTGGACCATCGCGATCTCGCGGCGCGCGGCGCGGATGAGGTTGGTGTTCTCGAGCTGGTTGGTGTGGCGCTTGAGGCGGTGCTGAAACAGCTCCTCCTCGAGACGCTTGAGCCGGCCCTTGAGCTCGTCTTCCGACGACTCACGAATCGCCGTCAGGATTCCCGACTTTTTCATAGCGAGCTCCCTTCGCGCGAGACCATCCGCGTCGGGATCGGCAGCTTGTGGTGCGCCAGGTGGAACGCCTCGCGCGCCAGCTTCTCGTCGACGCCTTCGATTTCGTACATCACGCGTCCCGGCCGCACGACGGCGACCCAGCCCTCGTTGCCGCCCTTGCCTTTACCCATTCGGGTCTCGGCCGGCTTCTTGGTGATCGGCTTGTCGGGGAAGATGCGGATGTAGACCTTGCCGCCGCGCTTGATGTGGCGGGTCATCGCGATACGCGCCGCTTCGATCTGGCGCGCCGTGATCCAGCCGCACTCGAGCGCCTGCAGCCCGAAATCGCCGAACGCGATCTCGGTGCCGCCCTTGGCTTGCCCGCCCATGCGGCCCTTCTGGGCCTTGCGGTGCTTGGTTCTCTTCGGGGACATCATGGCTGAAAACCCTCTTGCTCGTTATGCCCGAGGAGCCGCCGCGCGAACCGGCAGCACCTCACCTTTGAAGATCCAGCATTTCACGCCGATCAGGCCGTACGTCGTGTGCGCCTCGGCGAACCCGTACTCGATGTCGGCGCGCAGCGTGTGCAGCGGCACGCGTCCTTCGCGGTACCACTCGTAGCGCGCCATCTCGGCGCCGCCCAGGCGGCCCGACGACGAGACGCGGATGCCCTTGGCGCCGAACTTCATCGCCGTCTGCACCGCCTTCTTCATGGCGCGGCGGAAGGCGACGCGGCGCTCGAGCTGGGTCGCGATGTTCTCCGCGATCAGCTGCGCGTTGGTCTCGGCCTTGCGGATCTCCTGAATGTTCAGGAAGACCTCGTTCTCGGTGAGCGCCTGAACTTCCTTCTTCAGCTGCTCGACGCCCGCGCCGCGCTTGCCGATGACGATGCCCGGCCGCGCGGTGTAGATGTTGATCTTCGCCTTGTTCGCCGCGCGCTCGACGTCGACGCCGGCGACGCCCGCGTGCTCGAGCTTCTTCTTGATGAACTTCTTGAGCTTGATGTCCTCATGAAGCCACTTGGCGAAGTTCTTCTCTTCGTACCACTTCGACGTCCATGTCTTGACGATGCCGAGACGGAAGCCGATCGGATGTGTCTTCTGACCCATTCCTAGTTCTCCTGCACGACCACGGTGACGTGGCTGGTGCGACGCTGAATGCGATTCGCGCGGCCCATCGAGCGCGGCATCCACCGCTTGAGGATCGGCCCGTTGTCGACGTTGCAGTCGCGGATGAGGAGCTGGTCGACGTCGACCTCGCCCCGTTGCTCGGCGTTGGCCACCGCCGAGATGAGCAGCTTGCGGATCACCACCGCGCCGCGCTTCGGCATCAGCTTGAGCATCGACATCGCCTCCTCGACGCGCTTGCCGCGCACCAGGTTGGCGATGACGCGCATCTTGCGCGGTGACATCCGTACGTGTCTTACGACCGCTCGCGCTTCCATGAAAAACCCTTTCCAGTCAAACGCTTGTCGCTCTTTGCCACAGAGCGGAAACAAGGGGTCGGCGTATACCACAAACCCCGCGTCCGATCAAGCGAAATCAGCCCTCGAACAAGCTCCCGTCTACTTCGCGGCCGGCGCTTTCGGAGCCGCCGCCGGAGCCCCGCCACCCGCCGGAGCCCCCGCCGGCGCGCCCGGCTTGGCCGCCTTGCGGTCCCCCGAGTGCCCGTGGAAGGTCCGCGTCGGCGCGAACTCGCCCATCTTGTGGCCGACCATGTTCTCGGTCACGAACACCGGCACGAACTTCTTGCCCTGGTGCACCGCGAACGTCAGGCCGACCATCTCCGGCAGCACCGTCGAGCGGCGCGACCAGGTCTTGATGACTTTCTTCGACTTCGTCCGCTGCGCCTCGAGCACCTTGTTGAGCAGGTGCTTGTCGATGAACGGACCCTTCTTTACCGAACGAGCCATCGCTTACCCCTTCTCGCCACGACGACGCAGGATGAACTTGGTCGTCTGCTTGTTCTTGCGCGTCTTGTAGCCCTTGGTCGGCATGCCCCACGGCGAGCACGGATGGCGGCCGCCGGACGAACGGCCTTCGCCGCCGCCCATCGGGTGATCGACCGGGTTCATGGTGACGCCGCGGTTGTGGCCGCGCTGGCCCATCCACCGCATGCGGCCGGCCTTGCCCCACTGCACGTTGGCGTGCTCGCTGTTGCCGATCGCGCCGACGGTGGCGCGGCAGTCGAGGTGCACCAGGCGGACTTCGCCCGACGGCAACCGCACGTGGCCCCACTCGCCTTCCTTGGCCATGAGCTGCGCCGAGGTGCCGGCCGAGCGAGCGAGCTGCCCGCCCGCGCCGATCTGCATCTCGATGTTGTGGATCGCCGTGCCGAGCGGGATCTGCCTGAGCGGCAGCGAATTGCCCGGCTTGATGTCGGCCGACGCCGCGCTGATCACCGTCGAGCCGACCTCGAGCTTGTCGGGCGCCAGGATGTACGCCTTGTGCCCGTCGGCGTAGTGCAGGAGCGCGATGCGGCAGGTGCGGTTCGGATCGTACTCGATCGAAGCCACCTTGGCCGGCACGCCCGTCTTGTCGCGCTTGAAGTCGATCACGCGATAACGCTGCTTGTGCCCGCCGCCGCGGAAGCGCGAGGTGATGCGCCCGTAGTTGTTGCGCCCGCCCGTCGACGGCGCGGGCTCGAGCAGCGCCTTCTCGGGCTTCTTGCCCTTGGTCAGCTCGTCGAAGTCGAACCCGGTCATCCCACGACGGCCGGGCGAGGTCGGTTTGTAGATCTTCATCTCAGACTCCCTCGAAGAATTCGATCTTGTTCCCTGCGGCCAGGGTCACGATCGCCTTCTTCCAGTTGGGCCGCATGCCCATGTAGCGGCCGATGCGCTTCTCTTTGCCGCGCATCACTTGCGTGTGCACGTCGACGACCTTGACGCTGAACAGCGCCTCGATCGCGCGCTTGATCTCGATCTTGTTGGCGTCCAGCGCGACCTCGAACAGCACCTGCGGCTGGAGCTCGTCCTCGCTAAAAGTGCCCGCAGGTGCCCCTCCGTGCTCTTTTAGCCGAGTGCCCTTCTCCGTGAGGAGCGGGCGCTTGATGATCTGGTGCGCGGCCTTCATTGTCCACCTTCCGCTTTTTCGTGCTTCTCGTGCACCGGGTGCAGGCGCTTGGTGATCGCCTCCACCGTCGGCCTGGTCAGGATCAGCGTCTCGTGGTTGAGCACGTCGTAGACGTTGAGCCCGGCCGGCGCGAGGTACTTGGCGGCGCCGAGGTTGCGCGCCGACTTGGCCAGCTTCTCGTTCTCGCCGTCGACGATCAGCGCCGAGTGCGCGCCGAGCGTCTCGAGGATCTCCGCCACGCGCGCGGTCTTGATCGCGTCGAGCGCGAAGTCCTCGACGACCACGATCTTCGACTCCTTCGTGCGCAAGGAGAGCGCCGAGCGCAGCGCGCCGGCCATCGCCTTCTTCGGCATCGAGTAGGAGTAGTCGCGCGGCTTGGGCCCGAACACGCTGCCGCCGCCGACGAACTGCGGGGAGCGGGTCGATCCCTGGCGCGCGTTGCCGGTGCCCTTCTGCTTGTACGGCTTCTTGCCGCCGCCGCGCACTTCGGAGCGCCGCTTGGTCGAGTGGGTGCCGGCGCGCTGGTTGGCGCGCTGCTGCTTGACCGACTCCCACAGGAGGTGCTCGTTCACCTCGACGCCGAACACGGCGTCGTCGAGCTCCACGTGGCCGACGGATTTCCCGTCGAGGTTCTTGACTTCGATCTTTGCCATCGTCGTCCTCAGGTCTTGATCTCGACGTCGACGCCGGCCGAGAGGTCCAGCTTCATCAGCGCGTCGAGCGTCTGCTGCGTCGGCTCCAGGATGTCGAGCAGCCGCTTGTGCGTGCGGATCTCGAACTGCTCGCGCGACTTCTTGTCGACGTGAGGAGAGCGCAGCACGCAGTACTTGTTGATCTTCGTCGGCAGCGGAATCGGGCCGGCGACCTTCGCGCCGGTACGCTTCGCGGTGTCCACGATCTCCCCGGCCGACTGGTCGAGAAGCTTGTGATCGTAGGCCTTCAGCCGAATGCGGATCTTCGGTGTGGTCATCTGTTCTTCCCTTACTCCAAGATCTTCGTGACGACGCCTGCGCCGACGGTGCGGCCGCCCTCGCGGATGGCGAAACGGAGGCCCTCCTCGGCGGCGATCGGCGTGATCAGCGTGACGTCGATGTTGATGTTGTCCCCCGGCATCACCATCTCGACGCCTTCGGGCAGCGTCACCACGCCCGTCACGTCCGTGGT
>DASREC010000130.1:0-3969 GCA_035652295.1 Polyangia bacterium
CGACGGCGAGGCGTGACAGCGCCATGCCCATCTTGTCCTGATCGGCTTTGGTGCGCGGCTCGATCGCCTGCGAGATCACCGGCGCGGCGAACTGCATCTGCTCGAGCAGGATCGGGTGCTTCTCGTCGCACAGCGTGTCGCCGGTCGTGGTCACGCGCAGCCCGACGGCGGCGGCGATGTTGCCCGACTCGATCGACTTGATCTCTTCGCGCTTGTTGGCGTGCATGCGCAACAGGCGCCCGATGCGCTCGCGCTTGCCCTTGGTGGCGTTGAAGATCGTCGAGCCCGCGTCGAGCGTGCCCGAGTAGACGCGGAAGAACGTCAGCTGCCCGACGAACGGGTCGTTCATGATCTTGAACGCCAGCGACGAGAACGGCTGATCGTCGGCGGCGCGCCGCGAAACTTTTTGCTTCGACTCGGGGTGCGTGCCGGTGACCGGCGGAATGTCGGCGGGCGACGGCAGAAAATCCACCACCGCGTCGAGGAGCGGCTGCACGCCCTTGTTCTTGAACGCCGTGCCGCAGAGCACCGGCACCGCCTTGAGCGCGATGGTCGCGCGGCGCATCCCGGCGCGCAGCTCCTCGGCGCTCACGCCCTGCCCCGCGAGGTAGCGGTTGGCCACCGCGTCGTCGACGTCGGCGATCTGCTCGACCATGCGCTCGCGCGCCGCCTTCGCCTGCGCCTCGAGCTTGCCGGCGATCGGCACCACGTCGAACTTGGCGCCCAGCTCCTCTTCGCTCCACAGCACGGTCTTCATCTCGAACAGATCGACCACGCCGCGAAACGCCTCTTCGATGCCGACGGGGATCTGCACCAGGATCGCGTTGGCCTTGAGCCGCTCGCGGATCTGCTCGACGGCGCGCTCGAGGTTGGCGCCCACGCGATCCATCTTGTTGACGAACGCGATGCGCGGCACGCGGTAGCGGTTCGCCTGGCGCCAGACGGTCTCCGACTGCGGCTGCACGCCGGCGACCGCGCAGAACACCGCCACCGCGCCGTCGAGCACGCGCAGGCTGCGCTCGACTTCCATCGTGAAGTCGACGTGGCCGGGCGTGTCGATGATGTTGATGCGGTGCTCGCGCCAGAAGCAGGTGGTGGCGGCGCTGGTGATGGTGATGCCGCGCTCCTGCTCCTGCTCCATCCAATCCATCGTCGCGGCGCCTTCGTGCACCTCGCCGATCTTGTAGTTCACGCCCGTGTAATAGAGGATGCGCTCCGTCGTCGTGGTTTTACCCGCGTCGATGTGAGCCATGATCCCGATGTTCCGGGTCGCAGATATGGAGTATTCCCGCGCCATGATGAGCGCTCTTCGTTCCCACTTTCTTCGACGGGAAGGAGGCTGTAGGCGGGATTTTTGACGAGCTGATTCAGCGCAAAACAACGCTCAATCAAACCACCAAAAACATTGCCTACGACTTCTGTGCTTCCAACCCTATTTCAGACTACCAACGGTAATGCGCGAACGCCTTGTTCGCTTCCGCCATCTTGTGCGTGTCTTCCCGCTTCTTCACCGCGTTGCCGCGATTCTGCGACGCGTCCAGGATCTCGCCGGCCAATTTCTCGACCATGGTCTTCTCGCCGCGCTCGCGCGCGTAGATGACCAGCCAGCGCATGCCGAGCGCGGTCGACCGCTCCGGCCGAACGTCGACGGGAACCTGATAGGTCGAGCCGCCGACGCGGCGCGACTTCACCTCGAGCTTGGGCTTCACGTTGGTGAGCGCCAGGTCGAAGATCTTGACCGCTTCCTGCTTCGAGCGCTGCTCGACGAGATCGAACGCGCCGTACACGATCTGCTCGGCGGTCGACTTCTTGCCGCGGGTCATCACCGTGTTCATGAACTTGGTGACGCGCTTGCGGACGTCGATCGGCGCCTCGGTGTACTTCGGATCGGGGATCGAATCGCGCTTGGGAACTTCACCTTTACGGGGCATGTCTCGTAGTCCTTACTTCGGGCGCTTGGCGCCGTACTTCGAGCGGCTCTGGCGGCGGTTGGCGACACCCGAGGTGTCGAGCGTGCCGCGGATGATGTGATAGCGAACGCCCGGCAGGTCCTTCACGCGGCCGCCGCGGATCAAGCAGACCGAGTGCTCCTGCAGGTTGTGGCCCTCGCCCGGGATGTAGCTGGTGACTTCCATCCCGTTGGTGAGGCGCACGCGGGCGACTTTGCGCAGCGCCGAGTTCGGCTTCTTCGGCGTCGAGGTGTAGACGCGAACGCACACGCCGCGCTTCTGCGGCGAGGCCTTGAGCGCGGGCGCGGCGGTCTTGCGCTTCTGCTTCTCGCGCCCGAACTTCACGAGCTGATTGATCGTCGGCATTCTAGGTTCTTCCGTTCTTCAAAGCCTGGGCATTCTACTGACGAAGCCCCGGGCGTCAAGGTGTTTATTCGTCTTGTAGCGCCATCGCCTCGGGCGTCTGCGTGACCGGCGGCGGAATCGGCAGCTCTTCCTCCGTCGGTGCTTCCACGTTCAGCGTCATCTTCTTGTACGCGCCGAGGCCGGTGCCCGCCGGGATCAGGCGGCCCATGATGACGTTCTCCTTGAGGCCGCGCAGGTAGTCCACCTTGCCGCAGATCGCGGCCTCGGTGAGCACCTTGGTGGTCTCCTGGAACGACGACGCCGAGATGAACGACTCGGTCGACAGCGACGCCTTGGTGATCCCGAGCAGCAGCGGCTCGCCCTTGGCCGGCGTCCCGCCCTTCTCGCGGATCTTGTCGTTCTCCTCCTCGAAGATGTGCCGCTCGACCTGCTCGTCGACGAGGAAGTTGGTGTCGCCGACGTCCACGACGCGAATGCGGCGCAGCATCTGGCGCACGATCACCTCGATGTGCTTGTCGTTGATCTTCACGCCCTGGAGTCGATAGACCTCCTGCACTTCGTCGACGAGGTACTTCGCGAGCGCCTTCTCGCCGAGCACCTTGAGGATGTCGTGCGGGTTGGCCGCGCCGTCCATCAGCGGCTCGCCGGCGCGCACGCGATCGCCTTCGCGCACCGACAAGTGCTTGCCCTTCGAGATCAGGTACTCCTTGGCCTCGCCGACTTCCGGCGTGATGACCACCTTGCGCTTGCCCTTGGTGTCCTTGCCGAACGACACCATGCCGTCGATCTCGGAGATGACGGCGTGCTCCTTCGGCTTGCGCGCTTCGAACAGCTCCGCGACGCGCGGCAGACCGCCGGTGATGTCCTTGGTCTTCGTCGTCTCGCGCGGGATCTTCGAGATGACGTCGCCGGCCTCGATCGCGTCGCCGTCGGCGACGTAGATGTTGGCGCCGACCGGCAGGAAGTAACGCGCCTCCTGCGACGAGCCCGGGATCTTCTTGGTCTTGCCGTGCTCGTCTTTCAGCGAGATGCGCGGCCGCGTGTCGGCGTCCTTCGACTCGATGATCACCTTGCGCGAGAGGCCGGTGACCTCGTCGAGCTGCTCCTGCATGGTGACCGAGTCGATGATGTCGCCGTACTTCACGATGCCGCCGACCTCGGTGAGGATCGGCATCGAGAACGGATCCCACTCGGAGAGCAGCGTCTTGGCCGGCACCTTCTGGCCGTCCTCGACGAGCAGCTTGGCGCCGTAGGTGAGCTGGTAACGCTCGCGCTCGCGCCCCGCGTCGTCGGTGAGCACCAGCTCGCCGTGACGGTTCATCACCACCAGGTAGCCCTGCTTCTGCACCGTCTGGCAGTTCTCCAGCCGGACCTTGCCCTCGTTGCGCGACTCGAGCGTCGACTGCTCGGTGCGCACCTGGCCGATGCCGCCGATGTGGAACGTGCGCATCGTCAGCTGCGTGCCCGGCTCGCCGATCGACTGCGCGGCGATGATGCCGACCGCGCTGCCCTCCTCGACGATGCGGCCCTGCGACAGGTCCATGCCGTAGCAGTTCGCGCAGATGCCGGAGAACGCCTCGCACGTGAGGCCCGAGCGCACCCGGATCTTGGTGAAGCCGAGCGACTCGATCTTCTTGGCGACCTCGTCCGTGAT
>DASREC010000131.1:0-12300 GCA_035652295.1 Polyangia bacterium
CACTTCACCAAGCCGGTCGATCTGCGCGCGCTGCGCAAGTTGCTGGCGCAAGGTAAGCTCACGCCGCGGGCGAAAGCCAACTGACCCGCGGAGGGCGCATGCACGAGTTTCGCGGCAAGACGGCGGTGGTGACCGGCGCGGCGAGCGGGATCGGACGCGCTCTGGCCGAGCGGTTCGCCAAAGAGGGCATGCAGGTGGTGCTAGCCGATCACGACGCGCCGGCGCTCGAGCGCGCCGCGGCCGAGCTCGAGTCGGCGGGCGCGGCGGTGCTGGCGGTCCCGACCGACGTCTCGAACGGCGCCGCGGTGGCCGCGCTGGCGGCGCGCGCGCGCGAAAAATTCGGCGCGCTCCACGTCGTGTGCAACAACGCCGGCATCGGCGGCGCGGGCGGGCCGATCTGGACGCTGTCGGAGAACGACTGGCAGTGGGCGCTGTCGGTGAACTTGTGGGGCGTCATCCACGGCATCCGCGCGTTCGTGCCGCTCCTGCTCGAGCACGGCGGCGCGGCGCACGTGGTCAACACCGCGTCGATCGCCGGGCTGGCGGCGCCCGCGTTCATGGGCCCGTACGTCGCCAGCAAGCACGCGGTGGTGGCGATCTCCGAGGTGCTCGCGCGCGATCTGCAGGCGTTCGGCGCGCGCGTGCGCGTCTCGGTGCTGTGCCCCGGCTTCGTGCGCACCAACATCGCCGACACCGAGCGCCACCGCCCGGCGCACCTGCGCGACGCGCGCGGCGAAGATCCGGCGCAGCAGTCGATCCGCCAGGGCGTCGAGCAGGCCGTCCGCAAGCTCGTCTCCGAGGGCAAACCGGCCTCCGAGGTCGCCGACCACGTCTTCACCGCCATCCGCGAAGACCGCTTCTACGTCCTCCCCCACTCCGACCTCAAAGGCATGGTCCGCGACCGCCTCACCGACATCCTCGACGACCGCTACCCCCGCTTCGACCCCGCCCAATTCATCCCCGAACGCAACCGCTGATCTCGGTACACCCGCTGCACTCCGCGTGCGGCCTGCGGCAAAATGCCGCCGTGCTCAAACAGTCCTCGGCCGCGCAGACGCGTCCTGCGGAACTGCGCGCGGCGGCATTTTGCCGCAGCCCGCCCGCTCCGTTCCGCTACGTCCCCAACCGCACCCCGACAGCCCCTACGGCATTTTGCCGCAGCAGCACTTTGCCGCATTGGCCTTCTGCGAATGGCAACTCAGCGGAATGGAGCGGGTGGGCGCGAAAACTGTTTTTCGCCGGCGTTGAGGAGCGCTCCTCGCGTCTGCGCGAGGATGCCAGCGACGAATCGAGCGAAGCACGTGCCGCGCGCAGGACGCTGCGTAGCAGCGGCCGAGCACGGCGTATGCGAGCGTCCGGCGAAAAACAGTTTTCGCGCCCGCCCGCGTAATGCAGCGGGTCTTCAGCCGCTGCATCCCACAGCCGCGTCTAAGCCGCCGTCCAGCCGCCGTCGATGGCGTACGTTTGCCCGGTGACGAACGACGATTCGTCGCTGGCGAGATAGACCACGAGCGGCGCGATCTCCTCGGGCGTCGCGATGCGCCCGAGCGCCGCCCGATCGGTGAAGATCTTCGTCGCCTCCGGATTCGCCGTAATCGCCTGCGCCAACCGCGTCTCGACCAGCCCCGGCGCGATCGCGTTCAACCGAATCCGCGCCCGCCCCAGCTCGACCGCCAGCGTCTGCGTCATCGAGATCACCGCCGCCTTGGTCATCGCGTACACGCCCTGCATCGGCGAGCCGCGCAGCCCCGTGATGCTGGCGACGTTGACGATCGATCCCGCGCGCCCGTGCTCGACGAGCCGCCGCGCCACCTGCCGCGCCACCTCGAAGTAGCCTTTCAAGTTGACCTCGAACGTCTTGTCCCAGACCGGCCAGTCGACGGTGAGCAGCGGCCCGAAGTGCGGATTGGTCGCCGCGTTGTTCACCGCCACGTCGACCAGCCCGACCTCGCGCTCGATCCACGCCACCAACTCGCCGATCGCCTGAGGCGCGCCGACGTGGCACGCGCGCGCGATCACCGCGCCGGGAAATTTTTCGTTGATGCGCGCCGCCGCCGCTTCCAGCTCCGGCGCCTTGCGCGACGCGATCACCACGCGCGCCCCCTCGCGCGCGAACGCCTCCGCTACCGCCGCGCCGATGCCGCGGCTGCCGCCCGTCACCAGCGCGATCTTTCCGTCGAGCCTGTTGGCCATGCCGCGAGTATACGAGTTCAGGTAAAGTGTCACCATGGGCCCTCCGGCCGCCGAGCTCGCGCCTTCCCCGGAAAGCGCGCCGCCGACTCTCGACGCGCTCGTCGGGCGTTTCGGCGGCGGCGCCGTGCGGCTCAAGGAGCTGCGCGGGCTGCACCGCTGGCTGTCGTCGCTGACGTGGGAGGCGCCGCTCGACGACTGCGCCGCCGCGCTCGAGGCCGGCGCGCGCTGGCTGCGCTCGGGTCCGGCGCGCGCGGCGAGCGGCGACGAGGCGGCGGCCACCGCGCGGCTGCGCGTGCTGCTCGACGCCGTCGAGCTGTCGCCGGCATGGCGCCGCACCTTCACGCGCACCGTCGCCACCGTGCTCTCGGGCGCGAGCGCGCTGCCGCTGTTCGAGAGCGCGCTGCCGAACGATCGCGGCCTCCTCGACGAGACCGCCGATCGCCTGGCGCGCCGCTTTCTGCCGACGCCGCGCGATCCGCGCGATCTCGCCGAGCACCTCGCCCGCTGGTTCCCGCGCGCGCGCGACGCCGAGTGGATCTCGGCGCTGCCGCCCGATCTGGTCGCGCGCCTGGTGGCGCTCGTCGGCGAAGGCTCCTCGGCGTGGCGCGACGTGCGGCAGGCGGTGCTCGACGCGGTGGCGCTGGTGGCGACGCGCACCTCGGCGCTCGGCCTGTCGCGCGACATGCGCGCGCGCAGCCCCGACGTGGCGCTGGCGGCGTCGCCGTTCTTCCTCCTGCCACGGCTGTGCGACGCGCTGCTCGACAACATCGGCTCGGCGGCGTCGTGCCGCGAGCAGATCGCCGCGTGCCGCGAGACGCTCGCCGAGGTGCACGGCCACCTCGAGGAGTACGGCGTCTCGGTCGACGTCGTCTACCGCATCGAGGTCGCCAACCGAAACCTCGATCGCCTCGCCGATCTGCTGGCCGTCGTCGACGCCGCCGATCCGGTCGAGCGCGCGGCCGCCGGCGCGCAGCTGCTGGCGCGCCTGGTGGCGGCGCGCGCGCGCGACGGCTCGCTGCGCGATCTCATCCGCACCAACGTGCGCCTCCTCGCGCGCAAGATCATCGAGCACGCCGGCGACACCGGCGAGCACTACATCACCGCCACGCGCCGCGAGTGGGCCAAGATGATCGCGTCGGCCGGCGGCGGCGGCGTGCTCACCGTCGGCACCACCGCGCTCAAGTACATCATCGTCGCCGGCCACTTCCCGCTGTTCGTCGAGGGCGTGTTCGCCTCCGCCAACTACGCCGCCAGCTTCATCGCCATGCAGCTCTGCGGCTTCACGCTCGCCACCAAGCAGCCGTCGATGACCGCCGCCGCGCTGGCCGCCGCGCTCAAGGAGACCGCCGCCGAGGACTCCCAGCCCAAGCTCGACGAGCTGGTCACGCTGATCGCGCGCATCTGCCGCTCGCAGCTCGCCGCCGCGCTCGGCAACGTCGGCCTGGTCATCCCCGGCGCGATCCTCTTCAACCTCTGGTACGCGCACTCGACCGGCCACCCGTTCCTCGACGAGCACGCGGCCGAGCACACCATCGAGTCGTTCCACCCGCTGCACACCGGCACCATCTACTTCGCCGCGCTCACCGGCGTGCTCCTGTGGCTGTCGAGCCTCGGCGCCGGCTGGCTCGACAACTGGGCGGCCTATCGCCGCATCCCCGACGGCATCGCGCAGCACCGGCTCGGCCGCGTCTTCGGCGCGCGCTTCATGCGCTGGCTCGGCGCCAAGCTGCACCACCACATCTCCGGCTTCGGCGGCAACCTGACGCTCGGCTTTCTGCTCGGCATGCTGCCGGCATTCGGCAAGTTCCTCGGCGTGCCGCTCGAGGTTCGCCACATCACGCTGTCGACCGGCGGGCTGACGCTGGCGGTGTGCGCGCAGGGCTTCTCGGCGCACGGCCTGGGCGCGGCGGCGTGCGGCATCGCCATCATCGGCCTGCTCAACTTCGGCGTCAGCTTCGTGCTGGCCCTCGGCGTGGCGGTGCGCGCGCGCGGCGTCGAGCACGCCGGCCTGCGCCTGCTCGGCGCGGTGCTGCGGCGGTTCGCCCGCTCGCCGGTCGAATTCTTCTTCCCACCGTCGAGCTGACCGCTCCCTCGCTTGACATCCGGCGGTTCGTTGGCTAGTACATTCATAAAATGAATCCAAATTCATCTTCTGAAAAACGCGTTCAGAATCTGCGCTCGCGGCTGCGCGAGGAGGCCGGCCAGGCGATGATCGCCGCCGCCGAGGCGGTGTTCGCCGAGCGCGGCCTGAGCGGCGCGTCGATGGGCGAGATCGCCGCCAAGGCCGGCGTGGCGGTGGGCACGCTCTACAACCACTTCCAGGATCGCGAGGCGCTGCTCGACGCGACGATGGCGGCGCGCAAGGCGGAGCTGAAGGACAAGCTCGACAAGCGGCTGCACGAGTCGGCGCGCGAGCCGTTCGCGCGGCAGCTCGGCGCGATCATCGGCGCGCTGTTCGAGCACTTCGAGGAGCACCGGCAGTTCCTCACCATCGTCATGTGCGAGCACGCCACCTCGCTCGGCAAGAAGTCGAAGGCGATGCGCGAGATCGCCAGCGTGCTCGAGCGCGTGCTCAAGCGCGGCGTGCAGGAGGGCGCGCTCAAGCCGTCGCGCGGCGGGCTGCACGCGGTGGCGCTGCTCGGCATGGTGCGCGGCGTGATCCTGAACGACGTCGAGCACGGCTCGCGCGGCGAGCTGACCCGGCACGTCGACGAGCTGGTCGATCTCTTCCTGCGCGGCGCCGGCCGGTAGCGTGAGCCGAGGCTGACGTGGCGGATCGTCCACCGGTCAACAAGTGGCTGGTCACCATCTCGGTGACCTTCGGGACGCTGATGGGCGCGATCGACTCGTCGATCGTCAACGTCGCCGTCCCGCACCTGCGCGGTGCGCTCGGCGCCACCGTCGAGGAGATCACCTGGGTCACCACCGGCTTCGTGATCGCCACCGTCCTCGTCATGCCGCTCACCGCGTTCCTCGGCCGCATGTTCGGCCAGAAGCGCGTCTACATGTTCGCGCTCATGCTGTTCGTCGTCGGCTCGGGGCTGTGCGGCCTGGCGCGCAGCCTGCCGGCGATGGTGATCTTTCGCGTGGTGCAGGGCCTCGGCGCGGGCGCGCTGCAGCCGACGGAGCAGGCGATCCTGCGCCAGACGTTTCCGCCCAAAGAGCAGGGCATGGCGATGGCGCTGTTCGGCCTCGCGGTGGTGATCGGCCCGGCGTTCGGCCCGACGCTGGGCGGCTGGATCGTCGACAACTACAGCTGGCCGTGGATCTTCTACATCAACCTGCCGGTCGGCGCGCTGGCGCTGTTCATGGTGTCGCGCTTCGTGCACGAGCCCGAGGACGTGCGCGCCGCCAACGTCGCTCAGGCGGCGCGGCAGCGCAAGAACATGGACTGGGCCGGCATCGCGCTCCTGTGCATCGGGCTGGCGGCGATGCAGTACGTGCTCGAGGAGGGCCAGCGCAACTACTGGTTCGAGTCGCGGCTGATCTTCGCGCTCACGCTCACCGCGATCTTCGTGCTGGCGGCGTTCGTGATCCGCGAGCTGACCGCGCCGGTGCCCGTCGTCGACCTGACGCTGTTCAAGGATCCGGTGTTTCTCTCGGGCACGCTGATCGGCTCGGTGATGTTCGCCGTGCTGCTCTCGATCACGTTCCTCTTGCCGGTGTTCATGCAGGAGCTGCTCGGCTTCACCGCCACCGACTCGGGGCTCGCGCTCATGCCGCGCTCGCTGGCGATGATGGTGGCGATGCCGATCGTCGGTCGGCTCTACAACCGCGTCTCGCCGCGGCTGTTCGTCGGCTTCGGAATCCTGCTGTTCGGCCTGACCGCGGTCGACATGAGCCACTACACGCTCGACACCAACGCGCGCGGCATCGTCGGCACGCTGATCGTGCAGGGCGTGGCGTTCAGCTGCCTGTTCATTCCGCTCACCACCGTCGCGCTCAGCTCGATCCCGCGCACCAAGCTGGCCGACGCCACCGGGCTCAACTCGCTCTTGCGGCAGATCGGCGGATCGATCGGCCTCGCGCTGTTCGCGTCGCTGATCAACCGCTACTCGGTGCAGGCGCGCACCGGCATGGTGGCGCACCTCGTGCCGGGGCGTCCGGAGCTCCTGTCGCGGCTGACGATGATCGAGGGCGCGTTCCGCTCGGGCGGGCTCGACGCCACCAGCGCTCAGGTGGCGGCGCGGCGCGTGCTCGACTTCGCCCTCACGCGCCAGGCGACCATGCTGACGTTCGAAAAACTTTTTCTGCTCTCGGGCTTCGCGTTCATCGCGGTCATGCCGCTCCTGTTCCTGCTCAAGTCCGCGACGCACGACGCCCCCAAAGTCGAAGTTCACGTGGAGATGTAGAAATGGAATCCGTGGCCGATCATCGCGAGTCCCCCTCCTCCGCCGCCGCCAAGACCGTGGTCGCCGTCGACGCGACGTCGCCCAAGCCGCGCGCGCGCAAACCGTTCCTCATCCTCGGCGCGGTGCTCGCGCTGGTGCTGGCGCTGCTCGGCGGCTGGTGGCTGATGACGCGCGGGCAGGAGGACACCGACGACGCGCAGGTCGCCGCCGACGTGGTGCCGATCGGCACGCGCGCCTCGGGACAGGTGGTGCGCGTGCTCGTGCACGAGAACGACCTGGTGAAGAAGGGGCAGGTGATCGCCGAGATCGACGACGCCGACTACGCGGCGCGCGTGCAGCAGGCGGAGGCCGAGCTGGCGACGGCAGAGGCGCAGGCGGCGTCGGCCGACTCGCAGGCGCAGGTGGTCGAGGCGACGTCGAAGGGCGGCCTGGCGAGCGCGCGCGCCGGCGTGTCGGGATCGTCGGTGGGCGTGGCGAGCGCCGAGTCGCAGGTGGCGATGGCGCGCGCGACGCTCGAGCGCGCCAAGGCCGACGCGCACAAGACCGAGCTCGATCTCGGACGCGCGCGCGAATTGCGCGCGGCCAACGCGGTGACGCAGGAGCGGCTCGACAACGCGCAGATCGCCAACGACTCGGCGCAGGCGGCGCTCGCGGTGGCGCGCGCGCAGGTCGCCGCCGCCGAGGAGGGACGCCGCGCCGCCGAGGCGCGCGTCGGCGAGGCGCAGGGCCGCTTGACCGAGAACGCGCCGATCGCCTCGCGCATCTCGGTGGCGCGCGCCAACGCCGATCTCGCGCACGCGCGCGTCAAGAGCGCGCAGGCCACGCTGCGCCTGGCGCAGCTCCAGCTCTCGTACACCAAGGTCACCGTGCCCGCCGACGGGCTGGCGTCGAAGCTGACGGTGCACGAGGGCCAGCTGGTGCAGGTCGGCCAGCCGGTGATCCAGCTCGTCCCGACGGCGACGTACGTGATCGCCAACTTCAAGGAGACGCAGGTCGGCAAGATGAAGCCGGGGCAGGAGGCGCGCATCTCCGTCGACGCGTTCCCGGGCCGGAAGTTTCACGGGCGCGTGGCCAGCCTCTCGGGCGGCACGGGCGCCAGCTTCTCGCTCTTGCCCGCGGACAACGCGTCGGGGAACTTCGTCAAGGTGGTGCAGCGCGTGCCGGTGCGCATCGAGTGGCTCGACGCGCCCGCCGACCTCACGCTGCGCGCCGGGCTGTCGGCCGACGTGGTCGTGTACGTGAAGGAATGAGGCGGCTCGCCTTCGCGCTCGCGGTCACGCTCGGGGCGTCGCTGTTTTCGCGCGCGGCGTTCGCCGAGCGGCTCACCGTCGAGGACGTGGTGGCGCGCGCGCTCGCGTCGCACCCGAGCGTGGTGGCCTCGCGCGCGCGCGCGGCGGGCGGGCGCGCCGGCTCGAAGAGCGCGTTCGGCCGCATGCTGCCGTCGGTGCACGTGAGCGACGAGTACCAGCACTGGGACTCGCCGTTCGCCATCAACTTCGGCGGCGGCAGCTTCCGCGCGCGCGACCAGGACACCAACAGCTTCGCGGCGACGGCGGATCAGCCGCTCGTCGGGCTGTTGCGCCTGCACCAGGACTGGCGCGCCGAGCACGCGAGCGCCGAGGCCGCCGACGCGCAGGCGCGCGTGGTCGAGGCGGCCCTGCGCGAGTCGATCGAGAGCGAGTACCTGCGCATGTTCCAGGCGCTGGCGCTCGAGCAGATCGCCATCGCGTCGGAGCGCGAGCTGTCGGAGCAGGTGACGATCGCCGACGCCAAGGTGCGCGCCGGCGTGCTCACCACCGCCGACCTCCTGCGCGTGCGCGTGGCGGCGGCGAACGCGCGGCAGCAGGCGATCGTGGCGCGCACGCAGGCGCAGATCTCGCGCGTCACGCTGCTGGCGGCGATCGGCCTCGCGCCCGACGCGCCCGTCGAGCTGGCCGAGCCGACTTCGCTCCTCGACGGCGACCGCCCCTACACGCAGGTCGCGCCGGTCCCATCATTAATAGAGCGCGCGCTCGGCGATCGGCTGGAGCTCAAGCAGGCGGAGCTGACCGCGCGCGCCGCCCGCCACCGCGCGCGCTCGCGGCTGTACGCGCTCTTGCCGGACATCGACGCCGAGGGCGGCTACCTGCGCGTCGACGGGCAGGTGTTCGCGCCGCCCAACCAGGAGTACGTCGGCGCGCGCGCGTCGTGGGCGATCTGGGATTGGGGCGCGAACTGGTACGCGCGCTCCGCCGCCGCTCGGCTCGCCGACGCGGCCGCCGCCGACGTCGAGGCCGAGCGGCGCCAGATCCGCGTCGAGGTGGCGTCGCGCCGCGCGCTGGTCGAGTCGGCGGCGAGCGCCGTCGAGCTGGCGCGCGAGACCATCGCCTCGGCCGAGGAGGCGTATCGCATCACCGACGCGCAGCTCAAGGCCGGCACCGCCACCACCACCGACCTGCTCGACGCGCAGTCGGCGCTCACGCAGTCGCGGCTGAGCCTGACGCGCGCGCGCTACGAGGAGGCGGTCGCCCGCGTCTCGCTGGCGCGCGCCATCGGCGAGTGAGCGGCGCGCGCGAGATTTACGAGCGAGCGGCCGGCGTGCTAAGTATTCACGCCGTGCGGGTCGCGATCATCGACGACCATCCGATCTTCATCGAGGGCCTGCGCGCGCTGCTCGCCCGCGAGGACGATCTCGTGGTCGTGGCCGAGGCCGGCGACGTCAAGCGCGGGCAGCGCGCCGTCGAGGAGCAGCGCGCCGAGCTGGTGGTGCTCGACGTGACGCGGGCCGGGCTCGCCGGGCTGGACGCGATCAGCGAGCTGCGCCGCCGCCCGCCGCGCCCGCAGGTCCTGGTGCTCACCGACGAGGAGCGGCCCGAGTACGCGGCGCAGGCGCGCGAGGCCGGCGCGCTCGGCGTGGCGCTCAAGCGGCAGCCGGTGGAGGCGGTGCTCCAGGCCATGCGCACCGTCGGCGCCGGGCGGCCGTACTTCGCGCCCGATCTGATCGCCGGCGCCGCCGAGCCCGCCGCGCCGCTCGGCCCGCTCTCGGCGCGCGAGCGCGAGGTGTTCGCGCTGCTGGTGCGCGGCTGCACCAACCAGCAGGTCGCGAGCGCGCTCACCATCAGCGTCAAGACCGTCGAGACGCACCGCGCGCGCATCCACCGCAAGCTCGATCTGCACTCGGTCGGCGACCTGGTGCGCTACGCCGCGCGCCACGCCCTGCTCCACGGGTGATCGCCACCGTCGGGAGCGCCGCGCGGTTGTGATACGATCGCAGGCAATGAAGCCCGTCGCCGCGAAGTGGGCGCTCGCCTCCGTCCTCGCCCTCGCGCTCGCCGCCTGCAAACCTTCGCCGCCCGCGCTCGGCGTCGCGCACCAGGGCGTGGTGTCGTGCTCGACGGCGAGCGACTGCCCTGCCGTCGGCATCTGCGAGATCAAGACGTGCAGCGCCGGCCACACCTGCGTGCCCGTCGAGCCGCTCAACTGCTGCGCCGACGATATCAACTGCGACGACGGCGATCCCTGCACGCTCGACACGTGCGTCCTCGGCGGGGTTGGCGTGAGCAGCTGCGTGCACTCGCCCTCGCTCGACGGCGGCACCGGCTCGGTCACCTGCTGCTCCTCGCCGGGCGACTGCGCGGCGGCCAACGCCTGCCAGAACAGCCCGACCTGCCCGACCGCGCTCGGCCCGACGGGGAACTCGTGCACGTACACCGCCAAGAACAACGGCGGCTGCTGCAACGGCCCCGCCGACTGCGGCGCGACGGCGGCGAGCTTCACGTGCGGCGCCAACACGTGCGGCTGCGTGAACGGCGCGCTCAAGTACTGCCCCGGCTCGTTCGGCGCGGGCGGCGGCGGCACCTGCGCGGCGTGCTGCTCGGGCGGCGACTGTCCGGCGGGCAACGCGTGCCAGACGCCGGCGTGCGCGGGCGGCACGTGCGGCTTCACGTCGACGGGCGGCGCCGGCTGCTGCAGCGTCGTCGGCGACTGCGCGCCCGCGAGCGCGTGCGAGACGCGCAGCTGCACCGCCAACACGTGCACGTACGTCTCGAACGGCGGCGCCGGCTGCTGCAACTCGCCCGCCGACTGCCCCGCCGGCGACGCCTGCCAGACGGCCACTTGCGTGGCGCACACCTGCGGCTTCGCCTCGACGGGCGGCGCCGGCTGCTGCGCCGCGCCCGCCGACTGCGCGACGGGAAATTCGTGCGAGACGCGCACGTGCGCCGCCAACACCTGCGGCTTCACCTCGACCGGCGCCGCCGGCTGCTGCAACTCCACCACCGACTGCGCCGCCGGCAACGCGTGTCAATCGCGCACCTGCGTCGCCAACACGTGCGGCCTCACCTCGACCGGCGCCGGCGGCTGCTGCAACGCGCCCGCCGACTGCCCGACGGGAAACGCCTGCCAGACGCGCACGTGCATCGCCAACACCTGCGGCTTCGTGTCGACGGGCGGCGCCGGCTGCTGCAACGCCGCGTCCACGTGCCCGACGGGAAACGCGTGCGAGGCGCGCACCTGCAACTCGAACACCTGCGGCCTCACGTCGACGGGCGGCGCCGGCTGCTGCAACGGCCCCGCCGACTGCGGTGGCGGCGCGAGCTGCGTGAGCCACACATGCACCTGCGGCGGCGGCCTCAAGTTCTGCGCGTCGACGCCCGGCAGCGGCACCTGCGCGCAGTGCTGCTCGCCCACCGACTGCCCGACGGGAAACGGCTGCCAGTCGCGCACGTGCGCGAGCGGCACGTGCGGCTTCGCGTCGTCGGGCGCCGGCGGCTGCTGCAACGCGCCGACCGATTGCGCGACGGGAAACGCGTGTCAGTCGCGCACGTGCACCGCCAACACCTGCGGCCTCACGTCGACGGGCGCCGGAGGCTGCTGCCTCGCGCCTGGCGATTGCCCGACGGGCGACGCGTGCGAGTCGCGCACGTGCGCCGCCAACACGTGCGGCCTCACGTCGACGGGCGCCGCCGGCTGCTGCAACTCCACCGCCGACTGCGCCACCGGCAACTCGTGCCAGACGCGCACGTGCAGCGGGCACACCTGCGGCCTCACCTCGACGGGCGCCGGCGGCTGCTGCAACACGCCGACGAACTGCCCGAGCGGCAACTCGTGCCAGACGCGCACGTGCGCCGCCAACACCTGCGGCCTGGTCTCGACGGGCGGCGCCGGCTGCTGCAACGGCCCGACCGACTGCGCGAGCGGCAACTCGTGCCAGGGCCGCACCTGCGTGGCCAACACGTGCGGGCTGATCTCGACGGGCGGCGCCGGCTGCTGCGCGAGCGTCGCCGACTGCACGCCCAACATCTGCCAGGCGGCGGCGTGCACCGCCAACACGTGCGTCTACAGCGTCAAGGGCGGCGTGTCGGGCTGCTGCGCGACGCCGGGCGACTGCCCGTCGAGCGGCGACCCGTGCGTGGCCGCGACGTGCGCCGCCAACACCTGCGGCACCGCGAGCGTGCAGTGCGACGGCGGCGCGCCGGCCGATCTGTCGATGCCGCCGATCGATCTCGCCCAGCCCGATCTCACGCCGGTCGATCTCGCCGCCGCGGATCTCGCGACGCCCGATCTCGCGAAGCCGCGCGATCTCTCGGTCCCCGATCTCGCGCCGCCCGCCGATCTCAACCCCGATCAGGCGGCCACCCTCTCGCTCACCGGCGGCGCGTGCTCGTTCACCGCGCGCCGCCCGTCGACGCCGGCGGCCGCGCTCTTCGTGCTCGCGCTGGCCGTCCTCTTGCTGCGCCGCAAAATAATTCGCTGAGCGGCCGCGTCCGCCGCGCTA
>DASREC010000132.1:0-16445 GCA_035652295.1 Polyangia bacterium
AAAGCGCGCAATAACGCTCTCAGCGTAACCGGACGCATTGCAAAACCCGCTGCGTCTCGCTTGATGACCTCCCGCAAAAACGACTCCGTGTCGACTTCCAGATCGACCGCAGCCGCTTCGATGTCGCAAACCCGAAGCGGCTGCAACTCGCAGTAGCGAATTTCGTTTTGCGGCCACAACGACGCCAGACCGACCTGAAGCACTTTGGGCCACTCCGCCGTGCGACACGCGATCCGCAGCTTCAACCTGGATCGATCTCGCCGCTGAAGCTCTTCAATCAGGACCTGGCCCACGGTGTCGACGCGGAGCAGGCATTCATCCAAGCTATCGATGAAAAGGTGCAGTTGGTGCGTGCCGCTCTCCCAATGCAGAAATTTCGGATCCTCAAAGATGCGCGCACACAAGCGTCCGTCGGATCCGACGTCCCGCAAGTCGACGGGCAAAAGCACATCCACGCCAGCCACGAGGCGTCGCTCCAGCGCGTTGAGCTCTTGATTGACCGTGGTCGACTTTCCGATCCCGGGCTCTCCGAGCAACACCAGGCAAGGCGACTCCATGACAGTTTCGAGCCGGAAGAGCGCCGGATTCATACTAGTGCCCAGAGGCCCTTCGGGATCGGACAGAAATTGACCGCGGTCGCCAAAGTTGAGCGACGCGGACGGATCGGACCAGAAGCGCCGCCAATCGTGAACGCGCTTTGCGCTGTTCACGCTCGAAGACTCTACGATCGGCTCTGTCGTCAACGGCATTGCCGGCATTCTGCCACGCGGCCCATCCGGATGCTGCGGTCGATCAGCCGATGGTAGACTGACCGGCCGGATACCGTCGACGGTGCGGAAGGACGAAGCGATGCCCAGACGACCCAAGACTGCTGATCCCAAGGAATATGCTGTTCAGACGGAGAAGCTGTGGCGTTGGCTCGTCCAGAATGCCGGCGTGAGCGCTTCGGCGGATCGGGGGAATGAAGCCGGCAGGATGCTTTCGCCGACGTGGGGCGGATCGGTCGTGTCCGTCGCTGTCGCGCGGGCGTTTTTGAAGCTCTACTTTGTGGGGCTCGAGCGCGAGATGCTTGGCTACTGCCACCGATTCCGGGAAGAGACGCTGGACGACGCCAAGCGCGTGCTCGCATTGATGACCAACATCGCAGCGCGCGTGTCCCGATTTGCGGTTCGGGCGAGAGCTGACCAATATCGGACCCGGGAGGTTGCGCATTGGCCCTCCGAGGCGGGCTATCGATTGGAAGCGCGGTTGGCCGGCGTTTGCGCCGCTCAATTCGTGATCGAGGAGCTTGCCCGCACCGTCGGGGAAATGGCTGCGCACTCGATGGACGCCGACACCAAGCGAACGGTGCTCGACAATCTGGACAACGCCGCGCTGTATCTCGCCGACGCGGGCATGGGGTGGAGCGAGATCGCCGATCTTCTCGATGCTCAGAAGGGCAGTCGGGCGTCGAAGGCCGACCGTCTGAGAAAACGTGTCGAGAGAGCGCGGACCAAGCTCAAACCAGACAAGCGAGCCGACGAGGCTGGCGTACCTGACGCGCCGCGCCCGAAAGCAAACCGACGACGGAGTTAGCTTGCGCGTGAACCCGGGAAAAACGATATACGAAAAACATACAAAAAACGTACATCCCCGTCGCTGCGGTTTGCTCAAATCCAAGCACGTGAAAACGTCTGCATTCACCTTTTGGGGTACCCATTCGAGAGAGCCGGGGTAATAGTGGGAATCCATGGCGCGCAAGGTCGAACCCCGCAAAGCATCTGAATACGACGTTCAGATCGAGCGATTGTGGACGTGGCTCAAAGAGGATGGCGCCGTTCGTGATGGCACCGATCGCTTCAGCCAGACGGGGGCGATTATCGCCGCCGTTTCCGACCCGAACGATCGCGATGCCTGCCGTCGCTACGCGGTCGCGCAGGTCTTCCATCACCTGCACTATGTTTCCCTCGAGCGGGCCGGCCTGGCCGACTGCCGGCGCTTTCGCTTCGAAGCCGCAAAGGAGGCAGAACAGATCACGCGGTTGGCGTCGAGCGTGCGCGGACGGCTCGACGAGTTCTGCGAGTGGGCGCGCGACAACGGGAAGGACACGCCGCGCCCGGTGCGCCATTGGCCGTCGAGTGTGGCCGCGCTGCTGTCGGCCCGCAAAGCCGCGCTGATTGCGGCAACCTTGATCTTCGAAGATTACAAGCTAGCGGTCGAGCGCATCGATAATCACCTGGTCGACGGCGACTCGTCGACGGCCATTCAAAAGAACCTCGATCTCGCCGTGGAACGCTTGCGGGCGGGAGGCTTTCGCCACCACGAAATTGGAGCGTTCCTCGACAGCACGCCGGCCGAGAAGCGGACGCTGACGGATCGTTGGGGTAAGCGTGCTTTGCGGACACAGAAACAGAAACCGGACAATTCGGGACCGCCGGTAATGTCCGATCTCGTGAGCAGTCAGAAGCGCGAGAATCGGTCGCATGCAGCTCGACAAAAGGAACCCGTGGCAAAGCGGAAGCGCACTCGCACGCCTCACCCGTGACAGCCTGAGCGGAGCCCCCTGCACACTAGTGTGCAGGGGTTTTGAGCAGTGAGCTTCGTATCCGTCCGCCTACCCAAGCCGCCGCGCGAATACTGGCGCTGCGTGGCCTGCGGCAAAGTGTCGCTGTCCGAGAACTTCGGGATGCTGCATGACCTGCAGGTGTTGGTGCAGGAGTGGGCCGGCGGCGGCAACCGAGGCTGGCGGCGGGGCAGCACCAAGAAGGAACGCAAAGAGCAGCGCAAAGAGACCGGCGAAAAAGGTGGCGGCTTTGCGTGGACGAAGCGTGGGATGTCGCGCCGCGAGCTCGCCGCGTTGGCGTCGGCCATGCGCGACGCGACCGAGCGCCTCGAAATGCTGCTTTGCGCGATCGCGCACATCGACGACGGCGACGATCTCGAGAGCGTGCTGGCCGAGCTCGAGCTCGACGGAGACGACGAGCTCACTCGAGAGACGGTCGCGCGGCTGACTCACGACCTGGGGCGAATCGACGACCGACGACGCTAGGCAAGGAGGAAGTGATGCTCACGCCAGGGATCAGCACGAAAGTCGACGAGAGGGCGCTGCTCGCATTCCTCGTCGAAGCCAAAGCCGCGCGGGTCCGCTGTGTGGTGGTCGGAGCGGCGGCGGGGGATCGCGGCGCGGCACTCCTCGATAAGAACACCGGCGGTGCGTCGCTGATGCAGCTCGCTGCGCTCGTGAGCCAGATCGTCGCGCGCGTACGACGCCATTGCGAGGTGTTCGACGAGGAGCTCGAGTACGCCGTTTGTGCGTACGACGTTCCGGCGGCGAACGGCATCATTCCCGAGCCAACGGCACGATGCGTGATGAAGGCGCGACCGGCTAGATGCAGCGGCGGCGAGGCGTCGAGCTCGCGATGGCAGGGATTGATCCCGCCGACGTCGCGCGCTTATCGGCGCGGCTCGATCCACGACGGCACCGCGGCCGAGCTTGAGCGCATGCGCGCGCAGGCGCGTGGCTCGCCATTCTTCGATGAGGACGAGCGCGACGACCACAGCCGACGTCGAGGATCGCCGGGCAAACGGACCATGCTCGACGCTGCGCTCGAAAACACGAAGAGACGCAAGAAGTAGTCGGGCGATCGAAACCGGACAATTGGGGCGGTACGGTTATGTCCGATCCTTTGCGTGTGAACCCGATTCAGAATCGTTCACATGCGGCGCGACAAAAACGACTCGGCGATCACGTCGGTCGCGTCGCCGTATCTGACGACCGCCGAGGCGGCGGAGTACCTGCGCTACCAGTCGCCGTCCGCGATCCGCACGTTGAAGATGAAAGGCGCGCTGCGCCCCGCCGGTCGCCGCGGCGGAACCGATCTCTACCGTCGGGAAGAGCTCGACCGCTTCGTCGCGTCGTCATCCTCGCGTATGATGGACGGCGGACGGTCTGAGACTCCCGGAGAGGCTGATGTTGCTCATGGCCAGTTGGATGAAGGGCCTCGTGCCCACGGACTATCCGGGAATCTGGAAAACGCAAACGGGCTATCGCGTACGCGTGCGCGCGGTCGATCCGAAAACCGGCATGCTGAGGGAGGCGAACAAGACGTACCACGGCATCACGATCCGGGACGCGCTCAAGCGCCAGGTCGCGATGCGGGAGGAGCTGCAGGCCGGCGCCAGCCGGATGGAGCGGATGCGGGTTGGGGAATTCGCGCGATTGTGGATCGAATCCAAAGCCGGCGTGGTCGCTAGGTACACGCTGACCAATTACGCGGACGCGCTCGACAAGCACATTCTGCCGATCATCGGGAAGCTGTACTACGACGTCATCGGGCATCTCGAGGTGCAGGGGTTGGTCAACGAGCTCCTGGCGAAGCGAAAGCCGAACGGTCGACCGTACTCGCGGCGTTCGGTCAAAGACTTCTTCGACGTGTTCAGGAACATGACCAAGGATGCGATCGTGCATCTCGACCTGGACCGCGATCCGACGTTGCGCATCTCGTTCGGCGAGCACTTCGTCGCCGAAGCCAAGAAGAGGGCAACTATCGCGGACTGCATGGCCGTACTCGACGCCATGAAGCGCAAGAGGCCGGGCTCGTACGCGCTGCTCCACACCAAGGCGTGCACGGGACAGCGCTTCTGCCACGTTTCGGCGCTGAAATGGAACGACGTCGAGTTCGACGCGATGTTGGTTCGATTCCGCCGCAAGCAGGTCCGCGGCGTCGTCGGGCCGATCTCGAGCCGAAAGCCGGTGCCCAAAGAGATGCCCCTGTTGCCCGAGCTGGCCGAGACGTTGCGGGCGCACAAGACGCGGATGGAGGAGCTCGGCTATCCGGTCGATGGTGACGCTTGGATCTTCCCGAGCCGGACCCGCAAGCTCAAAACGCCGAGCTCGCTCCGGAACGCGATCAAGGCGAGCGTCGAGGAGGCGAAGGTCACGGCGCACATCACGCCGCACCGGATGCGGTACGCGTTCAGCGATCTGCTGCGGCGCGCGCACGTCGACAAGGTGACGCGCAAGGCGATGGTGGGGCACGTGACCGACGAGATGCAGGAGCACTATTCCACGGTGCTCCTCGACGAGAAGCGGGAAGCGATGGACGCGGTGGCGGCCGAGCTCAAGAAGGAGAGGCGGCGGGAGGAGAGTGGTGATGATGGTGGTTATAGGGGTGCAAAAGAGGCCGGCGCGTGAGAAGAATCATGGTGCAGGGGCGTCCATTTTCGAGTAGTTAAAGAGCCACGGGGCGTAGCGCAGTCTGGTAGCGCGCCTGGTTTGGGACCAGGATGTCGGAGGTTCGAATCCTCTCGCCCCGACCCACGTATCGTTTGAACGTCGCCACGCGATTCGCTACCGTAGCTTCCATGAGCCAGGGCATCATTCCGTATCTCGTCGCGTGGGACCAACTGCGCGCGTTCTGGGGCTCGCACAACGCGCCCGAGGTCGAGCGCATCAAGACCGTCTGGAAGGCGCAGATCCACGAGAACGCCGACGTGTTCGCGCACCAGATCCAGAACGGCGCGCCCACGCTCGCGCGCGCTCTCGACGAGATCTGCATGGGCCAGGTGCAGTCGCCGCAGTTCGCGTCGCAGTACGCCTACGCGCTGGAGATCTTGTGCGCGCAGCTCGGGCAGAAGACGTCGAACCAGTTCGTGCAGGCGATCGAGGAGCGCTGGCTCCAGTCGACGATCGATCCGGTGCTGCAGCGCTGGGGGCTCGGCATGACCTTCACCACCAAGATGCTGACGCGCGGCGCGTGGCCGCTGCCGATTCCGCCGGCGGTGGGATTTCCGTTCGGCGGATCGATCGCGCCCGACGAGCTCGAGCACGCGCTGATGGTGATGCGCAACGGCTCGCCGCCGTCGGGGCTGTCGCGCGAGGCGGTGATGGTGCTGGGCGAGATTCGCGGCTGGCTGGAGAACGCGGCGGCGCGGCGCGGCGGGCTGGTCTGCTTCTACTACTGAATCGGAATCGGCACGCACTCGCCGTTCGAGCACATCTCGCCGGGCATGCACGACTGGTTGCCGTCGACGCCGGGGCCGCACGGCTGGCGCGCGACCTTCTGCGTCCACTGCGCGATGTGATTTCCCGTCGTCATGTCCTGGAACGGCAGCCAGAACGGCGGATAGCCGCCGTCGCCCGGCTGCGCCAATCGATCGGGGCTCACCGCCACCATCCAGATCTGCGCCACCTGGCTCATCGACGACGCGGCGCTGTTGATCAGCCGCAGCCCGTAGTCGCGGCGGCTCGAGAACGTGAGCCAGAAGATCGTCTTGCCCTGGAAGTGCTGCACGAACGGCGCGAACTTGGGCCACGAGTTGCCGACGCTGGTGTTGACGCCGCCGAGATCGATCGGCGCGCCGCCGGCGACCGCGGTGACGAGCACGCGCGCGTCGGAGGCGTCGAACGAGTTGGTGGCCGACTGGTTGAACGCGACGTACGCGCCGTCGGGGGAGAACGACGGGTAGTAGCTGTTCTGCGTCGTCGAGCCCTGCACCAAGAGCGTCGGTGTGCCGAAGCTGGTGCCGCTCACGGTGGCGACGAACAGCGAGGCGGCGTCGACGCCCGGCTGCGTCGGGCAGAAGCCGGGGATGGGGCACGCCGCCGCGCCGCCGCGCGCGAACACCACGTGCGCGCCGTCGGCGGACCAGTCGGGCATCGCGGCGTTGGCGATCGCGGGCGACGCGCCGATGACCGCGCCGGTGCCGGAGTCGTGCAGCACGAGATCTTGTCCCGCGCTCGACAGGAGCTGCGTGCCGTCGGGAGACAGCGCCTCGAAGTCGGAGCCGGTCATCGAGCCGAGGCCGCCCGAGTCGAACAGCGTGGCGCGCGTCGCCACGTCAAGCACGCGCAGCTCCGCCGGCGCGGGGACGTTGAGGCCGACGGCGATGCGCGAGCCGTCGCGTGACAGCGCGTGGCAGCCGACGCACATCGCGCCCGACTGCGTCGGCGTGTAGAACGACTCGGCGGTCTGCCCGCGCAAGCCGAAGTCGTAGCGGTTGATCGCGCCCGACGCCGCCGCCCAATAGTACAAGCCGCCGAGCAGCTCCTCGTCGGCGAACGACAGCTTGCGCGTCGCCGCCGTGCCCACCGTGCCCGACGCCGACGCCGCGCTGAGCGTGACGTCTACCGTCTGGCCGGTCGCCGCCGACGACAAGAGTTTCCACGTCGCCTCGTCGGGGAGCAGCCCGCAGCCCGAGCCGACCGGCACGCACGGCGTGTAGATCTCGAGATCGAGCGCCGGCGACTTGAGCTGGATCTCGAACAGCGCCGTCTGCGGCGAGGCGGTGAACTGGAACTCGAGCTCGTTCAGGTTCGGCGGGATCAGCACGCCGTCGGGCGGATAGACCAGCGCGGGCGCGAGCGAGAGATCGTTCGGCCCGGTGAAGTGCATCGGCGCGTCGGCGGGCGCGCCCGGCGCGATGACGACGATCTTGTTGCGCACGGTGAGCGACGTGGAGGCGGAGAGCCCGTCGGCGTTGGCGCGCACGTGGGTGACGCCGGCGCGGTTGGGCGCGGCGGTGAACGTGGCGCCGGCGAACGTGCCGAGCGAGGCGTCGTCGACGAGCAGCTGCGCCTGGCCGGTGACGTCCTTGCCGTCGTCGAGGACTTGATAGGTGAGCGTCGCGGAGCCACCGTTGGCGACGTCGAGCACCGCGTCGGCGGGCATGATCTGCAGGCCGGTGCCCATGGTGCCGCCGCCGCGCCCGTGGCTGGAGCAGCCGCCGAGCGAGATTGCCGTCGCGATCGCCAACGCCGAACGAAGCATGCACGCCTCCCCGAAGGTCCGGGAGTAAGTGCTTCATGGGCCTACAGGAGGGACAGTTAATCGCCGCCGGGGCCGCCTTGATCGACGCACGCGAAGTCGTTCTTGTGAAACGCGCAGATCTTCCCCGGCGGGCAGCCGGTCGTGCGGCAGTCGGGCGCCGGCGGCGGAGGCGGCGGCGGCGGAGTGGGGACGTTCTCGGCGAGATCGCTCGCGCCGGCGTCGAGCGCGGGTTGCGGTTGCGGCTGAGGCTGAGGCTGAGGCTGCCCGACGGGATCGCCCGCCGCCGGATCGCCCGGCGCAGGCGGCACGCCGCCGACCGCGAACTGACAGCCCGCGACGCACAGCGCCACGACGACGGCGAGCACACGCATGGTTCCCCTCAAAGCAAGCGCAATGCCGCGTACAAACCCGCGGCCCGTCGAGAAACCGCGCCGACGAAGTGGGGCCTCGCCGCTCCAGTCTGGGGAGTTGGCAGGATCGCGCCGCCGCGCGTAAGCTGTTTTCGTTTTCTGCGCCTGTAGCTCAGTTGGATAGAGCAGCGGCCTTCTAAGCCGTTGGTCGGGGGTTCGATTCCCTTCAGGCGCGCTGGCTACATCGTCTTGAGGCCGAACAGCACGCTGCCGACGAAGAAGTTGCGGCCGGCCTCGAGCTCGACGTCGTAGACGATCGACGCGCGGCCCGAGGTCGCGACCCAGGCGAGCTCGGCCGGCCGCACGCCGCAGTCGCGGGCGCAATCGGCGCGCTCGAGCGCGAGCACCCGCGACCCGGCGCGCGCCTGGCCGGCGGGCAGCCACGCGCCGTCGAGGAACAGCGGATGATTGGGCGTGACCGCGACTCGGCCGTCGAGCCACAGGATCGGCGCGCTCACCTCGTGCGCGACCACGCGCAACACGCGCGACGCCGCGAGCCGGTGCGTTCGGACGTCGTACGAGAGCACGCGGTCGCCCGGGCGCAGCTGCTCGATCGGCCGCGCCGTCCCGTCGGCGAGCGTGACCGGCGAGCCGGCGGCGAAGCAGGTGGACATGTCGAACGGCGAGACCACGGCGAGATCGCTCGCCGACGAGATCATGTCGAGCGGCATCGCGAGATCGTCGCCCGCGAAATCGACGCCCGCCAGATCGACGCTGACGCCCGCGAGATCGGCGCTCGTCAGATCGACGCCGCCGCTCGCGAGGTCGGTCGAGCCGACGCACGCCCCGGCGAGCGAGTCGCCCGCGAACTGGCCGTAGCGGCGCCCGCCCGCGCAGTGCGTGTCGACGAAGCTGCAGTAACCGGTGATCTCGCAAAATCCATGCTGGCCCCCGTTCATGCACTGCGCGGTCGCGGTGCAGTGGAACGTGTCGCCGACGTCGCAGCCGGCGCACGCGCACAGCAGCAGAAACAGCGCGCGCTTCACGGCACACCGTTCTTGCACGTCGAGGTCGCGAGGTCGCACGTCTGTCCGGGATTGCAGCACGCCGAGCAGCCGCACAGCGTCTGCGAAGCGCTGCACAGCGGTTGACACCCGCCGGCGGTGCACACCTGCCCGCAGCCGCACGCCGGGCTGCACGCGCAACCATAGTTGCCGGTCTCGCCGTTGAGCTGACACACCTGCCCCGACGGGCAGAGCATGCAGGTGCCGCCGCAGCCGTCGCTCGAGCCGCACGAGCTCGACGAGCACGACGGCGTGCAGCACGTGGAGTTGTAGCAGACCTCGGTCGACGGGCAGCCGCAGTACCCCTGGCACCCGTCGGAGTTCGCGCCGCAGTTGACGTTGTTGCAGCTCGGCGTGCAGCACGTGCCGCTCACGCACGTCTTGCCGGACGGGCAGCCGCACTCGCTGCCGCACCCGTCATTCGACGATGGGCCGCAGTTGACGTTGTTGCAGCTCGGCGTGCAGCATGTGGAGTTGTAGCAGACCTCGCTCGAGGGACAGCCGCAGTACCCGCCGCACCCGTCGGTGTTCGCGCCGCAGCTCGTGTTGTTGCAGCTCGGCGTGCAGCACGTGCCGCTCACGCACGTCTTGCCGAACGGGCAGAAGCAGTAGCCGCCGCAGCCGTCGGTGTTCGGGCCGCAGGTGGTGTTGTTGCACGTCGGGGTACAGCAGCTCGAGCCGACGCAGACGCGCCCGCCGGTGCAGCCGCAGGTGCCGCCGCAGCCGTCGCTCGACGACGAGCCGCAGTTGACGTTGTTGCACGTCGGCGTGCAGCACGTGCCGTTGTTGCAGGTCTCGCCGAACGGACAGCCGCACGAGCCGCCGCAGCCGTCGGTGTTGGCGCCGCAATGGGTGTTGTCGCACGACGGCGTGCAGCAGGTTCCGTTGCGGCACACCTCGCCGAAGTTGCACGAGCAGAAGCCGCCGCAGCCGTCGGTGTTGGCGCCGCAATGGGTGTTGTCGCACGTCGGCGTGCAGCAGGTCGTGCCCACGCAGACGCGGCCGCCCGAGCAGCCGCACGTGCCGCCGCAGCCGTCGTTCGACGTCGCGCCGCAGTTGGTGTTGTTGCAGGTCGGCGTGCAGCACGTGCCGTTGTGGCAGGTCTCGCCGAACGGACAGCCGCACGAGCCGCCGCAGCCGTCGGTGTTGGCGCCGCAATGGGTGTTGTCGCACGACGGCGTGCAGCACATTCCGTTGCGGCACGACGAGCCGAAGTTGCAGCCGCACGTGCCGCCGCAGCCGTCGTTCGACGTCGGGCCGCAGTTGGTGTTGTTGCAGGTCGGCGTGCAGCAGGTTCCGTTGCGGCACGTCTGGCCGAAGTTGCAGGAGCACGAGCCGCCGCAGCCGTCGGTGTTCGGCCCGCAGCTCGTGCTGTTGCAGCTCGGCGTGCAGCAGGTTCCGTTGGTGCACGTCTGGCCGAAGTTGCAGGAGCACGAGCCGCCGCAGCCGTTCGACGCGCCGGCGCCGCAGGTGTTGCCGCAGCTCGGCGTGCAGCACGCGCCGGAGTTGCAGACCTGGCCGGGCGCGCACGAGCCGCTGTCGCACGTGCCGTTGCAGCCGTCGGAGGCGCCGCACGGCTGCCCGGCGCAGTTGGGGTAGCAGCACGCGCCACTCAGGCAGACGCCGCCGAAGCAGCTCGAGCACGCGCACGAATCGACGCACGTCCCGTTCTGGCACTGGAAGCCCGGCATGCACGACACGCTCGCGCACGGGTTGGCGACGCAGCTCCCGTTGACGCACGAGCCGCCGTCGCACTTCACGCCGGCGCACGAGTCGGGCGGCACGCAGAACGAGGCGCACGAGTGATCGGCCGGGCACGTGCCGGTGCACGGCGTATAGCTGTGGCACTTGCCGTCGCCGTTCGAACAATATTCTCCGGGCGGGCAGGTGACGCCGTCGCACGGCACGAGGAAGCAGCCGATCACGCACGTGCCGTCGACGCACGTGTGGCCGGCGGGGCACTTCACGCCGGCGCACGGATCGCTGGTCTGCACGCAGTTGGCGATGCACGTGGTGTTGCCGCCGCACGTGACGGCGGCGCACGGGTCCGGCTGGCAGCCGCCGCCGAAGCAGACCAGGCCCGGCGCGCACTGGCTCGAGAGGGTGCACGGCACCAGCGCGGGGCCGTCGTACGCGCCGTCGGAGATCGGCAGGTCGCCGACGCCGAGGTCGCCCGCGCCCTGATCGCCGACGCACTGGTTGGCGAACTCGCCGGCGAGCGCGCCGTAGCGGCTGCCGTTCGGGCACGTCGGATCGGGGAAGCTGCAGAGGCCGGTCAGGCCTTCGCACGTGCCGGCCGTCCCGTGGGTCACGCACTGGGCGGAGCTGCTGCAGTGGAACGCGGTGCCGACGTCGCACGCCGAGACGGTGGCGGCGATCGTTGCGACGGCGGCGATTCGCGCGAGCCCGCCCATACCACCCTCCCTGGCGCACACAGCCAGTCGCCGTTCGGTCTCACTAGAACAAAATGCGCGCAATCTGTCAACGACGCGTGCTATGATCGCGAGCCGCGCATGTCTGCTTCACCGACGGGCGAGCCCTCTCGGTCCGGCCGCGGCTCGCAGTTCGGCCGCTACCGGCTGATCGAACCGCTGGGATCGGGCGGCATGGCGATCGTGTACCGCGCCATCGTCGACGGGCCGGAGGGTTTCTCGCGCTCGGTCGTGATCAAGCGCGTCCTGCCCGAGCACGCGCGCGACCAGGAGTTCGTGCGCATGCTGATCGCCGAGGCGCGTCTCTCGGCGCGGCTCTCGCACCCCGGCATCGTGCAAGTGCACGAGCTCGGCGCCGTCGAGAACGAGTACTACCTCGCCATGGAGTACGTCGACGGCTGCTCGCTGCGCGACCTCGTCAAGCGCTGCGAGGAGATCGATCGGCAGATGCCGATCGCGCTGGTCTGCTACCTGGTGGCCGAGGTGGCCGCGGCGCTCGCCTACGCGCACGAGCTCACCGACGAGGCGGGCGCGCCGCTGCAGATCATCCATCGCGACGTGAGCCCGTCGAACATCATGATCACGGCGTCGGGGAACGTGAAGCTGCTCGACTTCGGGATCGCCAAGGCGGCCGATCACATCCGCGACGAGCGCACCCGCGCCGGGATCGTCAAGGGCAAGGTCGGGTACCTGTCACCCGAGCAGGCCGACGGTGAGGCGGTCGATCGCCGCAGCGACCTGTTCGCGCTCGGCGTCGTCATGTACGAGTGCTTGAGCAACCGCCGGCTGTTCCAGGGCAGCGACTTGAGCACGCTCAAGGCGATCCGCGCCGCCGCCGTGCGTCCAATCAAGGAGCTGCGCGCCGTCGACGACGACGTGAACGCGGTGGTGAAGAAGCTGCTGGCGCGCGCGCCCGGCGAGCGATTCCAGACCGGCGACGACGTGGTGGCGGAGCTGGGGCCGATCGTCCACCGCCTGCTCGGCGACGCGGGCGGGTTCGCGCGCTTCGTGCGCGAGGTGATGCCGGCCCGCTCGGCCGCGGCCGGTACGTCGACCGCGATTCGCCTCGAGGACGAGGACGTGGCCACCGACGAGACCGAGTTCGAGGTCGACGGGTCGGTCGCGCGCCGCACGGTGGCGATGTCCACGCTGCCGGCGGCCGCGGCGCCGCCGCGCGACGAGGTGACCGGCACCTCGATCGTGCTGGGCGAGCGCGACCTGTTGCCCGAGCGCGCGCCGGCGCGCCAGCCCGTGCGGCCCGAGCGCGCGCCGGCGCGGCAGCCCGTGGCGCCCGCGCGTGCGCCGGTGCAGGAGCGCGTGTTCGTGCAGTCGTGGACCAGCGCCGCGAACGTGATCGCGCCGCCGGCTGCCGCCCCGGCGACGCAGCCGCGCGCGCCGGAAGCGCCGCCGCAGCGCGCGCCCTCGCCGGCGCCGAGCGCGTCGACGCGACGTGCGGTGCTGCTGACGTTCGCCGGCGCGTTCGTGTCCGGTACGGGGATCGCCGTCGCGCTGCTGCTGTGGCTGCGCGCGCCCGCTCCCCAGCCCGCGCCGCCGGCGGCGAGCGCGGCGCCGGCGATCGCGCCGCCGCCCGGCGGTGCGGCGGCGCCGGCGCCACGCGACGTGCACGTGCGCGTCTCCGGCCCCGCGGACGCCGAGCTCGAGATCGACGGCGTGGCGCGCGGGCGGCTGCCGGCCGACGTCGCGCTGCCGTCGCGCTCGGGCACGCGCAACCTGATCGTACGCCAGAGCGGACACCGCCCGTTCAGCCGCACCGTCGCGGCCGATCGCGACGCCAGCGTCACCGCCACGCCCGCGCCGCGGCCGGCGCCGAAGCCGAAGTCGAAGTCGAGCGCGCCCGAGATCGAAAACCCGTTCGGCAACTGATCGCGCGCGCCGCGTGATAAAATGCGCGCGGTGGGAGGTGTGAGCATGCGGCTCGCGATCGGTGTCGCGGTGTGGTCGCTGCTTTGCGCCGGCGCGCGCGCCGACGAGCCGCTCTCGGCGACGCAGCGGATCGAGCGCGCCAAGAGTCACTTCGAGCGCGGGCAGGCGCTGTTCAAGAGCGGCGAGTACGGAGCCGCGGCGCTCGAGTTCGAAGCCGGCTACGAATTCCAACCGCTCGCGCTGCTGCTGTGGAACGCGGGGCAGGCGTACCGCAAGGCGGGGCAGCCGGCCAAGGCGCTCGACGCGTACCGGCGCTACCTCGCCGCCGAGCCGAAGTCGAAGAAGCGCGCGGACGTCGAGAAGAACATGCGCGAGCTCGAGAGCGAGCTCGGCAGCGCGGCGCGTCCGCCTCCCGCCGCGGCGGCCGCGCGGCCCGCGCCGGCCGCGAGCGCTCCGGCGCCGGCCGAGATCGGAGCGGTGCCCGACGACTCGCCGCCGGCGCGTGCCGCTGCCGCTGCGCCTGTCGCGCCCGCCGCGCCCGTCGCTGCCGCGCCCGTCACGCCCGCCGACGACGCCGAGCGCCCGCCGATCGCGGGCGACGAGCCGTCGAGCGCGCCGCCTCGTCCCGCGATCGCCGCGACCGCCACCGCCGCTGCGTCCCGCCCGGTCTGGTACAAGGACGTGCTCGGCGACTCGCTCGTCGGCGGCGGCGTGCTGACGATGGCGATCGGCGCCGGCGTGCTCGGCGACGCGCTCGCCACCATCGGCAACGCGAACCGCGACTACGACAGCTTCCTGGCCGCGCGGGGCGCGGGCGGCGAGCGGACCGCGGGCGCGGTGGTGCTCTCGATCGGCGCGGTGGTGACGCTCGGCGGCGCGGTGCGCTGGGTGCTGGTCAGCCGGCGCCGCTGACCGCTACGGCCCGAACGGGTTCTCGATCTCGCTCGCCGGCCGGGCGCGCGCGGCGCGTTTCGGCTGGGCGAGCAGCACCACGTGCAGGTTGACGTCGCGCTCGGTCGTCACTTCGCCGGTGAACGTCTTGTAGCCGGAGCGGCGCAGGGTCAACGCGCGCGCACCGGAGCCGCGCGGCAGCGTGACCGTGCACGGCACCAGCCCGACGACTTTTCCGTCGATGCTGACCTCGGCGCCGTCGGTGCCTTCCACCAGCAGCGTGACCACCCGCGACGGCGCGGCGATCGGCCGCGGCGCGGGCGCGGCGGCGGAGATCGGCGCGGGCGGCGAGGGCGGTTTCGACCCGGCCCACCGCCACCCCGCGATCGAGGCACCCGCCGCGATCAGCACCGCCACCGCGCCGACGGTCCACGAAATCCTGCGCGGCCCCCCGCGCGTCGCCGGCGCCGGCGGCACCGGCAGCTTCTCGCCCTGCGTCTCGGTGCGCGGCTCCACCACGGCCGCGCGCGGCGATGAGCCCGGGCCCGCTTGCGCCGCCCCCGCCCCGAGCTCGCGCACGAATCGCCGCAACATCCCCGCGTCGCCCTGCAAGCGATGGACGATCGGCGCCAGCTCCGACGACAGCTGGTCGCAGTCCTGGTAGCGATCCTCGGGCTTGCGCGCCAGCATCTTCATCGTCACCGCGTCGACGTCGGGATCGATCCCCTGGCGCAGCGCCGACGGCGGGCGCGCCTCCGCGTTGCGCACCATGCGCAAGGTGCGGAAGTCGTCCGAGCCCTGAAACAGCCGCTGCCCGGTGAGGCACTCGTGCATGACGATCCCGAGCGCGAAGATGTCGCTGCGGCGATCGACCGGATCGCCCTCGGCCTGCTCGGGCGAGAGATAGCTGATCTTGCCCTTGAGCGCGCCGGTGCGGGTGTGCTCGTCGCGGATGTGATCGGCCGCCTTGGCGATGCCGAAGTCGAGCAGCTTGACGCTGCCCGCTTTGGAGACCATCACGTTCGACGGGCTGATGTCGCGGTGGATGATCTGCAGCGGGCGCCCGTCGGTGTCGCGCAGATCGTGAGCGTACGCGAGCGCGCTCGCGACCTCGGCGATCAGGTAGCAGACCAGCCCCGGCGCGAGCGGCCGGCCCAGGTCGCGGCTGCGGCGCAGCAGCGCCGACAGATCCCAGCCGTCGACGTGCTCCATCGTCAGGTAGTACTCGCCGCCGACCTGCCCGAGCTCGTGCACCTGCGCGATCGACGGATGATGCAAGAGCGCCGAGAGCCGCGCCTCTTCGACCAGCATGCGCACGAAGCTCGCGTCGCGCGAGTACTCGGGCAGCACGCGCTTGACCACGATCGAGCGCGAGAAGCCGAGCGGCCCGTCGACGATCGCGCGGTACACCACCGCCATGCCGCCCGACCCGATCGACTCGAGCAGGCGATAGCGCCCGAACACCGTGCCCTCGGCAGCCAGCGTCACAGCCCGCCCTTGGTCCCGGCCAGCAGGCCGGCGGTGAAGAAGCCGCGCCCGCCGGCCACGTCGAGGTTGTACACGCGCGCCGCCGGCGGCTCGAGCGCGAGCGACGTGATGGGAATGCGCTCGGCGTCGCGCGCGCCGAGCAGCACGTCGTGGGGCTCGAGCGCCCCCGACGGCACCCAGCGGCCGTTCGCGTACATCGGGTGGTTCGCGGTCGCGCGGAGGGCGCCGTTGATGACCACGATCGGCAGGCTCGAGTCGTGGATGAACGTGCGCTCGACGCGGGCGGCGAGCGTGCGCCGGCCCTCGACGTCGTAGGAGAGGACCAGGTCGCCGACCTTCACGCGCTCGATCGGGCGCGTGGTGCCGTCGGCCATCGTGATCGGCGTGCCGGCGACGAAGCAGGCCGCGCCGAGGTCACCCGGGCTGAACATCATGTCGGGCGGTCCCATGAACATCATGTCGGGCGGCCCCATGAACATGAAGTCGGGCGGTCCCGTGAACATGATGTCGGGCGGTCCCGTGAACATGATGTCGAGCGGGCGCGCGAGATCGTACGTCGCGCCCGCCAGGTCCTGCGGCAAATTGCCG
>DASREC010000133.1:0-3768 GCA_035652295.1 Polyangia bacterium
CCGCTTCGTCGAGCGGTTCTCGGCGCTCGGCCGCCGCGTCGAGCCGCGCCAGGAAGCGCCGGTGCAGGCCAAGCTGGCGGTGAACGAGCCGGGCGATCGCCACGAGCAGGAGGCCGATCGCGTCGCCGATGCGGTGACCGAGCCGGGCGCGGTGGTGGCCGAGGCGCCGTCGGCCGCGCACGCGCCGGTGACGGTGGCGGCGGCGCAGCCGGCGATCACGCCCGTCGACGAGCCGCGCGAGTCGGAGCTGGAGCGCGACGATCACGACGCGCAAGACGGCGGCGTAAAGCCGCTCGCCAAGGCGATCGCGGCCGCGGCGGCGCCCGAGGGTCCGCCGTCGTCCGGCGCCGGCGCGTCGAGCGGCGCGAGCGGCGGCGCACCGGGCGCGCCTCCCGATGCGCCGTCCGCGCTCGAACGCCAACTGGCCACGCCGCGCGCGGGCACGCCGCTCGCCGATTCGACACGCCGCCAGCTCGAGCCGCGCCTCGGCGCCGAGCTCGGCCACGTGCGCGTCCACACCGACGCCGACGCCGCGCGCATGAACGATCGCCTGAGCGCGGTCGCCTTCACGCACGGCTCGAACATCTACTTCTCGCCCGGCGCCTACAACCCGTCGAGCCGCTCGGGCCTGCGCCTGCTCGCGCACGAGCTCACCCACGTCGTGCAGCAGTCGGGCGGCCACTCGGGCGGCGTCGCGCGCACGCAGCTCGCCCCGTCGCTGATTCAGCGCGCGCCGCTGGTCAGCGGCAACGCGATGCACAAGCGGATTCAAGACGAGATGCTCAAGGTCAACAGCGACCTGACCGTCGAGGCGCCGATCCCGGGCGGCACCGGCGACGGCACCGATCCCAACTCGCTCGGCTTCGCCGACTTCTACACGTCGTCGAGCCCCGACAAAGTGCCGTGGGTGCGCGGCCACTCGCTCGGCGGCGGCCAATGGGAATACGGCAAAGTGTCGCTGGCCGGTCTCAAGGTCTCGCTCGGCGGCGTGCTCTCGCAGCGCGAGCACCCGCGAAACGCGTCGGGCAAGTCGGGCCACGAGCCCGAGTTCGTCGACGCCAAATCGCCGTTCAAAGGCGACTTCCCCGATCGCTTCAAAGTCGGCGAGCTCAAGCCGGTGTTCACCGACGGCGGCGCGATCAGCGCGGCGATGAAGTTGATCGCCGGCGCCGGAATCACGCAGCGCGCGAACTATTGGAAGGGGTTCGAGGCCTTTACAAAGCAAGCGGTCGGCGACAATAAAGCGTCCACCACCACCAAAGGCGGCCCGCTCGGCAACCTGACGATCCCCGCCGGCTATGACTACAAAGCCAAGTTCAAGCTCGAGGGCTCTTCACCGACGCCCACCGCGCCCAACCTGATCCTCGGCGATCGGCGCGTCTGGATCGCCAAGGCCAAGCTGCCCGGCATTTATGTCTACTTCGATCTCCCGCATCCCTATCAAGGGGGAAACTACGCAAAGAAGATCGAAGAGGTCATCAAGACGCTGTTCCCCATTCGCAACAAGCTCGGACAAAAACAAAAGTCCAACGCCACCAAGATTGGACCCAAGCGCCGCGGCGCGCCCCGCCGCGCGCGCAAGCTGCAGCGCGACGCCAAGCAGAAGACCGACTGGGGCTCGCTCGCCAAGTCGTGGGAGAAAGAGCGCAGCGATTGGGACGATACCAAGGCCAAACCGTTCCTGACGTCGACTGAGGGCAAGGCGGTGCGCAGCAAGGTCTCCGTCGACGAGCAGGTCGAAGGCGGCGGCCAGGATCAAGAGGCCAATAAGCAGTCCAAAGAGTTCAAGAGCATCGAGCTGTGGAGCGGCACCAGCGGCAAGCTGCTCGGCGCGCTGCGCTTCAAGCTCGGCCCGGTGTTCGACAAGATCATCGAGTTCATCGATTGGTGCAAAGAGAAGTTCACCGCGTTCATCGCAAAGGTGAAAGGCGCCACCGCGCCCGGCACGTCGCTGAGCTGGGTCAAGACGGTCGTCAACATCATCTTCAAGGTCTTGAAGACCGCCTTCGCCGAGGCGCTCAACATCCTCTTGGAGATGTTTCGCGACTGCCTGAACGCGATCATCTCGGACTACATCAACGAGTTCGTCTCTGAGGTGAAGGCGAATCTCAAAGAGACGCTCGAGCGCGAGTTCCCGCAGCTCACCAAGTGGGTCACCGACATCTATGTCGAGTTCAACAAGCTGTTCAAAGACTATGAAGAGGTGATCAAGATTGTCGTAGAGGCCAAGCAGCTGATCAACGACGTGCAGAAGCTCGAGTTCGTGATTCGCGGGATGCTGCAGGTGGTGGCGTGCCTGGAGCCGCCGGCGCTCGGCTGTCTCTGGGGACTGGTGGCGCAGGTGGGCCTGCCGGCGATCATCGATCTCGTCGGCAGCACCGATCTGTTTCAAGACGGCGTGGTCAAGCCGCTCATCAAGCCGATGCTGCAAGACCTGCTCAAAGACTCGTTCAACGATCTCATCTTCAAGACCATGGACGCGGTGGGATTGGGCGAGCGCTGCAAGAAGGTCTGCATGCCGCTCAAGCGCGAGCCGCTGAAAGAGGCGCTCGACAAGGCAATGACCGACGAGCTGGGACCGGCGATCAAGTGGAACAGCCCCGAGATGCGGCAGAAGGTCGGCGAGTGGGAGAAGAAGCATCGCGACGAGGCGATGAACGACATCTTGAAACGTTTCAAACGTAAGGGCGGCGCGCCGGCGACCGAGGGGAACATCGACGATCTGATCAAGGCGCTGGCGGGGAACAAGACTACGGGCGAGCAGCTCAAGAAGAAGATGAACGAGTCGCTCGACACCGATCTCAAAGTCGACGTCGACAAGCTGACCGAGAAGGTCAAGCCGCCGCCGCCGAAGTATCCGCAGCCGAAAGGGCCGCTCGATCTGGTCATCCCGGGTCCTTCGGACGTCGGGCCAAAGAAGGGGCCGACGTTCGGGCCGGTCGATACGCCGGAAGGCGGCCAGGTCCCCGGCTTAAAGATCCCGTTCTGAGTTTTTGCAATCAGCCGCGAAATTAGTCTTAATCGAGTCATGCCAAAGACGACTCCGATCACCATCGCCGAATTGGCCGCGCTGCTTCCGCGAATCGCCGCCACCGCGCAGCTCCTCGACGGCCTGGCGCGCCGCCACGCCAAGAGCGCGGGCGCGCCGGCGAAGGGCCGCGGCCCCGGGCGCAAGAAGCGGTCGAGCCGCACGCGCGCCGGTTCGTCGGCGCTGCGCGACAAACTGCTGGCGGCGCTCAAGGGCAAGAAGGGGCTGCCGCTCGGCGACATCGTCAAGAAGGTGGGCGCGCCGCGCAGCGCGGTGAAGTATCAGCTTCGCCAACTGCGCAGTCAGAAGAAGGCGCGCGTCGTCGGCGATCGCAAGAAGGCGCGCTGGTTCGCCACCTGACCTTTATATAAGTGGTCTCAGTCGCAGCGGTCTCCATCGCAGTGATCTCGATCGCGAACTTTCAGGCGCGAAACGATTACAATCAGGCGATGCGAGGACAATCCTCGCTTGGGAGGGAAGCATGCGACTGATTGGTTTCGTCGCCGCGCTGAGCGTCCTTTGGGGAGGTCTCGCGCGCGCGCAACAGCCGCCGCCGCAATATCCGCCCGAGCAGCAGCAATACCCGCAGCAGTACCCGCCGCAGCAATATCCGCCCGGTCAATATCCGCCCGGTCAATATCCGCAGCCGCAATACGCGCCGCCTCCGCCGCAGCAGGCGAACCCGCTGCAGGATCCGGCGCGCTATGCGCGTTGGGAGCACTATCGCGTCGCCGGCCACA
>DASREC010000134.1:0-2500 GCA_035652295.1 Polyangia bacterium
GACCGCCGCCAGCTCGAGTCGCTCGCCGAGCTGGCGCGCCGCCACGATCTGTGGGTGCTCGCCGACGAGGTCTACGAAGATCTCAGCTACACCTCGCCGCACCTCTCGATCGCGTCGCTGCCGGGGATGGCCGAGCGCACCATCACGGTCTTCTCGCTGTCGAAGAGCTTCGCGCTCGCCGGTTACCGGCTCGGCTACGCGGTCGCCGCGCCTCAGCCGATGCACGCGCTCCGCAAGGTCGTGAACCACACCGTCTACAACATCCCCGACGTGCTGCAGCGCGCGGCGCTGGCGCTGCTCGACGATCCGGCGAGCGCTCACTGGCTCGCCGAGGCGCGCCGCAGCTATCTCGAGGCGCGCGCGCAGGCGGCCGCCGGCTGCCCGGCGCCGCACCACCTGCCCGACGGCGCAACCTACCTGTTCGTCGACCTCCGGCCCTGGTTGCCGGGCGAGCGGGAGATCTGGCCGCTCGTCGAGCAGCTGCTCGATGCCGGGGTTTCGATCTCGCCGGGCGAGCAATTCGGGCGCGGCTTCGAGCGCCACGCGCGGCTCTGCTTCACCGCGGTGCCGCCCGATCGCCTGGCGGTCGGGCTCGAGCGGTTACGCGCGACACTGCGCTGACGATCGCGAGTGCGCCTGCTTCCTGCACGTGTCATTCCGAAGGGACATGCGCGCGCTGCTCGTCGTTCTCGCCCTCGCTACGCCCGCCTTGGCTTTTGCTCAGCCCACGCAGGTGGTACAGCGCTGGTTCGCCGCGCTCGAGCAGAAGAACTTCCCGCAGGCGATGGCGCTGACGCAGGGCTCGGCGCTGCAGCGCACCGAGCACATGGTCGGCCGGCTGGTCGCCGAGGCCGAGGCGCATCACGCCGACGTCGAAGTGAAAGTGAAGCACCTCGAGGTGCGCGACGAAGGCGGCGACGTGCTGGTCACGTTCGACATCGACATCGTCGGCAAGAAGTGGTTCTTCCGGCGGGTCGCCCGCACCCTGGCCGGCACCGCGCGCTTCACGCTCGCCGACGGCCAACGCATCGACGCGATCGACGGCCGGCTGGAATAGCGCCACAATCAACGCGTGGACCTGCATCCCGCGCGCTGGTGGCAGAAGGAGCCGGACGGCCGGCTGCTCTGCACGCTCTGTCCGCGCTTCTGCCGCCTACACGAGGGGCAGGCAGGCTTCTGCTACATCCGCAAGGCCGAGAATGGCGAAATGTGGTCGCTCGGATATGGCCGAACGACCGGATTCGCGGTCGATCCCGTCGAGAAGAAACCGCTGAATCACTTTCTGCCGGGCTCGACGATATTGAGTTTCGGGACCGCCGGCTGCAACCTCGGCTGCAAGTTCTGCCAGAACTGGGACATCTCCAAGGCGCGCCTCGACGACGAGCGCTCGCGGCCGGTCTCGCCGGCGGAGGTGCTCGACCTGGCCGAGCGCGAGGGCTGCCCGTCGGTGGCGATGACCTACAACGATCCGGTGATCTGGGCCGAGTTCGCCATCGACGTCGCGCGCGAGGCGCGGCGGCGCGGCAAGCGCGCGGTGCTGGTGACCGCGGGCTACGTCACCGCCGAGGCGCGGCCGGAGCTCTACGCCGACGTCGACGCCGCCAACGTCGACGTGAAAGCGTTCACCGAGGACTTCTACAAGAAGATCACCTTCAGCGAGCTCGCGCCGGTGCTCGAGACGCTGGTCTGGCTGAAGAAAAACACGCGCGTCTGGATCGAGCTGACCAACCTGATGATTCCGGGGCTCAACGACGATCCGGCCGAGACGCGGCGGCTGTGCGAGTGGGTCGCCGCCGAGCTCGGGCCCGACACGCCGCTGCACTTCACCGCGTTCCATCCCGACTTCAAGATGCTGGATCGGCCGCGCACGCCGCCTTCGACCCTGACGCGCGCCCGCGCGATCGCGCGCGAGATCGGCCTCCGCTACGTCTACACCGGCAACGTTCACGATCGCGAAGGCCAGACGACCTGGTGCCCGTCGTGCGGCGCCGCGGTCATCGAGCGCGACTGGTATCGCGTCGATCCGCGCGGCCTGTGCGACGGCAAATGCGCCGCCTGCGGCCACGCGATCGCCGGCGTGTTCGCCAGCGCCCAGGCCTCCCCCGGCCGCCGCAAATCGCTCGGCCTGCTCTACTGAGCCCATCGCTTCTTCCCGCTGCTTCCGTGGCAGTGCGAAGGAATGGCCACGTAGCGGGCGGGCGACGGGTGCGCCGCAGCCGGGCGTCACTGAGCGCTCGCGCCGCAGGCGCGATGCCAGCGAAGGTCCCGAGGCGCCGACGTGCCGCGCGCAGCGCCGAAGGCGCGAGCACGGCGAAACGGCGCCGTCCCGGCGGAGGCGCGCCCGTTGCCCGCCCGCGGCCGCACCTCGTTAGTGAGTGTCTCCCGGCATCGGGTTCGACGAGTAGCGATCCAGCGTCTTGCCGCCCTGGCCCGGCATCGGGTTCGAGCCCGCGTTCGACGGATCGCCCGGCATCGGATTCGATCCGGTCGCGCCGCCGCC
>DASREC010000135.1:0-7720 GCA_035652295.1 Polyangia bacterium
GCCGGGTGCGGCGCGACGGCGGGCGATCATCCGATCCCCGACGGCGGCGCCGCCGACGATCTCTCCGCCGCCGCGATCGCCGATCTCGCCCCGCCCGCCGATCTCACGCCGCTCCCCGCGTCCACGTTCCTGCTCACGCTCGACGCCGGCGCCTATCCGCCGACGGCGGCGCACCCGAGCGCGCTGGTCTACGTCCCCAGCCACTACGACGCCACGCCGCCGCTCTCGCTCATCGTCTACCTCCACGGCTTCAACAACTGCGTCGAGAACATCGTGCGCGACGCCGGCGAGTCGTGCGATCCGGCGGCCGGCACGCCGGTGCGCCACGCCTATGCGCTGGCCGCGCAGCTCGAGGCCTCGGGCAAGAACGCGCTCCTGCTCTGCCCCGAGATCGCGTTCGATCAGACCACCGGCGCGCCGGGCAACCTCGGGCTGCAAGGCGGGTTTCGCGCGCTTTTGACCGAGACGTTGGCCGATCTGGCGCCGCGCATCGGCGCGAAGACGATCGCCGACGTCGGCATGGTGGTGGTGGCGTCGCACTCGGGCGGCTACCAGGCGGCGGCGGGAATCGCGCAGCGCGGCGGCGTTCCCGTCGAGGAGATTTATCTGCTCGATTCGCTCTACGGCAACTTCGCCGACTACGACGCGTGGGTGATGTCCGATCTGCCGTCGCTCGCCGGCTCGCCGCCCGCGCGCCGCTTCGCCGACGTCTACACCTCGGGCGGCGGCACGCTCGCCAACAGCCAGGCGATGGCCGATCGCGCCGCGACCTGGGTCGGCACCGACGCCGGCACGTTGGTCGACGATCGCACGACGTCGACGTGGCCCGACGCCACGTACCGCCACGGCCTCTTGTTCAAGCAGAGCGCGCTCTCGCACGACGGCGTGCCCACCTACTACTTCGGCAAGTTCGTCTCGACGAGCGGGCTGCCCGATCGCCCGTGACGCGCTAGAGTCCGCTCGATGATCCTCGGCGCCCACGAATCCGCCGCCGGCGGCTGCCACCACGTGTTCGAGCGCTGCGCCCGCGACGGCGCGCACGCGGTGCAGATCTGGACGCGCTCGTCGCGCCAGTGGGCGTCGAAGCCGCTCCAGCCCGACGACGTGCGCGCGTTCAAGCAGGCGCACGCGGCCTACGCCAAGCCGAAGATCCCGACGGCGGCGCACGCCTCGTACCTGATCAACCTGGCGGCGCGCGCGCCGGCGATCCGCGAGCGCTCGACGGCGACGCTGCTCGAAGAGTGCCGCCGCGCCGAGACGCTCGGCGTCGGCCAGGTGGTGGTGCACCCCGGCGCCGCGCAGGACGCGCCCGTCGAGGAAGGGCTCGCCCGCGTGGCGCGCGCGCTCCAGCGCATCTGCCGCGCGCTCGGCCCGAAGCCGCGCGTACGCCTGCTCATCGAGTTCACCGCCGGCCAGGGCTCGTGCGTCGGCTGCTCGTTCGAACAGCTCGACGCGATTTTGCAAAAAGCCGGCGAGCGCCGCCTCGGCGTGTGCCTCGACACGCAGCACATGTTCGCCGCCGGCGTCGAGTGGACCACGCCGCGCGGCTACGAGCGCACGTTCGAAGAATTCGATCGCGTCGTCGGGCTGCGCCACCTCGAGGCGTTTCACCTGAACGACTCCAAGCGCCCGCTCGGCGCGCGCGTCGATCGCCACGAGGTGATCGGCGAGGGCCACATCGGCCTCGAGCCGTTCGGCCGGCTGGTGCGCGATCCGCGCTTCGCCGCCGTCCCCGGCTATCTCGAGACGCCGCCGCTCGCGAACGGCGACGAGAGCTACGCGCTCGGGCTTCAGCGCCTGCGCTCGCTGCTTTAAATGGACGCGGTGGATCCGTTCGAGGCCGAGCGGCCGCGCCTGATGGCGATCGCCTACCGCATGCTCGGCAGCCGCGCCGAGGCCGAGGACGTGGTGCAGGACGCGTGGCTGCGCTTCCGCGACGCCCCGCGCGCCGACATTACCAATGTACCGGGGTACCTATGTACCGTGGTAACCAGGCTGTGCCTCGACCAGCTCAAGTCGGCGCGCGCGCGGCGCGAGACCTACGTCGGGCCGTGGCTACCCGAGCCGCTGCGCACCGACGGCGACGCGCTCGCCCCCGCCGACCGCGAGTCGATCTCGACGGCGTTCCTGCTGCTGCTCGAGCGCCTGTCGCCGCAGGAGCGCGCCGCCTACCTCTTGCACGAGGTGTTCGACTACTCGCACGCCGAGGTGGCGGAGATGGTGGGCGCGAGCGAGGCCGCGTGCCGGCAGTGGTTCCACCGCGCGCAGCGGCACCTCGCCGACGGGCGGCCGCGCCACGCCCGCTCGACGGAGGAGCACCAGCGGCTGCTCGGCACGTTCCTCGACGCGTGCGTGCGCGGCGATCTGACGGCGCTGCGCGCGCTGCTCGCCGACGGCGTGACCGCGGCCTCCGACAGCGGCGGCAAGGCGCAGGCGGCGCTCAAGGAGGTGCGCGGCGTCGACCCGGTGGCGCGCCTGCTCGTCGGGCTGACGAAAAAATTCGCCGGCGGCCTGCACGCCGAGCCGGCGGAGCTGAACGGCTGGCCGGCGCTGATCCTGCGCGACGGCGCGCGCGCCGACTCCACGCTCCAGCTCGAGACCGACGGCGAGCGCATCTACGCCGTGCAGATGACCCGCAACCCCGACAAGCTCGCGCGGCTGTGATTCAGTGCAGCGCCAGCGCCTGCTCGACGGGCGCGGCGATCGGCAGCTCGAACCAGAAGCAGCTCCCCGCGCCGGCGCGCGACTCCAGGCCGACCTCGCCGCGATAGCCCTCGACCAGCCGCTTCACCGTCGCCAGGCCGAGCCCGATGCCCGGCTGCGCGCGCGAGCCCGAGCGCACGAACGGCTCGAACACCGCGCGCTCCATGCCGGGCGGCACGCCGGGGCCGGTGTCCTCCACCTCGACGCGCACGCGCCCGTCGTGCTCGCGCGCGCGCACGCGGATGCGCCGCTCGCCGCGCGCCTCGACGATGTACTTGATCGCGTTGCGCAGCAGATTGCCGAGCACGCTCGCCAGCGGACCGGGCGGGCACGCCACCGCCACCGGACGAAACGGCTCGACGATCAGCTCGGCGCCCGCCCGCTCGGCGTCGGGGACGAAGTCGACCAGCAGCTCGTCGAGCACCGCCGCCAGCTCGGCGCGCCCGTTGGCCTCCGGCCGCCCGCCCGCGCGCGCGAAGTCGAACAGCCCCTCGACGATCTGGTTCATGCGCGCCACGCCGCGGCTCAGCTTGCCCAGCTCCTCGCGCGCGGCGTCGTCGGACTCGAAGTAGCGGCGCGCCACCACCAGGCGCAGCGCGATCGCGCCCAGCGGGTTCTTCAGATCGTGCGCCACGCGCCCGGCGAACAGCTCCAGCTCCTCGGCGCGCCGCTCGGCCAGCCGGTTGCGCTCGTCGGCGAGTCGGGCAAATTGCCGCACCGCCAGCACCGCCAGCGCGGTCAGCGCCAGCGCGATCGCCGCCGCCACCGCGTCGAGCAGCGGCGCCAGCCGCTCGATGCGCCGCTCGGTGTCGGCCACGCGCGCGCTCTCCAGCCGCGCCTCCTCGCCGTCGAGATCGATCAAGCGCTCGAGCGTCTGATCGGCGCGGCGCACCAGCGCCAGCGACACCACCGCGCGCGCGCCGCGCAGGTCGCCGGCGTCGAGCAGCGCCACCGTGCGATCGATCGCCCGCTCGGCCTCGTCGATGGCGCGCTCCAGCTCGCGCTCCTGCGCCAGCTCCTCCGCCGTCGACGTGAGCCCGCGCAGGCGGTCGAGCTGCTCGGCGATCGTGCGGCGGTTCTCGTCGAGCACCGCGCGATCGAACGGCTCGCCCGCCTCGGCCTCCCACAGCGCTCGGCCGGTGGCCATGCCGAGCAGGTGCACCTCGCCACGCACCGCCGAGAGCAGCTGGCTGTGCGCCAGGCGGTTCTGGATGCTGCGCGCGCGCACATGAAGATTCTGCGCGGCGCGCACCGTCAGCACGTGCGCCGCGACGAAGCTGGCGATGATCAGCGGCGCCGTCGCGGCGAGCCACCGCGTGGGCGAACGCAAGGCGCGCGCTTGCATGCGTCGAACTTGAGCCGACGCTCGCGGGCGTCAAGTCAGCGCGCGACGATGAACGACAGGTGCTGACCGATGCCCGCGCCGTCGCGGCGGAAGGAGAAATAGAGATCGGGGTTGCACATCGTGCACGCGGGCTCGGCGTGCACGCGCGCGCCGTCCACGCCAGCGGCGGCGAGGAGCGCTCGGTTGGCGCGCCAGAGATCGACGTGCGGCTTGCGGCCGGCCGTGCGCTCGACCGACTCGGGAGCGACGCGCTCGAACTCGGCGGCGACCTCTTCGCCGACCTCGAAGCAGCGCGCGCAGATCGACGGGCCGAGCGCGGCGCGGATCGATTCGCGGCGCGCGCCGACGGAGACCAGCGCCTCGACCGCGGCCGACGCCACGCCGGCGACCGTGCCGCGCCAGCCGGCGTGCGCCGCCGCCACGCGCCCGTCGCCGTCGGCGAGCAGGATCGGCACGCAGTCCGCGGTCACCACGCCGACCACCGTGCCCGGCACCACCGACACCAGCGCGTCGGCCTCCACCTCGGCGACGCGCTCGGGCAGGACGCCCTCGACGATCACCGCCACGCGCGCGCCGTGCACCTGCCGCGCGGTGTACAGCCGCTCGAGCGAAAATCCGCCCGCCGCCGCCACGCGCCGCCGGTTGTGCTCGACCAGCGCCGCGTCGTCGCCCCACTTCGCCGACAGGTTCAGCGTCGCGTAGCGCCCGCCCGACACGCCGCCCCGCCGCGTCGAGAAGCCGTGGCGCACGCCGCCGAGCACCGGCGAGGTGACGAGCATCATGAGCGAAGCATAGCGGACGCGCTCAGAAGCGACCAGAGATGCCCACGCCTCCGCCCGACGGCAACAGCATCGGCCCGACGGTGACGCGCTCGCGCTCGACCTTCTCGCGCGAGTGCGAGAGGCCGACGATGAACATCACCCAGCCGCCGAGCTGCAGGACGCCGTCGAGCGCGAACAGCGCCGTGGCGGTGCCGCCGCCGAGGAACGCGGCGGTGGTGAACGCGCCGAACACCGGGATCCAGCCGAATGGATTGAGCGGCATCGCCACCACGCCGATCAGGTACGTCGAGAGCCACAGCCCGAGCCCGCCGCCCCACAGCCCGCCCATGCGCTTGCGCGTGACGCGCTCGCGCCACAATTGCCCGCCCGGCTCCATGACGAAGCGCCAGTTGCCCTCGAGCGGCGGCAGGATCAGCACCGGCTGCTGCGGAGGCGGCTGCACGTAGATCGGCGGCGGCGCAGCGACGGGCTGCGCGACCGGGTCGGGCGCCGGCACCGCGAGCGGCGCGGCGGCGCCGGTACACTTCACGGTGGTGGTGGTAGTCGTGGTGCACTCGTCGGGCTCCTGGCCAAAGGCCATCCCCGAGACGAGCGACGCAACCAGGGCGCACGAGCGGGCGACACGCGACATGTTCATTCCTCCCCACGAACGGCAGCGATGAGCCACGTAGCAGCCGCCGGGCCACCTTTGCGCGCACGAAGTCTTGCGAGGTTGCGTCCCGACCACGCGCCGGCAATCGGACAGCGCTGTCGTGAATTCGACTGCGCTATCATTCGTCCTTGCGTCCCATGGGAACCCAACGCGAGCGAGCCTCGTCTCACGATGTGAGGGAGAGCACGGAGATGCCGGTCCACAAGCCCGTGGCGGCGCGTTCGGCGCTGGCCCCGCACGAAGTTGCGGGTCTGGTGGAGCGCGCGCGCGAGGGCGACGTGGCCGCGTTCGAGCGGCTGATCGCGGAGCACCAGGCGAAGGTGTTCACCTTCGCGTTCGCGTTCACCGGCGATCGCGAGCAGGCCAAGGACCTGGCGCAGGACGCGCTGGTCAAGGTGTATCGCTCGATCGGCGGCTTTCGCTTTCAATCGGCGTTCTCGACGTGGCTGTACTCGATCGTCAAGAACACGTACCTCGACGCGGTGAAGAGCCGCGCCGGGCGCGAGCAGGCGCTCGAACAGCCGCTCGACCGCGCCGACGTCGAGCACCTGCAGGACGCGGCCAACGCCGAGGATCGCCTGCTGGAGAAAGAGTCGCGCCGGCTGCTGATGCGCGCGCTGCGCGACGTGCCCGAGGCGTTTCGCGTGGTGGTGACGATGAGCGACGTGCAGGGACTCGGTTATGATCAGATCGCCGAGGCGCTGTCGCTGCCCATCGGAACCGTGAAGTCGCGGCTGAACCGCGGGCGCGACGCGCTCAAGGCCGCGCTGTTTCGCCGTCGCAAGGAGGAGTCGCCATGAACTGCGCTTCGGCTCGTGAGGTGTTGCCCGAGGTGGCGGGCGGCGAGCTCGACGGCGCGCGCGCCGAAGAGGTGCGCGAGCACGCGCGCGGCTGCGTGAGCTGCGGCGAGGAGCTGGCCGAGCTGGAGGCGACCATCTCGCTGTGCCGGCGCGCCGGCGCCGAGCCGCTGCCCGACGGGTTCGCGCTCGAGCTGCACCGCAAGCTGGTGGCCGCCGCGCCGCCGGAGCGCTCGCGGTGGCGGCGGCTGCGCGACCGGCTGGCGCTGCGCCCGTTCAGCTTCGCCGCTTCGGCGGCGGCGCTTTCGGCGCTCCTGGCGGCGGGCGGCACCTTCGCCGGGCTGCGGCATTTTGCCGCAAGCGCGCCGTCGCCGGTGATCGCGGCGCGCGTGCCGGAGAGCAAGGTGGCGCTGGTGAAGATCGACTTCGTCGCCGAACGCGAGGTCGACGACGTCAGCTTCGAGCTGATGCTCCCCGACGGGCTGCGCTTCTACTCGGGCGGCCAGCAGCTCGCCGAGCGCACGTTCCGCTGGACCGGCAAGCTCGAGCGCGGCTCGAACCCGATCCCGATCGCCGTCAAGGGCCCGCGCGCCGGCCGCTATCGCGTGGTGGCGCACGCCGTCGGGCCGGATCTGGATCTGACGCACGTAGTATGGCTGGAGGTGACGACATGAGGCGCGTGGCGCTCGCGTTGGTGTTCGCGGCGGCGCTCGGTGGCGTCGCGCGCGCGCAGGATCCGCGCTCGGGCGTCAAGCCCAAGGCCACCGTCGAGGTGCTGGACGACAAGGCGCAGATCGACGACGTCATCTCGCGCATGAAGCAAGCGCCGCCCGAGAAGCAGCACGTCGACCCGCAGCCGCCCTCCGAGCTCAAGAGCCAGCGCCCGCCGCTCTCGACGGTGCAGCCCCCCGACAAAAAAGGCCAGGTGACGCCCGAGGCCAAGCCGCAACACTGGCGCTCGTCGCACCGCGAGCGCGGCTCGGGCACGCCGGAGCGCACCGAGCGGCCCCGCCACGTACACCCGTAGAGATACCCGGCCCGATACCCTGTAAAATGCCGGGCGTTTGATCTCGCTGCCCGCCTCGCTCGTGATCTCGGTGCTCGCCGCGCACGGCGGGGACGCGCGCGCGCCCGTCGAGCTGGCGGCCGACGCGGCGGCGCGGCTGCGGCACGAGCCGGTGGCGGAGCTCGTGGCCGAGGCGCGCGCGGCGCTCGACGCGAAAGATTTCGAAGCGGCGCGCGAGGCGGCGGCGCGGGCGGCGCGGCGCGCGCCGGCGGACGGCGAGGCGTGGCGCCTGCTCGGGCTGGCGCTGTTTCGCGACGGGCGGCCGGCCGACGCGGTGCCGGCGTTCACGCGCGCGGCGGCGATTCAGCCGCGCTCGGCGATCCTGCGCTTCAACCTCGGCTCGGCGCTGCTCGAGGCCGAGCGCGGCGCCGAGGC